>NZ_JAPHVK010000007.1:0-115800 GCF_028680565.1 Kingella sp. SNUBH-2017
TTTGCCATTTCCACCAAGTCAAAACCGTCGGCCGCTACCTGGCACGCAACCCGCAAACAGCTGCGGGGCAAGAGCTGCGGCACTTGGCACTGACGCTGAAAAACAGCCGCAGAGCCGGCTTTGAAAGCGGCCTGAAAGCATGGTTCGAACGGCACAAAGACTTCTTCAACGAACGCACGAAGAACCCCGAAACGGGCAAATCCCACTACACCCACCCAAGACTACGCAGCGCATATTTCAGCCTGAAACGGAACATGGGCAACCTATTTGTGTTTGAAGAGCATCCCGATTTGAGCATCCCAAACACCACCAATCTGCTTGATGGGGCATTTGCCGGATTAAAGCGGCATTTGGAGTGCCATCACGGCATGCAGATGGAAAATAAGGTTATCTTTATTAAAGATTATTTCTCTATCTCTAGTGATGAGTAGCACCTTTTTTGTCCTATAGCAGACTGGTTCTCGAAAATAGCACCTTTTTTGTCCTATATGCCTGAAAGTTTGGTTTCAGGCTGCTTGGTGGCCGTTTGGACGCGGCTGCCGGATGCGGCAATCCGTCCGATGGCAGCCGAAGCACCGCCCCCAAAAAAGCAGCCTGAAAGCGTTTTTTGTGCTTTCAGGCTGCCTGCGGGCGGGGTTTAAAACTTCACATTTACGGCAAAGATAAAGTTGCACCCCATCTGCGGTACATAAGGCAGGTAGGAGTTGTGGATGTAGATTTTTTGGTTCAGCAGGTTGTTGCCGTCGAGCGAGAGGGTGTAGTCGGCTTTGCCGATGCGGTTTTTGTAGCGGATGCCTGCATTGACCAGGTGGTAGCCGCGCGTGGAATCTTCGGGCACGGGTACGGCATACAGGCGGCCAGCGCTGCTTTTTTGCGTTTACTACTGCGCGCCGAATACGCCTTTCAGCCGGCCTGCGATTGGGGCGTGGTAGAACTCGATGCGGGTGTTCAGCCCTTTGTTGGCAAACACGGTGTCGGGGCAACCTTTGCCTGGGCGGCAGTGTCGGCGCTTCGGCGCTGCTTGTCTTCAGGGTAGTAGGGGTCGGTGTAAAACTTGCCGTCGTTGAGCTCGTCGTGGCGATAGTCGGCGCGGGCGGCGCTGATTTTGATTTTGTCCAGCCAAGCAAAGGGTTGGCGCCATTCGCCGCGCAAATCGAGGCGGCGGGAAAACAGGGCGATTTGCGGGCCGGGGCTGCTGTGGTCGTGGTGGTGGCCGTAGATGTTGTCGTGGCTTCGCGGCTGGTTTTCTTCGTGCGGCGTGCCGCAGTGAAAATGCAGCTCGCGTTTCAAATCGCTGTCGTCCATCAGGTGCGGATACATCAGCAGATAATCGCGGTTTTGGTAGTACTTGCGGTTTTCGGGGTCGAAAATATGGGCGCTGCACGGGTCGTACATATGGTTGTGGCCGACTACGCCGTAATCGTCGTTGCGGTAGCTGTAGGCCGCGCCGAGATAGCCTTTTTCGCCGACATACGACAGGCCGACTGTGCCGACGTGGGATTTGTTGTTGGAATCGGGCAGGCGGTACACGGTTTCTTCGAGCTTCACGCCGGGCACTTTGTACAAATCCGATTTACGGCTCAAACCTTCCAGCCGCAGCGCCAGATGGTCGCCCACGCCGAGCGTGATGCCCGCCGTGGCGGTGCGCTCTTTGCTGGCGGAATCGGCGCGCACCAGCATTTCGCCCTCGATGCCGTTTTCAGGCTGCTTTTCGGGAATGCGCCCGTCGGCCACGTTGACCACGCCGGCGTGGCGATGCCGAAGCATAAAGCAGCGTCGGCGTACCGCGCACCAGTTCGACCTGTTTGGCTAGCAAGGTATCGGCGGCTACGACGTGATCGGGCGAAATCGCCGACATATCCACCACGTCCGAGCCGTTTTGCAGCATTTTCACCCGCACGCCCTCCTGCCCGCGTATCACCGGCGCACTCACGCCGCCGCCGAAAGGATTGCTGTGCACCCCGCTCTCGCCCGCCAAAGCGTTGCCCAGCGTGGCCGAGCGCGCATGGAATTTTTCGCCGTCGATCACCACATCGCTGGCCTTGCGTCCGCTGCCCAAAGGCAGGGTTTGCACGGCTTTGCGTTTGCCGCTGACGGTAACCTGCTGCAGGGTTTGACCGTCGCCGCCCTCGTCTGCCCACGCCCAAGCGCTTACCGACAACAGCGACAACACCAGTATTTTCTTTTGAAACATATCCGCAATTAAACATTGTTATACCATAACTAATTTTATGGTTAAGATTGGTTAAGGCGTCAAGCAAGCCATTGCCGCTTTCAGGCTGCCTGCACCACAAACACACGCTGCGGCGCTATAATCCGCTTCCTGATTTTCTTTACATTTGACCGACATCATGCTGACACCCGAGCACTGCGCGCTGTTTGAGCGCCCGTTTTTCCAGTTTGCCCAGCTGAAAAAATACTGCCCCGAAACCATTCCCAAAATCAAAGCCGACTACAAAGCCGCCTGGCAGGACTGGCAGGCGCTGATTTTGCGCGTGGCCGACGATCTCGGCGCCCCGTTCGCCCCGCCGCACATCGAGCGCTGGTGCAACGGCTGGCAGGTGCGCGCCCACTTTTTCGCCTACTTCAAATACGCCCAATACGCCGATTCCGCCGCCATTTTCTCCATCCTGCTCAACCGCCGCCGCTTAAGCGTCAGCCTCGATTGGCACTGCTACAAAGCCGGCAAATCCCCCATCGCCCTACCCGACTACAACCGCTGGCTGGATACCCTCGATCGCAGCGCCTTTGCCGCTTTCGACATCTGGCACGGCGCCGAGAGCGAATACGCCGACTACCAAACACTCGCCGAGCGCGACGCCGGCTATCTGCAGCTGCAAGACAAGGACGACTTTTTCTGCATCGGCCGCCACATCGAAAAAGACCGTCTCGACGGCAGCGACCCCGCACCGTGGATTGCCGCCAATATCCGCGCCCTCGCCCCGCTCTACGAAGCCTGCCACGGCGGCTAAACGCCCTTTCAGGCAGCCTGAAAGCCAAGCGGAAAAAGCAGCCTGAAAGTCGGTTTTCCCGCTTTCAGGCTGCCTTAAATACGGCAACAGCCGCCCGCAATATGATGCGGGCGGCTGTTGTTTTGGTTTTCAGGCTGCTTTCTCTCGAAGCCGAGGCAGCCTGAAAACGTTATTTCGCCGCGCGGTAATCGGCATCGGCTTTGGCAAAGCGCTCCTGCACTTCTTTGGACGGCACTTTGTCGGCCAGCGACACCAGCACAGCCACCAAGGCACAGGCGATAAAGCCGGGGACGATTTCGTACACGGTAGTCCAGCCGTTTTGGCCGGCGGCGAGCGCGGGTTTTTTGACGAACTCGGCCCACAGCACCACGGTAACGGCGCCGGCCACCATGCCGGCCAGCGCGCCGGCGGCGGTGATGCGTTTCCAGAATACCGACAAAATCACCACCGGCCCGAAGGCGGCGCCAAAACCTGCCCAGGCGTAGGACACCAGTCCCAGCACTTTGCTTTCGGGGTCGGAAGCAATCAGGATGGAAATCACGGCAATCGCCAGCACCATCAGGCGGCCGACCCACACCAGTTCGGATTGCGGGGCGTTTTTACGCAGAAAGCCTTTGTAGAAGTCTTCGGTAATCGCGCTGGAGCACACCAAAAGCTGGCACGAGAGGGTGGACATCACCGCCGCCAGAATCGCGCTCAGAATCACGCCGGCAATCCACGGGTTAAACAGCAGGGTGGACAGGGCGATAAACACGCGCTCGTGGTTGCCTTTCATTGCGGCCACATCGGCCGGATTGGCGGCAAAGTGGGCGATGCCGAAATAGCCGACGGCCACCGCGCCGCCCAGGCACAGAATCATCCAAGTCATGCCGATGCGGCGGGCGGATACCAGCGATTTGGCGCTTTCGGCCGCCATAAAGCGCGCCAGAATGTGCGGCTGGCCGAAGTAGCCCAAGCCCCAGGCGGCGGTGGAAACGATGCCGACGAAAGTCGTACCCGCCAGCAGGCTACCGTATTGTTTGCCGGTTTCGGCGGCCACACCCTGAATGGCGACGGACATCTGCTCGGCGCCGCCCAAGCCCAGATACACCATCACCGCGTCAGAATCAGGGCGAAAATCATCAGCGAAGCCTGCAGGGTGTCCGTCCAGCTTACGGCCAAAAAGCCGCCGAGGAAGGTATAGACGATGGTCGCGCCCGCGCCCGGCCACATGGCCTGGTTGTAAGTCATGCCTTCAAACAGGCTTTGGAACAGGGTTGCCCCCGCCACAATGCCCGAAGCGCAGTAAATGGTGAAGAAAAGGTGAAGAAAAACAGAATAATCACGGCCGAAACCACCTTCATCAGATGGCCGCCGGCGCCGAAGCGGTGGAAGAAATAGTCCGGCAGCGTCAGCGCGTTGTTGGCATGCTCGGTGTGCACGCGCAGGCGGCCGGCCACCAACAGCCGCCGACGGTCAGGCCGATGGTGATCCAGGCTTCGCTCAGGCCGCTCAGGTAAATCGCGCCGGGCAGACCCATCAAAAGCCAGCCCGACATATCGGACGCACCCGCCGACATGGCGGTAACGAAGGGGCCGAGACTGCGGCCGTCGAGAATGTAGTCGTCGAAATTGCGGGTGGAGAAATAAGCTGCCAGACCGATCAGCAGCACCGCGATCAGATAGATTGCGAAGGTAATATACATCGGATTCATAAATACTCTACTCCTTCTTTAAGGTTTTTCTTGTTAAACCATCGGTTTGCGATTGAAAGCAATTTCGAACGGCGAATCGTTATACTGGATTGGCTGCCGATTTTCAAGATTTGCAAAGCAAGGTTTGTTTTATGTTAATGCCGCTATCAGGCAGCCTGAAACGGCAAACGTCAGGAAAAAAGCAGCCTGAAAGCCCCGTTTCGGCTTTCAGGCTGCTTTTGGGTGTCGGCAGAGAACTTAATCGGCAAAATCGTCCCACGAAACCGGCGTGCAGGCAGAGACCGCGCGCTTGAGCGTTTTGCCCAGCAGCGCGTCAAAATGCTTGGGCGCCAGACCGTAGCCCGGGCGCACGCTGCGGATGGCGCCGGCGTCGATTGTTTCGCCCGCCGGCATATCGCGCACGAAATACAGCGAGCGGCGGAATTTGATGTTGCCCTGCTCGCTGGACTTCAAACCGTAGTCCACCGCGCCGAGTGCCTGCCAGGCGGTACGGCTGTCGCGGCACAGCGCCGCCAGCCCGTCCGGCTCCAACGAAAAGCTGTCGTCGGGGCCGCCGCCGTTTCTGTCGAGCGTAAAGTGTTTTTCGATAATGCAGGCGCCCAGCGCCACGGCGGCAACGGCGGTGGTGTTGTCCAGCGTATGGTCGGACAGGCCGGCAGGTAGCCTGAAACGCTGCGCCATATCCGGCAGGGTGCGCAGATTGTAGTCGGCGGCGGGCGCGGGATAGCCGCTCACGCAGTGCAGCAGCGCCAGCTCGCGGCAGCCGGCGCTGCGGGCGGCATCCACCGCTTCGGCGATTTCTTCGGCATCGGCCATGCCGGTGGAAATAATCAGCGGTTTGCCGGTTTGCGCGGCGCGGCGGATCAGCGGCAGATCGACGGCTTCAAAAGAAGCGATTTTGTAGGCCGGCGCGTCCAGGCTTTCCAAAAGTTCGACCGCGCTTTCGTCAAAGGGCGAACTAAACAGGGTAATGCCGGCGGCGCGGGCGTAATCAAACAGCGGCTGGTGCCACTCCCAGGGCATATGGGCTTTTTGGTACAGCTGGTACAGCGACTGGCCGTCCCACAACCCGCCGCGGATCATAAAGTCTTCGCTCTCGCACGGCAGGGTGATGGTGTCGGCGGTGTAACTCTGGATTTTCACGGCATCGGCGCCGGCCTTTTTGGCTTCGTCGATAATGCGAAAAGCGGTTTGCAGGCTGCCGTTGTGGTTGGCAGACATCTCGGCAATGATGTAGGGCGGATGGCCGGAGCCGATGGGGCGGTGGTTAATGTGCATGGTTTATCCAAACAGGTTGTAAAAAAACACAAAAATAAACATTGAGGCAAAAAACAGCAGGTAGCATAAGCCGACGTATTTGATCCAATAAAAATGAAAATCCCGCGGCACGTTTTTGTATTTGGCGCGGCCAAGCAGAATTCCCCAAATAATCTGGTTGCACTGCCAGTTTTTCGCCAAAAAATCCCCAATCGAGTTAAGCGGTATCTCGCGCTTGCAGACGATGTAGGCGCTGCGCCAGTAAAACAGGACAAATGCAACGATAGCGATCGGGAAAAGAAAGTCCATTCGAGTTCTCCGAATAAGTGATGGGTAGGCAGACTTTATTTTCAGGCTGCCTTGTGCCGCAAAAAGCAGCCTGAAAAGCCCAAAACCAGCTTTCAGGCTGCTTTTCCATTGGCAGCCATCTCACGAAAAAGCAAAAACAGTGGAAGTGCGAAAGAGACGCCGATTACCAAGCCCAAAACAGACCACATCATCCATGCTTTGCCTGCCTTTAAGGATTCCGACACCGCGAAAGCAATAAAAACCAGCGCCGATACGATTACATCAAAGGCAAAAAAGGTGCTGATATGGCTGTAAAACAATTCATCAAAAAACAAACCTACATCAAACCCATGCGCCACAAGAAACAAGCCAAACGGGATTAAAGGAAGTAAAGCACCCAACAAACTCAGCAGAGCATATACCTTAACCATTTCGTCTCCGGTTTAAAAATTTTCCAAGCATCCGTGCCGCGCAAAATCAGGGAAAACTGCCCCCAAGCAGCCTGAAAAACCGAAAACCGGCTTTCAGGCTGCCTGCTGCTATTCTTTGGCGTAGATGATTTCAACGTCGTAATCGTCGTCGTCCCAATCGTCGTCATCTTCGAATTTGTCCTGCCATTCGGCCTGGGCGGCCAGCGGCGAATCGAGTCCGCTTTCCAAACGCAGCACCGAGAGCAGCGAATAGATGTCTTCGGGCAGCGGCGCTTCAAACTGCAGGGTCTCGCCGCTTTGCGGGTGGACAAAGCTCAGGCGGTAGGCATGCAGCGCCTGGCGGCCGTTCAAGCCCTTGATCTGCTGCCTGACCACTTCGGAACAGGGATGGCGCGGGTTGCCGTACACCGCATCGCCGGCCAGCGGATGGCGCGCTTCGCGCATGTGCACGCGGATTTGGTGGGTGCGGCCGGTTTCCAGCGCGCATTCGATATAGCTGTGGTCGCGGTAGCGCTCCAGCACTTTGATGTGGGTAACGGCTTCTTTGCCGCCGAATTTGACCACCGCCATTTTCAGGCGGTTGTGCGGGTCGCGGCCGATGGCGGCGTCGATTTTGCCGTCAAAGGGCACGATGCCGTCGGCCACCGCGCGGTAAATACGCTTGACGCTGCGGTTTTGCAGCTGCTGCACCAGATGGTTTTGCGCCGGCAGGGTTTTGGCCACCACCATCAGGCCGCTGGTGTCTTTGTCGAGCCGGTGGACGATGCCGGCGCGCGGCACCTGCGCGAGCGCGGGACAATGCGCCAACAGGCCGTTGAGCAGCGTGCCCGACCAGTTGCCCGCCGCCGGATGCACCACCAGACCGGCCGGCTTGTTGAGCACGATCACGCTGTCGTCTTCATACACAATGTCCAGCGCCATCGCTTCGGGGGCAAAGGCCAGCGTTTCTTCGTCCAGCTGCGGGCGCACTTCGATTTCTTCGCCACCGATCAGTTTGTCTTTGGGCGAAGCCGGCTTGCCGTTTAGGCTGACCGCGCCGTCTTTAATCCAGCCTGAAAGACGGCTGCGCGAGTAATCGGGCAGCAGTTTGGCCAGCGCCGCATCCAGCCGGCTGCCCGCCAAATCCAGCGGCACGGCCAGTTTTACCGGCTTTTGTTCAATTTGGGCTGCCTGAAACGGCAAATCATCGTTATAATCCGCGCCGTTTTCAAAGGGAAAGTTATCCATGAAAAAATTTCTGCTTATGATTTCCGTGGCCGCCGCCCTTTCCGCCTGCGCGGGTTCGGGCAACAACAAGGCCACTGTTGACAAAGAAGCGCAGGCCACGCAGGGCTGGTCGTCCGACCGCCTGTACAACGAGGCGCGCGAAGAATTGAATTCCGGCAATTATACGCGAGCCTCCGCGCTGTATGAACAGCTCATCTCCCGCCAGCCCGAAGGCCGCTACGTCGAGCAGTCGCTGCTGGAAACCGCCTACGCGCAATACAAAAACGAAGAGCCGGCCAAAGCGCTCAACACCCTGACCCGCTTTGAAAACAACTTCCCCGGCAGCGTCAATATGGACTACGCCCTCTATCTGCGCGGGCTGGTATTGTTTGGCGAAGACCAGTCTTTCCTGAACAAACTGGCCTCGCAAGACTGGTCCGACCGCGACCCGCAGGCCAACCGCAACGCCTACCGCGCCTTTAACGAGCTGGTTACCCGCTACCCCACCAGCAAATACGCCGACGACGCCCGCAAGCGCATGGCGCAGCTGGTGGATGCCTTGGGCGGCAACGAAATCGCCATCGCCCGCCACTACGCCAAACGCGGCGCCTATGTCGCCGCCAACAACCGCGCGCAAAAAGTGCTGCAAAACTTCCAAAACACCCGCTATGTGGAAGAAGCGCTGGCGATTATGGTTTACAGCTACCAGAAAATGGGCAACACCCAGCTGGCCGGCGACACCCGCCGCGTGCTGGAAACCAACTTCCCCGAAAGCCCCTATCTAAAAAAAGAATGGTCGGCCAAAGACACCCCGTGGTGGCGCTACTGGAAATAAGCAGCCTGAAACCCTCCGGCCGCCGCAAGGCACGCAAAGGCAGCCTGAAAACCGTTTCAGGCTGCCTTTGCCGCACCATCAAACCTGTTTCAGGCTACCCCTCGCGCATATAATGCCCGCTCCTGCCGAAAGATTCCCATGTTACTATTCATCGACAACTACGACTCCTTCACCTACAACATCGTCCAATACCTTGCCGAACTCGGCCAAGACGTGCAGGTGCGCCGTAACGACGACATCACGCTCGACGAAATCGCCGCACTCGCGCCGCAATACCTGCTGATCGGCCCCGGCCCCTGTTCGCCCAAAGAAGCCGGCATTTCGGTGGCGGCGATGCGCCATTTTGCCGGCAAACTGCCGATACTCGGCGTCTGCCTCGGCCACCAGACCATCGGCGAAGCCTTCGGCGGCCGCGTGGTGCGCGCCAAAACGCTGATGCACGGCAAAACCTCGCCGGTATTTCATCACGGCAGCGGCATGTTTGCCGGCCTGCCCAATCCCGTGCAATGCACGCGCTACCACAGCCTGGTCATCGAGCGCGACACCCTGCCCGACTGCCTGGAAATCACCGCATGGACAGAAGATAACGAAATCATGGGCGTGCGCCACAAAGACTTCGCCATCGAAGGCGTGCAGTTCCACCCCGAAGGGCTGCTCACCGAACACGGCCACGACATGCTCGCCAATTTTCTCCAACAGCACGGCTGAAAGCCGGCAGGCGGCAGCAACGCCCTTGCCGCCACCCCGCAGGCAGCCTGAAACGGCAAAAACGGCTTTCAGGCTGCCTGTTTTCCCTTTTTCCGCATACGCGCCCTGCTCCGGCGGCGCACAGGATTGCCCATGAACACACTCGCAGTTATCGGCAGCGCCAGTCTGGCGCGGCTGCCGCAATGGCACACCGGCGCGCGGCGCATCGTCCGCACCCCCTACGGCCAGCCCAGCGCCCCGCTTTTGGAAGGCGAAGTCGGCGGCCGGCCGGTGGTGTTTCTCTGCCGACACGGCCTGAACAACACCATCGCCCCGCAGCTGATCAACTACCGCGCCAATATCTGGGCGCTGCACAGCATCGGCGTGCGCCGCATCGTGTCGGTATCCGCCGTGCGCCCGCTGCACGACGGCTTCAGCGCCGGCGAACTGCTGCTGCCGCACGATCTGATCGACTACACCCACAGCCGCGAAAGCAGCTTTGTCGAACGCGGCACGCTGGAAAACGCCTACACCGATTTCACCCACCCCTACGACCACGCCCTGCGCGACGAGCTGCTCGCCCTGATCCGCCAAAGCGGTATGCCGGCGCACGAAGCGGCGGTTTACGCCTGCGTGCAGGGCGCGCGGCTGCCCACCGCCGCCGAAGCCCGCCGCATGCGCCAGGACGGCGCCGACGTGTACGGCATGACCGCCATGCCCGAAGCCATACTCGCCCGCGAGCTGGGTATGGCCTACGCCCATTTGTGTGGCGTGCTCGCCCCGGAGCGCGACGGCAGCCACCCCGCACTCGATGCCGTGCGCCAACTGATCGACCGCCTGTAAACCCCGTCTGCCGCCGTTTTCAGGCTGCCTGAAAACCCAAAAGCAGCCTGAAAGTCCGTAGGATGCGCACCGCGCACCATCCCAAATAAAAAGCAGCCTGAAAACCCCGCCTGCTACCGCAACGCAAATAAACCGGCACGGGCATGGCAAAAGTTTTCAGGCTGCCTGAAACCCAAAAGTAGTCCGAAACCCGTAGGTTGCGCACCGCGCACCATCGTCCCAATGCAAAAGCAGCCTGAAAGCCCACCCGAAAGACATCCGCCCATGCAAACCTATCTTGTCGGCGGCGCCGTGCGCGACGCCCTGCTCGACCGGCCGGTCGAAGACCGCGACTGGGTGGTGGTCGGCGCCGACGTCCCAACCATGCTCGATCGCGGCTTCAAGCCGGTGGGCAAAGACTTTCCCGTTTTCCTGCACCCCGAAACCCGCGAAGAATACGCGCTGGCGCGCACCGAGCGCAAAACTGCCAAAGGCTATGCCGGCTTCAGCTTCCACGCCGACAAAGACGTTACGCTCGAACAAGACCTGCAGCGGCGCGACCTGACCATCAACGCCATGGCGCAGGATAACGACGGCCGTCTGATCGACCCCTACGGCGGTGCCGAAGACCTGAAAAACGGCATTCTGCGCCACGTCAGCCCCGCCTTTGCCGAAGACTCGGTGCGGATACTGCGCACCGCCCGTTTTGCCGCCCGCTACGGTTTTGCCGTCGCCCCCGAAACGCTGGCGCTGATGCGGCAGATGGTTGATAACGGCGAAGCCGAAGCACTGGTGGCCGAGCGCGTGTGGCAGGAGTTGTCGCGCGGCCTGATGGAACCGCATCCGCGCAAGATGATCGACATTCTGCGCCAAAGCGGCGCGCTCAAAGTGCTGCTGCCCGAAGTCGATGCCCTGTTCGGCGTACCGCAGCGGGCGGACTTCCATCCCGAAATCGACAGCGGCGAACACACCCTGCTGGTGCTTGAGCGCGCCGCCGCCATGAATCTGGGGCTGCCCGAGCGCTATGCCGCGCTGCTGCACGATTTGGGCAAAGCGCTCACCCCCGCCGATATGCTGCCGCGCCACATCGGCCATGACAGCGCCGGCATCGAACCGGTGCGCGCCGTCAGCCGCCGCTATCGCGTGCCCAAAGCCTGCGCCGAGCTGGCCGAATTGGTATGCCGTCTGCACATCCGCCTGCACCGCGCCAGCGACATCCGCCGCCCGCGCGCCGTACTCGACGTGCTGAACGCCGCCGACGCCCTGCGCCACCCCGAACGTTTTGCCGCCGCGCTTGCCGTCTGCCAGGCCGACCAGCAAGGCCGGCTCGGCCGCGAACACACGCCCTACCCCCAGCGCGCTTTCTGGCTGGCGATGCTCGATGCCGCCCGCGATATCGACACCGCCGCCATCGCCGCTGCCCATACCGGCCGGCCGCAGGACATCCAAAACGCCATCACCCAGGCGCGGCTGGCGCAAATCCGCGCGCAGCTGCCCGCGCAGCTTGCCCGGCTGCACAAGCATACCGTCTAAACCGCAGGCAGCCTGAAAAGCCGTTTCCCCCTTTCAGGCTGCCTGAAAAGCGGTTTAACATCATGCCTGCGCCGGCTGTGCCTGCGAAAATTCCGCCGCAGCCGCCTTCCGCCCCCAACCATCCGAGCAACCCGCCATGAACAAAACCGCCTACACCCTGATCGCCCTTGCCGCCATCGCCTTTGCCACCCTGTTTAACTACAGCGCCGCCTTTTCCAGCGGCAAAAGCAGCGTCCCCCGCACCCGCCTGCCCGGACAAGGCGGCTTTGGCGGCTTCGGCGGAAGCGGCCACAAATGAGTGCCGCCATCGGCAGCCACGGCCTGCTTGACCTGTACGGCTGCCCGCCCGAGCCGCTGCGCGACGCCGCCAAACTGCAAAGCGCCATGGAACAGGCCGCCCGCCAAGCCGGCGCGTGCATACTTTCCGCCCATTTCCACCGCTTCGGCGGCCACGGCGGCATCACCGGCGTGCTGCTGCTGGCCGAATCGCACATCAGCATCCACACCTGGCCGGAACACCACTACGCCGCCGCCGACATCTTCCTGTGCGGCAGCCTGAACCCCGCACACGCCCGCCTTGCGCTCGAACAGGCGCTGCAAGCCAAACACAGCCGCTGGCAGCAACACCCGCGCGGCCTGCCCGCCCTATTCGCGCAGCCTGAAACGGGCAAATAAAGCATTCCAAGCAGCAAAAGCAGCCTGAAAATGGTTTCAGGCTGCCTGCTGCAAACAGATTTAAACCAACGGAAAACCGCTATGGAATTTAAAGAACTGATCCCGGAACTTTCTGTATTTGATATCCAGCAAACAAAAGACTTTTATGAAAAACTGGGTTTCAAAACAGAATATGAACGCAAAGCAGACAAGTTTGTTTTTATGTCTTTCCAAGGCAGCCAGTTTATGTTTGAGCAAATCCATGACAAGGGCTGGAATACCGGCGAATTGGACTATCCCTTAGGGCGGGGAATCAATTTTTCCATCGCCACCGACAATGTTGAAGCGCTCTATGAAACGGTGAAAAAGGAGCAGATAGCGATTTATCGGGAGCTGACAAGAAGCTCTTATGAAATCCAAGGCGGCATCGTAGCAGAGCCGGTCGAATTTCTTATCCAAGACCCCAATGGTTATCTGTTAAGGTTTACCAACTGATGAATCATGCCGGAGCCGGAGCCGTTTTTGCCGGCCTTTTGCCGTTTGGCGGCCGGCTGTCAAGCCTTTATATCCGCACAGGTGCCGATTACCAACAACTACAGGATTACGCAGCACCCTAGAAAGGCTTTAAAGTAGAATCCGCGCTTTTTCAAAGGAAGCGGTAAGGATGATTATCTGGAGCGGCAAAGGTTTGCTGGTGGTTTTGGCGATGGGGCTGGGCATGCTGGCCGGCAGGGTGGCGGCTCAAATGCTGGCTGCCCATATTTATTTTTCGTCGGCGGCGCAAATGGACAGCGTGGGCTTCGTATTCGCGGCGGGATTCAATTTCGTGCTGAGCCGCTTATTTGTTTCCGATGCTTCTTTCCTGTTTTTTATCCCAAACCGTTATTGGACGGTGATCTTGGCGGCAATGGGCATCTTGCTGTTTTTTAAAATTGTCTGATGCGTATCGCCCGCCCGTACCGGTCTCCCCTACCCCAAGCAGCCTGAAAACGGGGTGCCGCATACCAAAAGCAGCCTGAAAACCTTTCAGGCTGCTTTTTTTGTATCTTGATTAAACCGCTCGGCGATCAGCCTTGCAGCGACCACGCCAGCTCTTCGCCGGCGAGCATCGGCACCACTTCGCTCTCGCCAAAAGCGAAAGATTCGGGTACGCGCTGGGGCTGTTTGACCAGAGTGATGGTGTCGCTGTTGCGCGGCAGGCCGTAGAAGCGGGCGCCGTTGTGCGACGCAAAGGCTTCGAGTTTGTCGAGCGCGCCGGCGTTTTCGAAAATCTGGGCGTAGATTTCGATGGCGTTGGCGGCGCTGAACATACCGGCGCAGCCGCAGGCGTTTTCTTTGGCGCCGCGCGGGTGCGGCGCGGAATCGGTGCCGAGAAAGAATTTGTGGGACTGCGCACCGGTAACGGCATCAATCAGGGCGCGGCGGTGGCTTTCGCGCTTGATAATCGGCAGACAGTAAAAATGCGGGCGCACGCCGCCGACCAGCAGGTGGTTGCGGTTGAACATCAGATGCTGCGGGGTTACGGTGGCGGCCAGATTGTCGCCCGCTGCGCTCACCAGCGCGGCGGCTTCGGCGGTGGTGATGTGCTCGAACACGGTTTTCAGTTCGGGCAGCTCGCGCATCACCGGCTGCAGCACGCGCTCGATAAACACGGCTTCGCGGTCGAAAATATCGATAGCGGGGTCGGTTACTTCGCCGTGCACCAGAAAGCGCATATCCTGCGCGGCGATTTCTTCCAATACCGGCAGCAGTTTGAACAGATCGCTGACGCCGGAATCGGAATTGGTGGTGGCGCCGGCGGGATAGAGTTTGAACGCGGCGATGCCGGCGGCTTTGGCTTGGCGCACGGTATCGCGGCTGGTGTTGTCGGTAAGATAGAGCGACATCAGCGGCGTGAAGCGGCTGCCGGCGGGAATAGCGGCTTCGATTTGGCGCTTATAGTCGAGCGCCTGCGCCACGGTGGCCACCGGCGGCTTGAGATTGGGCATCACCAGCGCGCGCCCCATCTGGCGGGCGCTGAAAGGCACGACGGACTTGAGCGCGGCGCCGTCGCGCACATGGAGATGGAAATCGTCGGGGCGGGTAATGGTTAGGGTTTGCATGGTTTGGGGTTTCTTGGCGGGTTCTTGGTAGTTGGTGGGTTCGGGCAGCCTGAAAAGTGTGGAAACGGAGTTTCAGGCTGCTTTTTTGTTTTGGGTTTTTGGTGCGCGGTGCGCACCCTACGGCGGGGCTGTTTTGGGAGTTTCGGCGGTAGGGTGCGCCCCGCGCACCGTTTGTTTGCCGGTTTCCGGTTTTCAGGCTGCCTTGCGGCGGATCACCATTTGGAATACGCCGTTTTCCAGCGTTTCGGACGACAGCAGCTCGTGGCCGGTGTGGCGGCAGAAGGCGGCGAAATCGCCGGGGGCACCGGGATCGGTGGCGAGTACGGTAATCACGCTGCCGCCGGCGGCGGCGGCCAGCGCTTTTTTGGCGCGTAGGATCGGCAGCGGGCAGCGCAGGCCGGTCAGGTCTAGGGTTTGGTCGCTCATTTGAGTTCCTTGTGTGTGTGATATCGGGCGCTTCAGCGGGGCAGATAGGGGCGCAGCCACCACATTCCCAGGCCGTAAAGCAGCGTGCCGCTCAGGCCGGCGAGCAAGAACCAGCGCCCTTTGCGGCGGGAATTGGGGCACAGCCAGTACACGGCCAGGCTGAAGCTGAAAAACATCGCCAGCGCCGGCAGCAGCAGCTGGCGGTCTTTAAAGCGGTTCAGGGTGTAGCTTTCGCTGAGCACCACATAAACCTGCCACAGCGCGGCGGCAGCCAGCAGCATCACGCCGGCGGGCAGGAAGATTACGGCAAGTTCGGTGGTATTCATTGTTTGGCGGTTTCGGGCGGATTGGGGTTTCAGGCTGCCTAAACTTCGGCTTGGGCGTCGCGGCAGTAATGCTGCGCCCAAGCAACGGCAGCCTGAACGGCGGCGCGCGCCTGCGGGCTGTTTTTCCAGCAGCTCGAGCCGGTTAGCGCCGCGCCCTGCGCCAAAATATCGGCAACATCGGCGGCGGCAAGTTTGGCGGGACTGTCCAAACCCATTTCGTGCAAACGCCGGATGACGGTTTTGCCGACGCCCTTTTGCGCGAGCAGGGCTTGGGTTTCTTGGTCGGTAAAGGGCATGGTTTTTTGCCTTTCTTACAAAACGGTTTTCAGGCTGCCTGAAAGCGCTCAGTCTTCCATATCTTGCGGTGACTGTTGCGGCTTGGGCGCTGCCTGCCCTTTGCGCTCGGCTTTGCGCGCTTCGCGTTGGGCTTTGAGTTCGGCTTCGCGCTGGCGGGCTTTTTTCAGCCAGGTTTCCCATTGCTGCGGAGTTTCCAGGGTGATGCGGCCGATTTGACCGTCGCGAAAATCGGTGAGCACCAGTTCGGCGGCTTTTTGGTAGTTGGGACGGCCGCCGCCCATCAGGGCGCCGCGTTTTTTTGCCACCCATTCGAGCCATTGGTCGTCCTGCCAGTGGCTGGACGGGTCTTTGTCGGCGCCGTAGCGTGCCTGCAAAAGCGGCAGGTAATGGCGGCGCAGGTAGTCTAAAAGTTCGAGCGCGACTTCTTCTTCATCGAGCGCGTTGCGGCCGATGGCGCCGCCGGCGGCAAGATTGTAGCCGCCTTCTTCAACGATGATTTTCGGCCACAGCATGCCGGGGGTGTCGTAAAGCCAGAAATCATCGGCCAAGAGCAGGCGCTGCTCGGCTTTGGTGATGCCCGGTTCGTTGCCGGTTTTTGCGGACTTTTTGCCGAGCATGGCGTTGATCAGGGTGGATTTGCCGACGTTGGGGATGCCGCAGATGAGCACGCGCAGGGGTTTGTCGATGCCGCTGCGGTGGGGCACCAGAGCCCTGCTGGCGGCGATCAGTTTCTGCGCGGCTTGGCGCTCGGACGCATCGAGCGCAATCGAGCGGGTTTCTTCACGGCTGTTGAAGTATTCGAGCCAGACGGCGGTGCGCTCAGGGTCTGCCAGGTCTTGTTTGTTTAAAATTTTCAGCTTTGGCTTGCCGCGCGCGAGTTGCGCCAGCAGTGGGTTTTCGCTGGAAGCGGGCATGCGCGCGTCGAGCATTTCGACCACCATGTCCACGCTTTTCAGGCGTTCGGCAATCGCTTTTTTCGCCTTGTTCATGTGTCCCGGAAACCATTGGATTGCCATAGAGTCTGCCTTGTGGGTTGGAAAACGGGCTTTCAGGCTGCCTGAAAGCGGCTGGGAGAAAACGCGCGATTATAGCAAAGGCATTGGAAGCACAAAGCCTTTGCGCTAAAATGCCGCCCTGTTTTTTAAGGACGCACACATGAGCGAGCAAGAACAAAAACCGCTAATCGACTTCCCCTGCCGCTTCCCGATCAAAGTGATGGGCGAGCAACATCCCGATTTCAACAGCGAAATTCTCAAAACCGTGCGCGAACACGCGCCCGATACCGCCGACGAACACATCCAAACCCGCCCCAGCAGCAAGGGTAACTATGTCAGCGCCACCGTCAGCGTACAGGCCGAAAACCAAGAGCATCTGGACAATATCTACCGCAGCCTGACCGCGCATCCGATGGTGAAAGTCGTGCTGTAATGAAAACCGTCTTTTTGGGGCGCCGCCCCTATCTGCCGGTATTCGAAGCGATGAAGCAGTTTAGCGCTGCTCGCGGCGCCGATACCGAAGACGAGTTGTGGGTGGTGGAGCACGATCCGGTGTTCACCCAGGGCTTGGCCGGCAAGGCCGAACACCTGCTCGGCGGCACCAGCGTCCCCGTTGTCCAGATCGATCGCGGCGGCCAGATTACCTACCACGGCCCCGGCCAGCTTGTCGTCTATACCCTGATCGACTTCAAACGCCTGAAAACCGGCGTGCGCAGCATCGTTTCCGCGCTGGAAAACAGCATTATCGCCACCCTTGCCGAATACGGCATCGAATCGGCCGCCGACCCCAAACGCCCGGGCGTGTATGTGGCCGGTAAAAAAATCGCCTCGCTCGGCCTGCGCATCAAAAACGGCGCCGTCTATCACGGCCTGGCGCTCAACGTAAACATGGATCTCGAACCCTTCCGCCACATCAACCCCTGCGGCTACGCCGGACTCGAAATGACCCAAATCGCCGAGCTTGTCCACCCCTGCCCCGAGCTTGCCGAAGTGGCCGAAAAACTCACCGGCCATCTGCAAAGGCAGGCGGTTTTTCAAGCAGCCTGAAAACAGATCAAGCCCGAACCCGATTGAAAACCACCCTGAGCGCACCATTTCAGGCAGCCTGAAAACCCCAAACCCACACGAAAGACACACCAAAATGAGTTCCACCGAAGCCACCAACCCCCTGGACAACCGCCAGGGCGTCAAACACACCGGCGCCAGCAAAACCGCCCGCATCCCGATCAAAGTCGTCCAGCCCGAGCAGAAGCTGAAAAAGCCCGAGTGGATCCGCGCCAAGCTGCCCAATCCCAAAAAATTCTTCGAGATTAAAGACATCCTGCGCGAGCAGAAAATGCACACCGTCTGCGAAGAAGCCGCCTGCCCCAACATCAGCGAATGCTTCAGCCGCGGCACCGCCACCTTTATGATTATGGGCGACATGTGCACCCGCCGCTGCCCCTTCTGCGCCGTCGGCCACGGCCGCCCCAACCCGCTCGATCCCGAAGAGCCGCAGAATCTCGCCAATTCCGTGCGCGCCATGAACCTGCGCTACGTCGTCATCACTTCGGTCGACCGCGACGACTTGCGCGACGGCGGCGCCCAGCACTTTGCCGACTGCATCACCGCCATCCGCCAAACCAGCCCCACCACCAAAATCGAAATTCTCGTACCCGATTTCCGCGGACGGCTCGACATCGCCCTGAAAATCCTGGCCGAAACCCCGCCCGATGTGATGAACCACAATCTCGAAACCCACCCGCGCCTGTATAAAATGGCGCGTCCGGGTGCCGACTACAAACACTCGCTCGAACTCTTACGCCGCTACAAAGAAATGATGCCCCACGTTCCCACCAAGTCCGGCATTATGGTCGGCCTGGGCGAAACCGACGACGAAGTGCGCGAAATCCTGCGCGACATGCGCGCGCACAACATCGAAATGCTCACCATCGGCCAATACCTGCAGCCCTCCGACGGCCACCTGCCGGTGCTGCGCTACGTTACCCCCGAGATGTTCAAGCAGTTTGAAAAAGAAGCCTACCAAATGGGCTTTCACAACGCCGCCTGCGGCGCCATGGTGCGCTCCAGCTACCACGCCGACCAGCAGGCCGAAGAAGCCATGCGCGAAGCCCACGGCGGCGGCTGCGGACATCATTAAATCCCTGCGGCAAGGGCAAAACAGGCAGCCTGAAAGCTTCAGGCTGCCTTTCATTTCAAGCCAAGCACGCCGGCCGGACATCCGGGCAGCCTGAAAACCGTTTGCCGGCTGTTCAGGCTGCTTTTTATCGTCCCGAAGCAGCCTGAACAACCCAAACATAAAAACACAAGGCAGCCTGAAACGTTCAGGCTGCCTTTTGCCCGGTATTGCGCTTTCGGCTTTCAGGCTGCTTTTTTACCTTGCCGGTTTGGGGCAGGCAACCCCAAGTAAAGGACAAAAGCAGCCTGAAAACGGCCGCTGCCGTTTCCGGCAGGATGCGCAATCGGGCAGGATTTCAGGCTGCCTGCCTTATCCGCTCTCAGCCCAAGCGCAAAAGCAGCCTGAAAGCCGCAAAGGCTTTCAGGCTGCTTTTGCTGCCCGCGCCGCTACTCGGAATCGGGACTGCGGGCAAGTATGGTGCGCTTGCCGGTGTGGTCGGGCGCGGAAACGATGCCTTCGGCTTCGAGCTGGTCAAACAGCGTAGCGGCCTTGTTGTAGCCCACGCGCAGGTGGCGCTGCAGCGACGAAATACTGGCCTTTTGCGTGCGCAGCAGCACGGCAACGGCTTCGTCAAACAGCGGATCGCGCTCGCCGCCGCTGCCGGCGGGGTTGGCGCCGAACAGATCGTCGCTGCCGCCGTTGAGCAGGTCTTCCACATAATCGGGCTCGCCGGTTTGCTTCAGGTATTCGACTACGCCGTGCACTTCGTTGTCGGCAACAAAGGCGCCGTGTACGCGCTGCGGGTAGCCGGTGCCGGGCGGCAGAAACAGCATATCGCCCTGGCCAAGCAAGTTTTCGGCGCCCATCTGGTCGATGATGGTGCGGCTATCGACCTTGCTCGACACTTGGAAGGCGATGCGGGTGGGGATGTTGGCCTTAATCAGGCCGGTAATCACATCGACGCTGGGGCGCTGGGTGGCGAGTATCAGGTGGATACCGGCGGCACGGGCTTTCTGCGCCAAACGGGCGATCAGTTCTTCGATTTTCTTGCCGGCGGTCATCATCAGATCGGCAAACTCGTCCACTACCACCACGATGGCCGGCAGTTTTTCCAGATATTCGGGATTGTCGGGCGTCAGGCTGAAGGGGTTGGCATAGCGGCGGCCGGCGGCTTTGGCGGAAGTAACTTTTTCGTTGTAGCCGGCCAGATTGCGCACGCCCAGATGGCTCATCAGACGGTAGCGTTTTTCCATTTCGTTCACGCACCAATTGAGCGCGTTGGCGGCGAGCTTCATATCGGTAACCACCGGCGCCAGCAGGTGCGGGATGCCTTCGTAGATCGAAAGTTCGAGCATTTTCGGGTCGATCATAATCAGGCGCACGTCTTCGGGGCGGGCTTTGAACAGCATCGACAGAATCATCGCGTTCACGCCCACCGATTTGCCCGAGCCGGTGGTGCCGGCCACCAACAGATGCGGCGCTTTGGCCAAATCGGTTACTACCGGCGCACCGCTGGTGTCCTGCCCCAGCGCCAGCGCCAGCTTGGACGGATTGTCTTGGAAAACCGAAGATTCCAAAATCTCGCGCAGGCGGATGGTCTGGCGCTTAGGATTGGGCAATTCCAGCCCCATGCAGGTTTTGCCGGGAATGGTTTCGACCACGCGGATGGCGGCCACCCCCAGCGAGCGCGCCAGGTCTTTTTCCAGATTCATCACCGAATTGCCACGCACACCGACATCGGGCTCGATTTCGTAGCGGGTAATCACCGGCCCGGCATAGGCATCGAGCACTTTCACTTTCACGCGGAACTCGGCCAGCTTCTCTTCAATGGTAATGCTGTTTTGCAGCAGCTCTTCCTCGCTCTGCACCGCCGCCGGATTGTGCTTGGGCGGCAGCAGCAGGCTCATCGGCGGCAGCTGGTTGCTGCCGCTCTCGCCGTGCTCAAAGCCCTCGCCCGATTCCAGCCAGCGCTGCCACTCGGGCGCTTCGTTATCGGCGGCAGGCAGGTTTTCCAAGCCCTCCAGCCAGGCGGTATTGACGGTGTCGCCGCTGGTACCGGCGCTGTTGCCGTAAAAACTTTCGGCAAAACGGTTTTCAGGCTGCTTTTGCTCGCGGTAATACTGCTCGAAATCGGCTTCGGTCCAACCGGTATCGTGTGTGCCGGCTGAATGGTACTGCTGGCTTTCTGCGGCAAACGGCGCGGCCGGCGGATATTCGCTTTCAGGCTGCACGGCGGCATAGCCGGCATCGGGCAGGCGCTCGACGGCGGGCGGCGGGAAATTAAACGGGCTGTCGACAATCTCCGGCGCGCGCGGCGCATAGGGCTGGGCGGCAGCCTGAAAAGATGCCGGCTGCGGCACGGCTTCGGCGCGCGGCGGCGCATAGCTGCCGTAAGACGGTGCCGGACGGCGGTTACGGCGGAAGGCGGCGGCATTGCTGTTGTTCAGGTTTTGCCAGATTTCGTCTTCGGGAATCACGCTGAGCGCCTGGTCGGGCTGCGGGCTTGGCGGCGCCGGCTCTTCGATTTCGCGGCGGGCGCTCTGGCGGCGGTTTAGCCGTTCGCGGATGTCTTCCAAGTCGATTTCTTCAGGCTCGCGCGTGTAGCTGCGGCGGATTTGCGGCAGCGGCGGCAGCTTGTTTTGGATTTCCTCCAACTGCTCCAGCGCGCGCCGGCGCACCCGCTGCACCGCCGGATCGTCGGCTTCGATGGTTTGCGCCGGCCGCTTGCTGCCGGCGGCCTCCTGCTCCTGCCTTACCAGCCGCAGCGCTTCTTCGTCGCTGATGGTTTCGCGCTCGGAAAGTGCGGCGGAAAAAGTATGGCGGGGCGGGGCGGCGAAGTTTTCAGGCTGCCTGAAAAAGCCGTCGGTACCGTGGTGGCCGGCAGAAGCGGCGGGAACTTCGCTGCTGAGAATGTCGTCAAGCGTGATAATTTGCGCGCCGACCGCCGGCTTGGCGGCGGGCAGCGGCTCGGGATCGGCGGGCAGTTCGATGGGCGGTGCGGCCGGTTTGGTGCGTTTGGCCGGCGCGGGCGTTTCGGCATCGGCAGCGGCGTCTTCGTCTTCAGGCAGCAGGCTCGGCTGCTGCGGCTCGTCATCGTCCATCAGGATAAAGGCCAGATCGTCGTGCAGCCGCGGCGTGCTCACCGGCTGGCGGAAATTGAGCGGCATCTGTTCGGGCTCGGCCTGGTGGCGCGCCGCTTCGGCCTCGTAAAACTCCAGCTCTTCCTTCCAGGCACGGCTTTGCCAAAAGTAAATCCAGCTTAACAGCAGGAAAACGGCAAACAAAACGACAATCAGCGTAATCAGCATGCGGCGGTTGCTCCACGGGGGAAAACGGTGGGAAAACTGGCGCGGATTTTACCTTTTCCGCCCCCGTTTTTACAGTATTAAAACGGCAAAAGCACCGGCATTTGGCAGTTTTGCCGCAAATTCGCGCCGCGTTTTGCCCGAAAAAGCAGCCTGAAAGCGGCGGATGCCGTTTCAGGCTGCTTTGGGGTGGCTTTAAAGCGTTTCAGGCTGCCGCTGCCCGCGGAAGCGGCGCCCGGGCAGCCTGAAAATCAGGCGACGCCGTAACGCTCGCGGTAGGCGGTCAGCTGCGGCAAATAGCGGCTGATTTCGGCATTGCCGCTGTTTTGCAGCATGGCAAACAAATCCTGCAGATTGGCGATCGCCACCACCGGCAGGCCGTACTGCTGCTCGACTTCCTGTACGGCAGACAATTCGCCCGTGCCTTTTTCCATGCGGTCAAGCGCAATGGCCACCGCAGCCGGCTCGGCACCGGCAGCCTGAATCAGCTTCACCGATTCGCGCACCGACGTGCCGGCGGAAATCACGTCGTCGATAATCAGCACCCGCCCTTTGAGCGGCGCGCCCACCAGCGTGCCGCCCTCGCCGTGGTCTTTGGCTTCCTTGCGGTTGTAGGCAAAAGGCAGGTTGCGGCCGCGCTCGGCGAGCATCATTGCAGTGGCGGCGGCCAGGATAATGCCCTTGTAGGCGGGGCCGAACAGCATGTCGAACGCAATGCCGCTCTCGTCGATCGCCTGCGCGTAAAAGCGCGCCAGCGCCAGCGTGGAAGCGCCGTCGTTAAACAGGCCGGCATTGAAAAAATAGGGCGACGGCCGCCCGGCTTTGGTGGTGAACTCGCCGAACTTCAATACTTTTTGTTCGAGCGCGAAACGGAGAAAATCCTGACGGAAATCGGTCATGGCATATCCTTGCAAGACGGGTTGGCAAAGGGGCGGATTATATAGCGAAAGCGTTTCGGCCGCTGGCTTTCAGGCTGCCGTGCCGCATCAGAAGCCGCCGCCCGCCCTGCCCCGCCGGCGAGCTTTTGCTACAATAGCGCCGCCCAGCCGCAAGGCAGCCTGAAAACGGCAAAACCGGTTTTTCAGGCTGCCTGCCCCGTCCAACCTTTCGCGAGCTTTCCCCATGATCCCCTACGGCCGCCAAACCATTTCCCAAGACGATATCGACGCCGTCGTTGCCGTCCTCCAATCCGATTTTCTCACCCAGGGCCCGCAGGTGCCGGCCTTTGAAAGCAGCCTGAAAGCCTATTGCGGCGCCGCGCATGCCGTGGCGGTAAACAGCGCCACTTCCGCCCTGCATCTGGCCTGCCTTGCGCTCGGGCTGGGCGCGGGCGATGTGCTGTGGACCTCGCCCATCACCTTCACCGCTTCGGCCAACTGCGCGCTCTACTGCGGTGCGGATGTGGATTTTGTCGATATCGACCCCGCCACACTGAATATGTCGGTTTCCTCGCTCGAAGCCAAACTGCAGGCTGCCCGCGCATCCGGCGCTCGGCTGCCGAAAATCGTCGTCCCCGTGCATCTGTGCGGCGAGCCCTGCGATATGGCCGCCATCGGCGCGCTGGCCAAAGAATACGGCTTTGCGGTGATTGAAGATGCCTCGCATGCTGTCGGCGCATTTTCAGGTAGCCTGCCGGTCGGCGCCTGCGAACACAGCGACATCACCGTCTTCAGCTTTCATCCGGTGAAAATCATCACCACCGCCGAAGGCGGCGCCGCGATGACCCACCGCGCCGATCTGGCGGAAAAAATGGCGCTGCTGCGCAGCCACGGCATAACCCGCGATCCCGCCGCGATGACGCACGAAGCCGACGGCGGCTGGTACTACCAGCAAATCGATTTGGGCTACAACTATCGCATGACCGAGCTTCAGGCTGCTCTCGGCGTAAGCCAGATGCGGCGGCTGGACGAATTTGTCGAACGCCGCCACGAGCTGGCCGGGCGCTACGACCGCCTGCTCGCCCCCCTGCCCCTGATCCTGCCGCCGCGCAACCCGGCCAGCCACTCGGCGCTGCACCTGTATCCGGTGCAAATCCGCGCCGACAGCGGCAAAAGCCGCCGCGACGTGTTCGACTACCTGCGCCGCCACGGCATCGGCGTGAACGTGCATTACATCCCCGTCCACACCCAGCCCTATTACCGGCGGCGCTTCGGCTTCCAAAACGGCGACTTCCCCGCCGCCGAAGCCTATTACCAAAGCGCCATCAGTCTGCCGCTGTATTTCGGTTTGAGTTTCGACGAACAGGATAAAGTGGTGGAAACGCTGGCAGCGGCGCTGGCGGCATAATGCAGGCAGCCTGAAAAGGGGTGCAGGCTGCTTTTTATTAGATGCGGCAGGGTTGCTCGCCGCTGTGTTTTTCATTTTATTAGGAGGCCGAATCATGTTACCGCAAACCCTCACCGAAGTCCGCCAAGCCATAGACGGCTTGGATGCCGAACTCATTGCGCTGCTCGCCAAACGGCAGGCGTTGGTGGAACAGGCTGGGCGGCTCAAACCGCGCGGCGATGCAAAAGCCGTGGCCGCGCCCGACCGCGTTGCCCAAGTGATTGCCGCCCGCTGCGGACAGGCCGCTGCCGCAGGGTTGTCGCCCGATGTGGCCGAAGCTGTGTGGCAGGCGATGATTGCCGCATTTATCCGCTTGGAAACCGAAATCAATCGGGCGGAATGAAGAAAGTGCAGGCTGCTTTCGGTGCGGCGGAAAGCCGTTTCAGGCAGCCTGCGGTTTATCGTGCGGTAGGGGTAATGCCGTAGCGGCGCATGAGTTGGTGCATATTGCCTTGGACGGCGGCGCAGCGGCGGGCAGGGTCGGCCGCATAAGGCGCGGTTATCCGTGCGCGCAATGCACCGGCTTCCTGCACGGTCAGCATGCCGCGGCAGCTGGCCAGGGGTTCTGCGGTTTTAACGGCTTTCAGGCTGCTTTTTTCCCACGGCACCGATAAGGAGAGCGCCATGAAGGTTCCGATTCCACCCGCCATCGCCCCGCTGCTGCGCCGCGATCTCAATCCCGCGTGGCTGGCCGCCGAGCAGGGCATTTTGCGCTATCTCGCCCCCGAACAGCTGGCCGGCGACAACGGCAAATACATGAAACTCTACAACCGCCTGGCCGCGCTTTACGATCTGGGCGAACGGCTGGCCGACCGCTTTGTTTACCGCCGCAGCATCGCCGCCATGCGCCGCGAAATGATGGCGCTGCCCGAATGGCGCAACGGCGCGGCGGTGCTGTATGTGTCGGTCGGCACCGGCCGCGATTTCGCCTTTATCCCGCCGCAAATCGACACCGGCAGCCTGAATATCGTCGGCGCCGATTTGTCGCTGGGCATGCTGCGCCGCGCCGATAAGCTCTGGCGGCACAAGCTGCCGTTTACGCCGCTGCACTGCGCCGCCGAAGATCTGCCCTTTGCCGACAACAGTTTCGACATCGTGTTTCATGTCGGCGGCATCAATTTCTTTTCCAACAAACAGCGCGCGCTGGCGGAAATGCTGCGCGTGGCCAAGCCCGGCACGCTGCTGATGGTGGCCGACGAAACCCAGGATCTGATCGAGCGCCAATACCGGCGCAACCCGCTGACCAGAAGCGCGTTTGACGGCGCACGTTTCGATCTGTCCGACATCGAAAGCCTGATTCCCGCCGCCGCGCTTGAGCGCCAAACTCATTTGCTGTGGGACGGTCGTTTTTATGCGCTTACCTTTCGCAAGGCCTAGGGTATTCGGGCGGACAAAAGTTTCAGACTGCCTGCACAGCATAACCAAGTTACGAAGCAAAAACAGGCGCTTGCTTTAAAACGGCGGCGCAGGCAAAAGGCAGCCTGAAAACCCATCATCCGAAAAAAAGCAGCCTGAAAGCGGCAAAAACCGGCTTTCAGGCTGCTTTTGGCGTTTGGGCGCTCAAGTCATCACATAGCGCTCGGCGGCAAGCGGCGGCGGGATTTCCTGGCCCAGCGCGCTGAGCACTTCGCGCTCGATCACCCGCACCAGCGAATCGAGCGGCAGGTTGTTTTCCTGCAGGCCGAAGGGGTCGCCCAGCTGCGAGCTTAGGGCGTCCAGGCCGAGAAACATATACACCAGCCAGGCCACCATCAGCGGCGTCCACAGGCCGAGCACGGATTCGATGCCGAAGGGCAGCATGATGCAGAAGCTGTAAATCGCGCGGTGCAGCAGCACCGAATAGGCAAAGGGCAGCGGCGTACTGGCGATGCGATCGCAGCCGGCCTGGATTTCGCCCAGCGCTTCGATGTGGTGGGTCAGCGCGCTATAGACTACTTCGCCGATCTGCTCTTGGCGCAGGGCGGCAATCAGATCGCGCTGCATCTGTTCGAGCACAAACTGCGGCGGATTGGGGTGGTTTTGGTAGATGTCGGCGCCGCCTTCGCCGTATTCGAGAAACAAGTCGGTGTGGGCGGTTTGGTAGCGCAGGCGGTCGCGCAGCAGGCAGGTGAAAAGAATGCTGCGCTTGAGCAGGTGACGGCGGCGGTCGGTATCAAGCACGCGGCTGTCGCGGATCAGATGGCGCTCGGTGGCCACCAGCCTGCCCCACAGCTTGCGCCCTTCCCACCAGCGCTCGTAGCAGGCGTTGTTGCGAAAGCCGAGAAAGATCGAAAGCACCACGCCGAAAATGGTAAAGCCGACCAGGGGCGGAGTGGGAATCGCCAGCAGGCGGTAGTGCGACATCACGCCCATCACCACCGACAGCCCGGATAAGGCGATAATCGCCGGCAGCACTTTGGGAAAGATGGTGCCGCGCCAGGCAAAGAGCATCGGCAAAATGCCCTGCTTTTCTCGGATAATCATGGGTTTTGGTTCCTGTGTAGGGTTGTTTTTTATCAAACGGCTTTCAGGCTGCCTGAAACACGCTTTGGCGCCTGTATCCGAAATGCAGCAAGTGTAAACAGCGCGGCCGCTTTCTACAACTGCCGCACTTGCCCCCCCCCCCGCAAAATATAGAATAATGCCGCAGCCTGTTTTGCTTCAGGCAGCCTGAAAACAGAATATTTTGTTTCTCTTTTTATCCCCCCTTTATACAAGGAGCAAATATGAAACAAGCGAGTGTATTGTTTGCCGTATTGGCATTGGCCGCCGCATCCGCCCACGCCGGAAAGCTGTCCTGCGGCAAAACGTCCACCGGTGAGTTTGCCAGTACCAGCAAATGCAGCTATTCGGGCACATCGCTGGCCGATGCCTATGCCGCCGTGCGTGCCGCCGGTCATACCACAGACCATATGCCCAAAACCCTGCCCGCCAAAAACACCCAGCGGCACATCGATGAAGACACCGTGGTGATTACCAAATGGCAGGGCAGGCAAAAAGTATCCGTATGCGAAGAAAACGCCGCCGAATATTGCGTGATACTGAAACAAAACAAAGGGCGTGTGGCCATCCAATACATCGATGCATCGCCATAAGCCGACCGTTCAGGCAGCCTGAAAAGCCCTACTCTTTTGCTCGCCGCACAGCATGCGGCGGGTGTTTTCCAAGCCCCCCTTACCGAAGGAAATCCACCATGAACAAACTCTTTTTCGCCGCCGTGCTGGCATCAGCAAGCTACGGCGCCGCTGCCGCGCCCAAAACCGCCCTGCCCCCCGCCGTGCAGCAGGAAATCAACAGTGATCAGGAAGTTTGCCGCGATATGGGCGGCCGTTTTTCCTACGGCAAAGCCGTATCCACCGCCGATCTCAATCACGACGGCCATCTTGATTATGTGTATGACGCTTCTTTGGCCAAGTGCGCCAACGCACCCGATTTGGGCGGCTCCGGCGGCTGGCAGGTAACGGTGTTTGCCGGACAGCCGGACGGCAAAGTGAAAAAAGCCTTCGCCCACGGCGCGGGCGGCACCCGCATCATAGGCGGCAAGCTGTATCTGGCCATGGGCGGCGATGCCTGCGGCCCCAAAGCCCGCGGCAGATCGCGCGCCGAAAACCAAAGCTGCCTGCTGCCGCTGGTGTGGCAGGCCGGCAAACAGGAATTTGATTTTGCGCCGGTATCGCAAAAACGGCCTTTACCGAAAAACTGGGGACGCTGAGCGCGCGCATCATACAGGCAGCCTGAAAACCGAAACCGGCTTTCAGGCTGCCTTATCCTTTGCCGTTACTTCCCGCCCTGCTGTTTTTTCACGCTGGTTTGGCGGGTTTTCTTTTTGCCGCCGCTGTTGCGTGTTTTTTCCGCCTTGCGGTCTTCGCGTTTGGCGATGCGGTTGCTCAGGCTGGCGCGGCGCAGCGGTTTGTTTTTCACTTTTTCGGCGGTCTCTTCATACGGATTGTCGCCGACGTTGTACTGAATCCGCAGCGGCGTGCCTTGCAGGTTGAAGGCTTTGCGGAAGGTTTGGGTGAGATAACGGGTGTAGGAATCGGAGATGTGTTGCAGCGAATTGCCGTGGATGACGATAACCGGCGGATTCATGCCGCCTTGGTGGGCGTAGCGCATTTTCGGGCGCACCAAACCAGCGCGCGGCGGGGCTTGGCGTTCCACCGCGCTTTGCAGCACGCGGGTGATTTTGGGCGTGGGCATATTGATAAAGGCAGCGTCGTAGGCAGCCTGAATGCTGGCAAACAGCCCGTCGATGCCTTTTTCTTTGAGCGCGGAGATGTAGTGGAACTTGGCGAAATCGAGAAAATACAGCTTGCGGGCGATGTCGCGCTTGATGTCGTTGCGCCGCTCTTCGCTGATGCCGTCCCATTTGTTTACTGCCACCACCAGCGCCCTGCCCGCTTCCAGCGCGAAACCTGCAATCGTGGCGTCTTGGTCGGCGATGTCTTGCTGGGCGTCCAGCACCAGCACGGCAACGTTCGCCGCTTCTATCGCCTGCATAGCTTTGATAACGGAGAATTTTTCTACTGCTTCATCTACTTTGCCGCGACGGCGCACGCCGGCGGTGTCAATAATGGTGAAGGGCTTGCCTTCGCGTTCAAAATCAATGTGGATGCTGTCGCGCGTGGTGCCGGCCATGTCAAACGCAATCACGCGCTCTTCGCCTAAAATGGCGTTGACCAGCGTGGATTTGCCGACATTGGGGCGGCCGATTACGGCAAACACGGGGTGTTTGTTTTCAGGCTGCGTTTCGTCCGCATCGGGGAAGTTTTCCAGAATATCTTCAATCAGATAGTAAACGCCGTCGCCGTGCGCGCCGGAAATCACATGCGGCTCGCCCAGTGCGAGTTCGTAAAACTCTGCCGCCAGCACGGCATGGTTGCCGCCTTCGCCTTTGTTTACCGCCAGATACACGGGGCGCGGCGACTGGCGCAGGCGGTCGGCAATGATTTTGTCTTGCGGCGTCAGGCCGGTGCGGGCATCGACGAGAAACACCACGGCATCGGCTTCGTCCACGGCTTGCAGGGTTTGCTTCGCCATTTCGTGCAGGATGCCGCTGTCCACCACGGGCTCAAAACCGCCGGTATCCACCACCAGATAGGGCTTGCTGCCGACGCGCCCGTGCCCGTAATGGCGGTCGCGCGTGAGCCCGGGCAGATCGTGCACCAGCGCGTCTTTGCTGCGGGTAAGGCGGTTGAACAGGGTGGATTTGCCGACATTGGGGCGGCCGACTAGGGCGATGGTGGGTTTCATAGTTTGACTTTCTGTTTCAGGCTGCCTGAAAACGGGTTTCGGGCGGCCAGCAGGTGCGCAATCAGGGGATAGGCACGGGGTGGGAAATAAGGCTGCGGGTTTCAGGCTGCCTGAAAAGGGGGAAAGGGGTTTCAGGCTGCCTTTTGCGTTTTACGTTTTAAAAAGCGTCCTAAAGCTTAAACGGCCAGTTGTCCGGTGCCGGCAAAAGCGGCAAGGATAAACAAGATGCTCTTCACGGTTTTCCTTTCCTTGCAGATAGCGTTCAGGCAGCCTGAAAGCGGGGGAACGGCTTTCAGGCTGCCTTATGCCGCCGGACAAGGCGTTTAGTCGGCGGTTTTCATTTCCAACAGGTCGCGGGCGGGCGAGTCTTCGGGCAGTTTTTCCAGCGCGGCTTTGTAGGCGGCGGCGGCTTCTTTGGTTTTGCCCTGCGCGCTGTAGATGTCGCCACGGGTTTCTTCGATCAGGCCGCGGTAGGCTTCATCGACCGGTGTGGCGAGCGCTTTGAGCGCGTCGTCGTATTTTTGCTGCTGCAGGCGCACTTTGGCCAAGTTCTGCACGGCGGCAGCCTGAACGGCGGGCTGCGGGTTGTTGGCCTGCAGCCATTGGTAGGTGGCGGTGGCTTCGTCGTATTTGCCGGCGTCAAACTGCTTGGCGGCCACTTGGAAGGCGGCTTCGGCGGCGCCCATGCTGTCAGGGTATTCCTGCTGCAGGGTTTTGAAGCTGCCTTCGTCCTCTGCAACGCCGGCGGCCAGCGCGGCGGCGGCTTCGGCACGTTTGCCGAGCTGGTGCTGGTAAATCACATAGCCGAAATAGCCGATAGCGGCGGCCACCAGCGCGGCAAATACCCATTTACCGCCGCTGCGCCACAGGTGTTTGGCGGTTTCGATGTCTTGTTGTTCGTCGTGATGGGCGGACATTAGCGGCTCCACTGTTTGAGTTGTTCGGTCAGGTCGGCGGCGGGCACGGTGGTTTGTTCGTGGCTGCCGCGCATGTCTTTCAGGGTTACGCTGTTATCGGCTACTTCCTGCTCGGCCACAATCAGCGCAAAGCGGGCACCGGACTGGTCGGCGCGTTTGATTTGGGCTTTGAGCTTTTGGCTGCCGCAGTATTGGGCGACGGCGTAACCGGCTGCGCGCAGTGCGGCGGCGTGGCGCATGGCGGCCAGCGTGCTGCCTTCGCCCTGCTGCATGATGTAGATGTCGGGCGCGGCTTCGGCTTTCAGGCTGCCGTATTCGCGCACCAAAAGCAGTAGGCGTTCGATGCCGAGAGCAAAGCCGATGGAAGGGGCGGGCTTACCGCCGAGCTCTTCAATCAGCCCGTCGTAACGGCCGCCGCCGCAGACGGTGGCTTGGGCGCCGAGTTTGTCGGTCGTCCATTCGAATACGGTTTGGTTGTAGTAATCGAGCCCGCGCACCAAGCGGCGGTTTTCTTTGTATTGGATGCCCAGGCCGTCGAGCAGGGCTTTGAAGCTGTCGTAATGCGCCTGCGATGCTTCGCCCAGATAATCGACGAGCGCGGGGGCGTTGTCGGCAATCTGCTGCAACTCGGGGTTTTTGGTATCGAGCACGCGCAGGGGATTGGTGTGCAGGCGGCGGCGGCTGTCTTCATCGAGCTTGTCTTCGTGCTGCTGCAGATAGGCGACCAGGGCGCTGCGGTGGGCGGCGCGCTCTTCGCGGTTGCCCAGGCTGTTGATTTCCAAGGTGAGATGTTCGGCGATGCCCAGCTCGCGCCACAAATCGGCGCACATGGCGATGATTTCGGCGTCGATGTCGGGGCCTTCAAAGCCCAGCGCTTCGATGCCGACTTGGTGAAACTGGCGGTAGCGGCCTTTTTGCGGGCGCTCGCGGCGGAACATCGGCCCCATGTACCACAGCTTTTGCGGGGCGTTGTACAGCAGGTTGTGTTCGACCACCGCGCGCAGGCAGGAAGCGGTGCCTTCGGGGCGCAGACTCAGGCTGAGGCTGTCGTTGGAATCGGCGAAGGTGTACATTTCTTTGCCGACCACGTCGGTTTCTTCGCCGATGGAGCGCACGAAAAGATTGGTCGGCTCGACGATGGGGGTGCGGATTTGCGCGTAGCCGAAGCGGCGCGTCCAGCGCAGCACGGTTTCTTCAAAGGCCTGCCACAGGGCGGCGTTGAGTTTGAAGTCTGCCTGTTCGACCGGCAGAAGGTCGTTCATGCCTTTTACGGCTTGGATTTTCTGTGCCATATCTTGAGCTGTGGAAAAAGAAAAGGCACCGCAAAGGGCGGGCAAACCGGTTTTCAGGCTGCCTGAACGCTGCGGCGGACGGGTTTATATCACGAACTGGCGTAACATGCTGGCTGCCAGCGCGCTGAACTGGCGGTATTTCTCGCTGCCGCCGATTTTGTCGGCCGCCAGCGAGATTTCGATCAGCGTGCCGCTGCGGTTGCCGTAGAGCACGCTGTTTTCGATTTGGAACTGGGTCTGGCCTTTTTCAACGTAGGGCACCACAAAAGCCTGAATCATCTCGCCGCTGGCAAGGTTTTGCAGAATCAGGCTTTTTTTGACGTTTGCCGGCAGATCGCCGCCGATAAAGTGGAAGGGGTTGGTGTTGCCGTCGGTTACGCCGTTGAAGGAATAGATGAAGACTTTATGCTCCAGCCGCGGATTGTTCAGCAGATAAAGCTGCAGCAGCATCGCCCGCAGGTCTTTGGCTTCGGCGGCGGGCGCCTTGGCGCTGCTGCCGGTTTTTTGGGGAGATTGAGCCATGGCGGTTTCCTTGTTTCAGGCTGCTTTTGCCGTCAGGCAGCCTGAAAATAACGAATGGGGCTTGTCCGGCGGAAAAAAGCCTTTCAGGCTGCCTGAATCGGAATCACGCGCGGGGCGTTGCGTTTCTTGCCGCCTTCGCCGTAATTGGTTTCAACATATTCCTGCACAATCGCCAGAAATTCGGCGGCCATATTGTCGCCTTTGAGGGTTACTTTGCGCTCGCCGTCCACATAAACGGGGGCGATGGGGGTTTCGCCGGTGCCAGGCAGGCTGATGCCGATATCGGCCAGCTTGCTCTCGCCCGGGCCGTTGACCACGCAGCCCATCACCGCCACGTTCATGCTTTCCACGCCGGGGTATTTGTCTTTCCACACCGGCATCTGCATGCGCAGATACTGCTGGATGTCGCGCGCCAGCTCTTGGAACACGGTACTGGAGGTGCGGCCGCAGCCCGGGCAGGCGGTTACCATCGGCGTGAACGAGCGCAGCCCCATGGTTTGCAGGATTTCCTGCGCCACCACCACTTCCTGCGTGCGCGATGTACCGGGCTCGGGGGTGAGCGAGATGCGGATGGTGTCGCCGATGCCTTCCTGCATCAGCACCGCCAGCGCGGCGGTGGAGGCGACGATGCCTTTGCTGCCCATGCCGGCTTCGGTCAGCCCCAAATGCAGCGGATAGGCGCAGCGGCTGCCCAGATCGCGGTAAACCTGAATCAGATCCTGCACATTGGACACTTTGCAGGAAAGGATGATTTTGTCTTCGGGCAGCCCCAAATCCACCGCTTTTTGCGCCGATTCGAGCGCAGAAACGATCAGGGCTTCCTTCATCACTTCTTCAGGCTGCCTGGGATTAGCCGATGCCAGGTTGGCATCCATCATCCGCTTGGCGAGGCTTTGGTCGAGCGATCCCCAGTTCACGCCGATGCGCACCGCTTTGTCGTGCTCGGCAGCGGTGCGGATCATAAAGGCGAATTTTTCGTCGCCCTTGGCGCCTTTGCCGACATTGCCGGGATTAATGCGGTATTTGGACAACGCGCGGGCGCAGTCGGGAAACTCGGCCAGCAGGCGCTCGCCGTTGAAATGGAAGTCGCCCACCAGCGGCGTGGGGCAGCCCATATCGTCCAAACGGCTGCGGATTTCGGCCACCTTGGATGCGGCGTCGGGGCTGTTGACGGTGATGCGCACCATTTCGGAACCGGCTTCGCTCAATTCGCGCACCTGCAGGGCGGTAGCTTGGGCATCGGCGGTGTCGGTATTGGTCATCGACTGCACGACAACCGGCGCTTCGGAGCCGACGGTCAGATGGTCGATGCGGACTTGGTGTGTGCGGCGGCGTAGGGGTTTCATTTTTTCAGGCTGCCTTACTGCGGCGCGGAGGCAGCCTGAACGGTGCTGCCTACGGTAAAGACGGCAGTTTTGCCTTTGCGTTTACTGTCGATGTCGATGTTCTCGCCGCCGTAGCTGGCGGTGGAACCGATGGCGTAACCCAAGCGCACTTCATAGGGGGCGCCGTCTTTAAAGCGGTGCTCGCTGCGGGCGGGAACGATTTGGTTGATCAGGATTTCGCCCTTGGCATTGCTGACGGTCAACATGGTGCGGTAGCGGGTGTTGATCACCAGCTCGCCGCCGGCAGCAGCCGGTGCCGACGCCGCGCCGGAAGCGGCCTGCGGCTCTTCCATCGGCTTGACGACCATATTGCCGTTGGCCAGCGGCACTTCGGAAGCCGCCTGGCTGCCGCCGCTTTGCACCGCCGAACCGGCACCAGCTTCCTGACGCAGGTGCTCGCTTTGCGACTTGCCCTGCCAGTAATAAATGCCGACGCCCAGCAGCGCGGCGGCCAGCAGGCCGAAAATCCAAGTGGGGAACGGTTTTTTCAATTCTTGGTTGACCATGCTGTCGGCCGCATGCTGCTGCGGGCGCGAACGCTCGATGCTTTCCGGCGGCACGATGTGCGCCAGATAGCTGTTGAGCACGGTTTCGTCCAAATCGAGAAAGCGGCCGTAGCTGCGCAGAAAGCCGCGCACAAATACCGGCTCGGGCATATCGCCGTAATGGCCGTTTTCCAGGGCTTCAACCTGCCGTGCCGGCAGTTTCAGCCGCTCGGACACTTCGCCCAAAGACAAACCGCGCTCTTCGCGCTGGCGGCGCAACTCGGCACCCAGCGCTGCCGGAGCGTCGGCGCTGCTGATGGCTGACGGAGTTTGGTTTTCGCTCATTATTCGCTTCCAGTGGTGATTTTTTGCAATTCTTCGGAATAGGGGAAACTGCTGCGCAGCTGGGCTTCGTATTCGTAAGCTTCCTGTTTTTTACCCTGCGCTTTGGCAATTTTCCAGCCTAAATAGAGATCGTCGGCGCCGAGTTTTTCCACTTGGCGCTGGAATATGCGGAAATTGCGGTCGGCTTCGGCAACGTTGCCAGCCATAAGCTTGGCGCGGGCGCGCTCTTTATGCACAACAACAAATTCGGGATTCAGATTCAAGGCACGCTCGAAATAGCTTTCGGCCAAATCGTAAGCGCCCTGCTTGGCGCTGCAGACGCCCTTGTTCAGCCACGACACTTCGGGGCCGGGATAGGTGGGATCGGCCAGCGCGCGGTCGAAATACGGCATGGCGGCATTGGGCTGGTTTCTCATGCTGCACAAAAACCAGCCGTAGTTGTTGTTGATTTCGGCACCGTTGGGGCTGATCGACAAGGCCTGGCGGAAACTTTCCTCGGCCTTATCGGGCACTTTCAGAAACTGGTAAATCTGCGCTCGTACCAGCCAGGCCATATCGTAGCGGCTGTTTTCCCGAATGGCTTCTTCGATTGCCGCAGTGGCGGCGCGGTAATCTTTGGCGCGGATGTATTCGACAGCCAGCTGGGTTTTGATGCGCACCGATTCTTCGTGGCGCTCTTTGCTGCTTTGTTTTTTAAATTTGGTCAGTTCGGAGCCCGGACCTTCGGTTACGCAGCCGCCCAAAAATATTGCGGCGGCGCACAGCGGCAGTACGGATCGGAAAAAACGGCGCATTATCGGCTCTCCATATAGATTTGCTGCCATTTCTGCTGGCGGCGGGTTTTGTCTTTCACTTGTCCGGCAAGCTGGCCGCAGGCGGCGTCGATGTCGTCGCCGCGCGTTTTGCGTACGGTTACCACCAGCCCTGCCTGCTGCAGGATGTCGCGGAATATGCGGATATTCTCGCCGCTGGAGCGCTCGTAGCCGGAATTGGGGAAAGGGTTGAAGGGGATCAGGTTGAATTTGCAGGGCACGTCTTTCACCAGCTCCAAAAGCTCGCGGGCGTGCTCGGCTTTGTCGTTGATGCCGTCGAGCATCACATATTCGAAAGTAATAAAATCGCGCGGCGCCTTGACCAGATAGCGGCGGCAGGCGGCCATCAATTCTTTGAGCGGGTATTTTTTGTTCAGCGGCACGATTTGGTCGCGCACTGCGTCGTTGGAAGCATGCAGCGATACCGCCATCGCCACCGGCATATCGTCTTTTAGCCGATCCATCTGCGGCACCATGCCGGAAGTGGAAACGGTAACGCGCCGGCGTGACAGGCCGTAGCCGTGGTCGTCCAGCATAATCGACAGCGCGGTAACCACGTTGTCGTAATTGGCCATCGGCTCGCCCATGCCCATCATTACCACATTGGAAATCACCCGCTCGTTTTTCGGAGTAACGCCCAGCGCTTTGTTTGCCCACCACAATTGGCCGATGATTTCGGCGGCGGTCAGATTGCGGTTGAAACCCTGCCGGCCGGTGGAGCAGAACGTGCATTCCAAAGCGCAGCCCACCTGCGAAGAAATGCACAGCGTGCCGCGCTCGGTTTCCGGAATAAAAACGGTTTCGACACCGTTGCCGGTGCCAACGTCCAACAGCCATTTGCGCGTGCCGTCACGGCTTTCCTGCGAAGTCATCAGCGCCGGAATGCCGACGATTGCTTTTTCGTTCAGTTTGGCGCGCAACGATTTGGCCAAATCGGTCATCTCGTCAAAATTTTCCGCACCGCCCTGATGAATCCAGCGCATCACTTGGCGCGCCCGAAACGGCTTTTCGCCCATTTGGGCGAAGTGTTCGGTCAGAGCCGGCAGGTCGTAGTCGAGCAGGTTGGTTTTCATCATGGTTCGGTCGGTTTCGTTTGGTGTGTTTGTGCGGTATTTTGTATTTTTTTGTTTTCAGGCTACCTGCCGGAATCTGTTTTCAGGCTGCCTGAAAGGGCAGGCAGCCTGAAAAATCCGAAGACTTAACGCGGGCAGAGTTCGGTGGCGGCAAAGAAATACGCGATTTCGATGGCGGCGTTTTCCAGGCTGTCGGAACCGTGTACGGCATTGGCGTCGATGGATTCGGCAAAGTCCGCGCGGATGGTACCGGCAGCGGCTTCTTTCGGATTGGTCGCACCCATCAGCTCGCGGTTTTTGACCACGGCGTTTTCGCCTTCCAGCACCTGGATCATCACCGGGCCGCTGGTCATAAATTTCACCAGATCGGCGAAAAACGGGCGCTCTTTGTGCACGGCGTAAAAGCCTTCGGCTTCGCTTTGGCTCAAATGCTTCATTTTGGCGGCAACGATTTTCAGACCGGCGTCTTCAAAGCGGGTGTAGATTTTGCCGATTGCGTTTTTGCCGACGGCATCGGGTTTGATAATGGAAATGGTGCGTTCGACGGCCATGTGGTCATCCTTAAATAAATTAAACAAAAATCCAACACTGCCGGCACTTTGGCCGCCAGCGGAAATGCCACGCACAAAGCATAGGCAAAACAGGGCGCATTCTAACAAAGTTTCCCACACTTTCAATAGTGGCAAGGGCGAATATTCAGGCATTTCAGGCTGCCTGCCGCCATCCCGAAACCAAAGCGAAGCCAAACCGCCGAAATTTTTTCACCGCCCGCCTTGACAAAGCAAAAGCAAAAAGCGTATGTTTCGCCCCATCGTTTTTCGAAACCCAAGAATTCCGTAATCATGAAATCTTTACTGCGCGCTTGCTGTTATTGGTGGTACTGCACTTCGGTGCGGTATCCCTTTGCGCGTGGGTAAGACATACAACCATTAAACGCAAAGCAAACCGCCCCGAGAACCTATCCGAGGCGGTTTTCTGTTTTCTGCAGTTTTTAAAGCAAACCGTCTCAAGACTCTCGGCAGGTTTGCCAGAAAACAAGGAAATAGAATGATGAAAGCCGCTTTGAACCGTCCGACGGAAAACCAAAACCCAGCTCAATCCGCACAGGCGCTGCGCAACTGCTGCCTGATTACCGACGGCAACGCCCACCGCAATCCGTCACAGGCTGCCGGCGAAGGGCTGGACGAAACCGACGTACTGCACGAAGCCATGCTGCCTGAAATCCGTACTGCCGCCATTCTGATTGCCGCGATGCGCCACGATTTCAGCCGCCACAGCCCCAGCGAGTTCACCGACGAAGCCGATTGGTTTGCCGCCAGAATCATCGTGTTGCAGGCGCGGAAATTCTACTTGGACATCAGCATGAGCTTTATGCTGCAAACCGCCAACGAGCGCGCCCGCCAATTTGCCAGCCGCCACCGCCTGCCTTTTCAGGCTGCTTCAATCTGCCCCAGCCTGCACTGCAAACGGCCGGAACATATTCTGCAGATGGAATGCCTGCTCGGCGGCGACGTATTGGCCGACCCCCGCGCCAACACCCAAGCCCTACGTCCGGCTTTGCACAAATTTGCGTAAACCTGCTGCCTTTATACACAATTTGCAGTAAAGTGCCGCACCGGCCCGACCGGCCGCATCATAAGGAAACCGAATTATGAAAACACAACACTATACCGCCCTGCTCGCCGCCTTTGCCCTACTGGCCAGCCCCGTGGCGATGGCAAAACCGAAAAAACCGAATATCCAGAGCAATACTTCCGGCATCAGCGATGAAAAACTGATCGACAGCGTCAGCGCTTCTTCTATGGGCGCCGGTGTTGCCGAGCCGCTGAAAATCAGCAAAACCAGCGCCGGTGGCAAAGACGTTCTGGTGGTTACCGGTTCCAACAGCGTCAAATGCAAAATCCCGCTATCCAAAACCCAGCCGGTAAAAATGTTGGATATCGACTGCCAATAAAGCGCCGCCCTTTCAGGCAGCCTGAAAACCGCCGCCGAACAGACCGTTCGGCGGCGGTTATTGTTAATTTATCATTTGGAAATGATAAAAACCATTTGCATTTCCATATCAAGAAAACCTATAATTCAGGCGTTTTTGTCTCAGCAAAGCTTTTTCCAAAGTGTTATTGGTCTCTTTTCTCATCATGCTGCGCGAAGGTATCGAAGCAGCTTTGATTGTCGGCATCATCGCCGCGTTTCTGAAACAATCCGGTTATTCGTCATTATTACCCAAAGTCTGGCTTGGCGTTACGCTTGCGGCGCTTTTGTGCTTCGGGGTAGGTTTTGTCCTGCACCGCCAAATTGGCGAAATCCCGCAAAAAGAGCAGGAATTCGTAGTAGGCGCCATCGGTTTAGTTGCCGTTGCCATTCTTACTTATATGATTCTTTGGATGAAAAAAGCGGCACGCTCGATTAAGCAGGAATTGCACCAATCCGTTCAGGCTGCCTTAAACCGCGGCAAGGGGCACGGTTGGGCGCTGGTCGGTATGGCTTTTCTTGCCGTTGCCCGCGAAGGCATGGAATGTGTATTCTTTATGCTGGCCATTCTCAGCCACCAAGCCTCTTCTGCCCAAGAAGCAGCCACCATTGACGCCGCCAAATGGGGCGGGATATTGGGATTGCTGTGTGCCGTGGTTATCGGTGCCCTGATTTACCAAGGCGGCATGCGGCTGAATCTTGCCAAATTCTTCCGCTGGACTGGTATTTTCCTGATTTTGGTCGCCGCAGGCCTGTTTTCGGGTGCATTCCGCGCTTTCCATGAAGCGGGGGTATGGAATCTGATGCAGGTTAACCCTTTCGATTGGTCGTCCTACCAACCGCTGGACTGGTCGCAAACCCTGCACGAAGACAGCCCGCTGGGCGTACTGTTGGGCGGTTTCTTCGGCTATACCGACCATCCGCTTCTGGGCGATTTCGTTTTTTACTTCGGGTATCTGATTCCGGTTATGTATCTGTTTTTACGTAATCCGAAACCCACTCCTTCCAACCCTAAGCCCTAAACCAAGAAAGGCATCATCACCATGAAAAAACTCAACACCACCGCATTATCCGTACTGCTGGCACTCGGCCTGGCCGCCTGCCAACCGCCGCAGGCTGACGCTCCCGCCTCTTCTGCCGGCGGCGAGCAAGCCGCTTCCGGCGCTGCCGGCACTACCAGCGCGTCCGATGCCGCTGCCGGCGGCGCGATCAACATCGCGGTAAACGACAAAGCCTGCGAACCGATGGAACTGACCGTACCCAGCGGCCAAGTCGTGTTCAACATCAAAAACAACAGCTCGCGCAAGCTGGAATGGGAAATCCTCAAAGGCGTGATGGTGGTGGACGAGCGTGAAAACATCGTTCCCGGCCTGACCGACAAAATGACCGTTACCCTACTGCCCGGCGAATACGAAATGACCTGCGGCTTCCTCAACAATCCGCGCGGCAAACTGGTTGTAACCGACAGCGGCTTTAAAGACACCGGCAACGAAGCCGATCTGGAAAAACTGGCCCAGCCGCTGGCAGACTACAAAGTCTATGTCCAGAAAGAAGCCGAACAGCTGGTAACCAAAACCACCGCCTTCAGCGCCGCGGTTAAAGCCGGCAAGATCGAAGAAGCGAAAGCCATGTTTGCCGACGTACGCAGCCACTACGAGCGCATCGAGCCGATTGCCGAGCTGTTCAACGAACTCGACCCCGCCATCGACGCCCGTGAAGACGACTTCAAAAACGGTGCTAAAGACGAAGGCTTCACCGGCTTCCACCGCATCGAACACGCCCTGTGGGTGGAAAACAGCACCAAAGGCATCGACACCGTTGCCAACAAGCTGGAAGAAGACGTGAAAACCCTGAAAAAAGAAATCGACCTGCTCTCCTTCCCGCCCAGCAAAGTGGTTGGCGGTGCGGCAGCGCTGATTGAAGAAGTGGCCGGCAGCAAAATCAGCGGCGAAGAAGACCGCTACAGCCACACCGACCTTTCCGACTTCCAAGCCAACGTAGACGGCTCGAAGAAAATCGTCGATCTCTTCCGTCCGATGATTGCGGAAAAAGACAAAGCCCTGCTGGAAAAAGTTGACGCCAACTTCAAGCAGGTCAACGATCTCTTGGCCAAATACAAAAAAGGCAACGGCTTTGAAACCTACGACAAACTGACCGAAGCCGACCGTAAAGCCCTGCAGGCGCCGATCAACGCACTGGCTGAAGACTTGGCCAAACTGCGCGGCATTCTCGGCCTGAACTAAGTCTCGCGCCGACCAAACAGGCTGCCTGAACTTTCAGGCAGCCTGAAAAACATTTTCCCAGGAAACACGCCATGACCCCGCAAACCGTTTTGGATTTCTGGTTCGCCGAAGAAAACCAGCCCTTCTGGTTCCAAAAAAGCGACGACTTCGACCAAACCGTGCGCAGCCGCTTTGCCGGACTGCTGGCGCAAGCTGCCCAATCCGAACTCTACCGCTGGCGCGACAGCCTGCACGGGCGCCTGGCCGAAATCATCGTGCTCGACCAATTCCCGCGCAATCTCCACCGCAACAGCCCCGCCGCTTTCGCCCACGACAATATGGCCGTGGCGCTGGCACAGGAAGCCGTGCGCCAGAGCGGCTTTGCCGATATGGCCGAGCGCGAGCGCCATTTCATGCTGATGCCGCTGATGCACAGCGAAAGCCGCATCGTCCACCAGCAGGCCGAAGCGCTGTTCAAGCAACACACTTCCGATTACGCCTACCAATTCGAGCTCAAGCACAAAGTCATCATCGACCGTTTCGGCCGTTATCCCCACCGCAACGCCGTGTTCGGCCGCCCAAGCAGCGCCGAAGAAATCGAATTTCTCAAAGAGCCCGATTCGTCGTTTTAAGTTTTCAGGCAGCCTGAAAAAACCAGCAAAACAAGCAAAGGACCCCAAATGAATCACGAACAACCCCAATCCCCGTCCAAACGCCGCTTTTTCAAAACCGCCGCCGCGCTGGGCATCGGCAGCGCCGTCGGCGCCGTCCTGGGCGGCTGCGGCCAGAATCCCGCCGGCAGCAGTCAGGGAAACCAAAGCGCCGCCGACAACAGCGACTGCCAGCACCTGCTGCGCCACTCCGACAAAAGCTACGACTGCTACGGCCCCCATCAGGCCGGCATCACCACCCCGCACCAGCAGTTTGCCATCATGGCCGCCTTCGACGTAACCACCACCAGTGCCAAAGACCTGGAAAAACTGCTGCGCATCATTACCGCCCGCATTGAATTTCTCACCAAAGGCGGCGAGCTGATCGACGGCGACGACAAACTCCCGCCCGCCGGCAGCGGCATACTTGGCAAAAACGTCCCGCCCGACGGCCTGACCATGACCCTCGGCGTCGGCAACAGCCTGTTCGACCAGCGCTTCGGCCTTGCCGGCAAAAAGCCCAAGCACCTGAGCGAAATGAAAGACTTCCCCAACGACAAACTCCAGGCCGAATGGTGCGACGGCGACCTGAGCCTGCAAGTGTGCAGCTTCTCCCCCGAATCCTGCCAAAACGCCCTGCGCGACATCATTAAAAACACCGCCCAATACGCCATCATCCGCTGGAGTATCGACGGCTTCCTGCCCAAAACCGAGCCCGGTTCCGCCGCGCGCAACCTGCTCGGCTTTCACGACGGCACCGCCAACCCCAATATCCAAGACCCCAAAACCGCTGACGAAGTGCTGTGGAGCGGCGTCGCCCCCAACAGCCAGGACGAACCGGCCTGGGCGAAAAACGGCAGCTACCAGGCCGTACGCCTGATCCGCCATCTGGTCGAATTTTGGGACCGCACCCCGCTGCAGGAGCAGCAAACCATCTTCGGCCGCGAAAAATACAGCGGCGCCCCGCTGGGCATGAAACAGGAAAACGACACCCCCAACTACGCCAGCGATCCCGAAGGCAAAGTCGTACCCAAAGACAGCCACATGCGCCTGGCCAACCCGCGCACCGAAGAATTCAAAAAACACCTGCTGTTCCGCCGCCCGTTCAACTACTCGCGCGGCCTTTCCAAAGCCGGCCAGCTCGATGTCGGCCTGATCTTCATCTGCTACCAGGCCAATCTCGACGACGGCTTCATCTTCGTGCAAAAACTGCTCGACTTCGAACCACTGGAGGAATACATCAAACCGGTAGGCGGCGGCTACTTCTTCGTCCTGCCCGGCTTTGAAAAAGGCGGCTACCTCGGCCAAAGCCTGCTTGAAGCCTAAGAAGCCATTCAAAACCCCTGCAGCAAACCTTTCAGGCTGCCTTGCCATCTTGCGCAAGGCAGCCTGAAAAGTATTCGAGCGTAGTAAAAGACAAAGGCAGCCTGAACAACCGAAACCGGCTTTCAGGCTGCCTAATCCGTCAAAAACAGCCTGAAAACGGCAGGCAGCTACCAGCGGTAGGCGGCGCCGAGCCAAAACTGGCGGCCGGTTTCGTAGGAAGTCGGGCTTTGGATGCCGCCGTAGGCGGCCAGCGCCGGATTGTTGACGCCGCCCAGATAGGCCGACTGGCTGCTGCTGGTGGCGTTTTTGTTGTCGAGCACGTTCAGCACGTCCAGGCTCAATTCGAAGCTGCGGCTTTTGCGCACCGGCAGGGCAAGCCGCAAACGCCAGTCCAGCGTCAGCGCGTGTTTGAATTTTTTCGGACGATAGTCGTACACATAGCCGTTCCAGCCGTCGCAGGCGGCCGGCTGCGACGACTGGCTGCATTCGCGCACGCCGTAGCGCAGGTAGTTTTTGTAGCCGGAACGGAAATTCAGGCTGTGCGTCCAGCTCAGATGCCAGGCGGGGATGTCGGTCTGCACTTCGGCAAAGGCTTCCCACGGGCGGTTGAAATCAAACGGCGGCAATTCGGCTATCGAGCGGTAGCGGCGGCCTTCGTAAAGGTAAAAGGTGGTGCGGCCGTTGGCGACTTCCTGCACCAGCGAGCTGTCGTAATTGCCGTGGTGGCTGCTGCGGTGTTTCTGGTAGCGGGCGCCCAGGCGGTAGCCCAGATTCAAACCACGCCAGCGGTAGGGTTCGGTGCTTTGCAGGCTGAAGCTGAAATGGTTGCTGTGGCCGCGGCCGTCGTTGGTCAGGGTGTAGCTGTTGTCGCGGGCGTTGCGCAGGGGGACGAACTGGCGTCTGCTGCTGCGGTGGACGTATTTGGCCTCGAACAACTGGCCGGCAAACTGCCAGCGCAGGCCGAGATTGGCTTCGTCGCTGTAGGGCGTTTTCAGGCTGCCGCTGCGGTAGGCGGGAACGGGCGAGTAGTTTTCAAACGTCCAGCCCGATTCGCCGTGCTGCGGGTCGCGGATGCGTTTGTAGATTTCGGAGCGGGGAATGGCGGCGCGCAGGGCGTAGGCCAGCATGCTGCCGGCGTAATAGCGGTTCAGGCCGCCGCTGAGCGCCAAACGGCCGTCGCTGATGAAGCGGTGTTCGAAAGCGAAGCGGGGTGCGGCATTCCAGTTGCGCAGATGGCTGTCGTAGCTGAGATTGAAGCCCGGCTGCAGCGTCCAGCGCCCCCAGCGGATATCGTCGGCCAGCCACAGGCTGTAATGGCTGGCGCCGACGGCGGTACTGTGGGCTTTGGACACCCAGTAGCGGTTGGCGTACTGTTCGCCGGCGATGCAGTCGATGCAGTCGGGGCTGACATGGGTGATGTTGTCGGGATAGCCGTTTTGCGGGGCGAAATAGGTTTGGAAGAAACGCGCATCCTGCGGCCGGCGCGACTTGGCGCGGGCAATATCGGCCTGCCAGCCGAAGTCGATTTTGTGGCGGGCGGCGCCCCAGTCCAAAGCGCGGATGCCGTATTCCTGCTTCAGGCTCCAAGTGGTGGTGTGCGATTCGAGTTCGCCCAGCCCGCCGGTGATGGCGTAGGTGCAGTCGCCGTTGCGGTCGCGGATGCTGCACCAGTCGATGCGGCGGCTGCCGGCAATGTATTTCGATCCCAGCCACACATAGGAATCATGGCCGGCATCGTAGGCGATGCGGTTGCGGTTATGGGTATAGGCGAGCGTAGAGCGGATTTTGCCCCAGTCAAAAGCATTATCCGCTTCAAGCTGCAGGCGCCAGCCGCCGCCGTGCGCGACATAACGCCCTTTGTCGGCATTATTGCGAAAGTACACGCTCTGGTGGGGCGAATACATCAGCGAAGCGCTGATCTGCTGTTGCGGGCTAAAGCGGTACAGTCCTTTGAGCAGCCAGGTTTCCGAGCGGCGCCGCTCTTTTTGCCAGCGGCCGAGAATACTGTGGTATTCGGGAATGGCCGACTGCGTGCGCGTGTAGCCGGCCAGCAGTGCGGCGTTTTTGCCCAAGGGCTGGTTCAGGCTCAGGTTGTAGCTGTGTTTGACAAAACGCGGCTGCACGTCGTTTTCGGCATTGGCCGCTTCAAATTCGTCGCGGTCCTGGTACTCGCCCAGATGAAAGTGCGTCCAACTGCTGCGGGTGGTGCGCCAGCCCACCTGCCCGCCGGCACGCTCGGGATCGGGGTCTTTCAAGCGGGCGTCAATCACGCCGCCGCTAAAGCGCGAATATTTCGCCGGCGCGTTGCTGTCGTACACCGCCACGTCTTTGAGCAACGACGAATCCACCTGAAAGGCTTCGGGCGCGCCCGGGGCGAGAAAGAGATGGTCGCGGGCTTCAAACTGCTTTTCGGGCGTGGTGTAGCCGCCGTTGGCCGCGCCAGGATTCATAATGTCGTTGGCAGACAGGCCGTCGAGCAAAAACAGATTGTTGTAATACGGCTGGCCGTGGAAACTCACCAGCTCGGGGGCGATTTCGCCGGCGTGGGTCGATTCGTTGGCGGTATTGGCAAACTGCACGCCCGGATGGTTGCGCAAAAGCTCGGTAATGGTGCCGTTGCGTGTCGGCCGGCGGGCGATATCGTCTGCCTGCAGATACAGCGACGCGCCTTTTTTCTGCGCGGCACGCACCCGCACCACCGGCAGCGTGCTTGAATGTTCTGTTTCATCCTGATTTTGCGGTTTCAGGCTGCTTTCTGCCCACAGCGGCTCAACCGCACCTGCCGCTGCCAGCAGCAGCCATATCGCTTTTACCCTCATCGCTTCTCCTTTGCGCAATATCAGTAAAAATTTACTTAATCTTAACACTTTGCACAAAAGAAAACCATTCTTGTTAAAATCGCGTTCCGCCCTTGCAAGGAAAAACCATGACCCGCCGGATAAGCGCGCCAAGCGCATTGCGCCGCCTGAGCCATTTTCTACCCGCCCTGCTGCTGGCCGCCTGCACGCTGGCGCCGCATTGCGACCGCAGCCGGGCAGACTGCCTGCGGCAGGTGTACAGCCTGCCGCCGCGTTACTGGCCGGCGGCGCAGGTGGATGCGGGCGTGGCTTTCAGCGAACTGGCGCCGCTGCCCAGGCAGCCTGAAAAAACCTGGGCCGATGCCAAAGTGGCGCTGGGCAAAAAGCTGTTCAACGAAAAACGGCTCTCGTCCGACGGTACCGTTGCCTGCGCCAGCTGCCACCGCGCCGAGTATGCCTTTGCCGAGCCGCAGCGCGTATCCACCGGCGTGATGGGACGGCAGGGGCGGCGCAACAGTCCGGCGCTGATCCATCTGTGGCAGCCGCAGAGCGCGCTGTTTTGGGACGGCCGCGCCGATTCGCTGGCGGCGCAGATGCGCTTTTCGATGTCCGACCCCAATGAAATGAATCTGGATCTAACACAGGTGCCCGCCATTCTCACGCAGGCCGGCTATGCGGGCGAGTTTGCCGCCGTGTTCGGGCGCGGCATTGATTTGGACGGCGTGGCCGCGGCGCTGGCCGCCTACCAACACACCCTGCGCCCCGAGCCCACCCGTTTCGACGATTTCCTGCTCGGCGAGCGCGAAGCCCTAAGCGACAGCGAAATCCGCGGCCTGCACCTGTTTCGCACCAAAGCGCGCTGCATGAACTGCCACTCCGGCACCATGATGACCGACGGCAAAATGCACAATCTCAACCAAACCCTGTCCGGCTCGCCCTATCAGGACTTCGGCCGCTACGAAACCACCGGCCGCCGCGAAGACTGGGGCAGCTTCAAAACGCCGACCCTGCGCAACTTAAGCCGCAGCAAACCGTGGTTCCACCACGGTATGTTCGTCAATCTGCAGGGCATCGTCGCCATCTACAACCTGGGCATGCGCAACCCCAAAACCGCCGAGAGCGAATCGGCACAGCGAATCGACCCGCTGATCCGCCCGCTGGATTTAAGCCCGCAGGAGCGCAAAGACCTGGCGGCGTTTTTGGAAACGCTGTAAGCCTGCCCGTCAAAGGCAGCCTGAAAAGCCCCGCTGCCGTTTTCAGGCTGCCCTTTTTCGCTATAACTTTTTCGCTATAATCGGCCATCCCGCCCGTTTTCCGCCGCCCGCCATGACGCCCGACATCCGCAAACAGCTCAAAATTTCCGACAGCGCCGCCCAAAAGCTGGAAAAAATGCACCTGCACAGCGCATGGGATCTGGCGCTGCACCTGCCGCTGCGTTACGAAGACGAAACCCACATCACGCCGCTGGCCGACGCGCCCGCCGGCGTGCCGTGCATGGTCGAAGGCGAAGTGATCTGGCAGGAAGTGCAGTTCCGCCCGCGCCGCCAGCTGATCGCCCGCATCCGCGACGACGCCGGCGCCATGCTCAATCTGCGCTTCATCCATTTTTACCCCAGCCACCAGCAGCAGCTGGCGCAGGGCAAACGGGTGCGCGCGCTGGGCGAAATCAAAGCCGGCTTTTACGGCAGCGAAATGATCCACCCCAAGCTCCGGGCTGCCGACGGCACCGCGCTGGCCGAAAGCCTGACGCCGGTTTATCCCACCGTGTCCGGTCTCAGCCAGCCGGTGCTGCGCCGCGCCGTTCAGGCTGCCTTAAACGCGCTGAACATCGAAGAAATCCTGCCCGAGCCGCTGCTGACGCGTTTCAGGCTGCCCCGGCTGGCCGACAGCCTGCGCCTGCTGCACAACCCGCCGCCGGAAATCTCCGCCCACAAGCTGGCCGATCCCGAACTGCCCGCCCGCCGCCGCCTGAAGTTTGACGAACTTTTGGCGCAGCAGCTCTCCAAGCGGCTGGCCAAACAGCGCCGCCGCAGCGGCAGCGCCCCCATGCTGCGCGGCGACGGCAGTCTCAGCAGCCGACTCACCGCCGCCCTGCCGTTTGAACTTACCGCCGCCCAACAGCGCGTGCTCGCCGAAATCCGCGCCGATATGGCGCAGCCGCACCCGATGCACCGCCTGCTGCAGGGCGATGTCGGCAGTGGCAAAACCATCGTCGCCGCGCTCGCCGCGCTGGCCGCCATCGAAGATACGGGCGGTTTTCAGGCTGCCGTGATGGCGCCCACCGAAATCCTGGCCGAGCAGCACTATCTCAAGTTCAAACAATGGTTCGAGCCTTTGGGCATTGCCGTCGTCTGGCTTTCAGGCAGCCTGAAAAAGAAAGAGAAAGACGCCGCCAAAGCCGCGATTGCCGACGGCCGCGCGCAACTGGCCGTCGGCACCCACGCCCTGTTTCAAGACGACGTGCAGTTCGCCAATCTCGGCCTGGTAATTGTGGACGAACAGCACCGCTTCGGCGTCGCCCAGCGGCTGGCGCTGAAAAACAAAGGGCGCGACGTCCACCAACTGATGATGTCCGCCACGCCGATTCCGCGCACGCTGGCCATGAGTTTTTTCGCCGATTTGGAAGTTTCGCAAATCGACGAACTGCCCCCCGGCCGCACACCAATAAAAACGCGGCTGGTCAACAGCGCCCGCCGCGCCGAAGTCGAAGGGCTGGTGCTCGGCCACTGCCAAAAAGGCCGCCAGGCCTACTGGGTGTGCCCGCTGATCGAAGAGAGCGAAGCGCTGCAGCTGCAAACCGCCACCGACACCCAGGCCGCGCTGCAGGCCGCGCTGCCCGAACTCAATATCGGCCTAGTGCACGGGCGCATGAAGCCCGCGGAAAAAGCGGCGGTGATGGAACAGTTTGTTTCAGGCAGCCTGAACGTTTTGGTGGCGACCACCGTGATCGAAGTCGGCGTCGATGTGCCCAATGCCAGCCTGATGGTGATCGAACACGCCGAGCGCATGGGGCTGTCGCAACTGCACCAGCTGCGCGGGCGCGTCGGCCGCGGCGCCGCCGCCAGCACCTGCGTGCTGCTGTTTGCCGAGCCGCTGGGCGACACCGCCCGCCAGCGCCTGAAAGTAATTTACGAGAGCACCGACGGCTTTGAAATCGCCAACCGCGACCTGGAAATCCGCGGCCCCGGCGAGTTTCTCGGCGCCCGCCAAAGCGGTGCCGAAATCCTGCGCTTTGCCGAGCTGCCGCAAGACAACGCCCTGCTCGATGCCGCCGCTGCCGCCGCCGGACAACTGCTCGACCAGCAGCCGGAAATTGTCGAACAGCACCTGCAGCGCTGGTTTGGCAGTCGCGACGGCTTTCTTGATGCCTAATACCGCTTTTGGGCAGCCTGAAAGGGTTTTACCGCTTTTAGGCTGCTTTTTCATCAAACACAAAAGGCAGCCTGAAAACCTTTCAGGCTGCCTGTTTTAGCTTTTCAGGCTGCTTGGAACAGGCAGCCTGAAGCCGCAAAACGGTGCGTGGTGCGGCACCCTACTCCGCCTTCTGCAGAGTTCCCGTAGGTCGGATTCTCGAATCCGACGGCCGGCCGCAAGGACGGCATCCGGCAGGAATTTGAATCGCCTGCCGCAACACCATTGCCCTATAGCCGGCGGTTCTTGCCGCTTTACCTTTGCGCTCTGTCGCCGCGCGGCGACTTACTTTCTTTGCGTCGCCAAAGAAAGTAAGCAAAGAAAGGCGCCCCCGGTTGCAGGCCGCGCTTGGGGCGCGGCTTCCCTCACGCCGTACGGCTTTTCCGGCGCGTGCGAACTCGCCCGCTTGGGCGGGCTCAAACAGGGCGCACGCTTAAATCCGGAAAAACCGTACTCTGTTCGGCTGCGCCAGGGGGATAGGCTACCTGTGGCAAACTCTACTGAAAAGCAGCCTGAATAGTCCCGTAGGTCGGATTCTCGAATCCGACGGCCGGCCGCAAGGACGGCATCCAGTCAGAGAACCTGGAATATCGGACACGGATATCCAAGCTACACCACCAGCAAAAAAAAGCAGCCTGAAAACTTTTCAGGCTGCTTTTTTGCGCGGGTAATCGGCTTAATCGATGCCGATGTCCAGACACACCGTTTCGCCGCACAGCGCTTTGCCCGCGTCGCTGAAATGGGCAGGTTTGTAGGCGGCGAAGGCGTAGGTGAGGTCGGCACGGAAAGTGTCGGCATCGGCGGTGCCGCTGTCGCAGTCCAGGCCGGTGGGGATGTCGAGCGCCACTTTCAGGCCGGATGCGGCGTTGAGCCGGCGGCAGACTGCGGCGACGGTATCGGGCAGTGCGCCGCTGAAACCGGTGCCGAAAATGCCGTCGATCAGTACGCGGTAGCCGGTGTCCAAAGCACCGGCCAGTTCGTTGGCGGCGATAAAGGTAATGCCCACCGCACCCTGCAGCCGGCGGCGGTTCAGCTCGGCCAGTTCCGACAAATCACTGCCAAGTACAAAAGCGATATCGACGCGCCAGCCCTGCGCCTGCAGCACCCGCGCGATTACCAGGCCGTCACCGCCGTTGTTGCCCTTGCCGCAAACCACCAGCGCCCGGCCGGCGGCGGGCAGGCGCCGCAGCAAATCGGCCGCCGCTGCTTGGCCGGCGTTTTCCATCAGTTGCTCGAAACTCGTGCCGCGCCCAACGGCGGCCTGCTCGCGCCGGCGCATTTCGGCGGCGGGGTAGATTTTCATATCGCGTCTCCTTGTGCTTGGTTTGGCGCTGCCGATTGTACGTCAAAGGCAGCCTGAAAAGTTTTCAGGCTGCCTTTGAGTGTTGGGGTGTATTGGCAATCAGGGTTTCCCGAATATTTTCAGGCTGCCTTTTGCCTGTCAAAAACCAAATATCAAACCTCCCTAAACCACCCGCTCGCGCAACAAATCGTGCATATTGAGCGCACCGACCAAACGTCCCTGCTCGCTGACCAGCAGGCCGCCGATGCGTTTTTGCTGCATCAGTTTCGCCGCTTCGGCGGCCAGCTTGTCGGGGGCGATGGTTACGGGGTCGGGTTTCATAATTTCGTCCACCGTTAGGCCGGCAAGGGTGTCGCGGGTTTCCAGCAGGCGGCGCAGGTCGCCGTCGGTGAAAATGCCTTTCAGGCTGCCTTGTTTGTCGATTACGGCGAGCATGCCGAGACTTTTTTCGCTCATGGCAACCACGGCGGTTTTCAAGGGCGTGCCTTCGGCGACTGCGGGCAGGGCGTCGCCGCTGTGCATGACGTCGGCCACGGTGAGCAGCAGGCGGCGGCCGAGACTACCGGCGGGGTGGCTGAGCGCGAAATCGCCGCGCGTGAAGGAGCGGGCGTTGAGCAGGGCAACGGCCAGCGCGTCGCCCAGCGCCAGCACGGCGGTGGTGCTGGATGTGGGCGCCAGGCCGAGCGGGCAGGCTTCGCGGGAAACGGCGGCGGTGATGTGGATGTCGGCGTGGCGGGCGAGCGTGGATTGGGGATTGGACGTTACCGCCAGCAGCACGATGTTTTTGCGTTTGAGCGCCGGCAGGAGCGCGATGATTTCGTCGCTTTCGCCGGAATTGGACAGCGCCAGCACCGCGTCGCCGTCGCACACCATGCCCAAATCGCCGTGGGCGGCTTCGGCGGGGTGGACGAAAAAGGCGGGGGTGCCGGTGCTGGCGAGCGTGGCGGCGATTTTGCCGCCGATGTGACCGGACTTGCCCATGCCCATCACCACCACGCGGCCGCGGCAGGCAAGCAGCGCCTGCGCGGCGCGGGCAAAGCTGCCATCCAGCGAACGCGCCACTTCGCGCACCGCGTCGGCTTCGGTTTGCATCGCTTCGCGCGCCCATTCCAGAAAATCGTGTTCTGCCTGCATCGCCACTCCCGAAAATCAGGCAGCCTGAACGTTCGGCGAACGGGTTTCAGGCTGCCTGCAAACTGTTCAAAACAGTAAAAAAGCGTTAGCATGAAAACCTTTTTCACGCCTACGCAGAAGGAAAAACATGACGATTCTAGCCGAAGTCAAAGCACTTGGACAACAAATCTGGCTCGACAACCTGTCGCGCTCACTGCTGGAAAACGGCACGCTGGCACGGCTCTTGGCCGACGGAGTGTGCGGCGTTACTTCCAATCCGGCGATTTTCCAAAAAGCCTTCGCCGGCGACGAACTCTACCGCGCCGACATCGCCCGCCTGAAAGAGCAGGGGCAGACGCCGGCGCAGATTTACGAAACGCTTGCCGTGGCCGACGTTCAGGCTGCCTGCGACATCTGCCTGGGCGAATTTCAGCGCAGCGGCGGCAACAGCGGCTGGGTGAGCCTGGAAGTCGCCCCCGAGCTGGCGCACAACGCTGCCGGCACCATCGGCGAAGCCCGACGCCTGCACACGCTGCTCGCGCGCCCCAACGCGATGATCAAAATCCCCGCCACCGATGCCGGCATCCAAGCCTTTGAAACGCTTACCGCCGAAGGCATCAGCGTTAATCTGACCCTGCTGTTTTCCCGCGCGCAAACGCTCAAAGCCTACGCCGCCTACAGCCGCGGCATCGCCAAACGCGCCACCGCCGGCCAAGACGTAGGCAAAGTACGCGCCGTTGCCAGCTTCTTTATTTCCCGCGTCGATGCCGCGCTGGATGGCAAGCTGCCTGAAAACCTGCGCGGCAAAACTGCCATCGCGCTGGCCAAAGCCGCCTATCTCGACTGGCAAAACCATGTGGCCGGCGCCGAGTTTCAGGCTGCCGCAGCTGCCGGCGCCGCACCGGTCAGCCTACTGTGGGCATCCACCGGCGTGAAAAACCCCGCCTATCCCGACACCCTGTATGTGGACAGCCTGATCGGCGAGAACACTGTCAATACCGTACCCGACGCCACGCTGGCGGCCTTTATCGACCACGGCAGCGCCCGCCCTACCCTTACCGAAAACCAAGAGCAGGCGCTCGCCGATCTGGCCGCCGCCGAAGCGGCCGGCGCCGAATTGGAAACGCTGGCGCGCCAACTGCAGGCCGTCGGTCTGCAGCAGTTCAAACAGGCGTTTGACCAGCTGCTCGCCGCATTGGGCTAAACCGTTTTCAGGCTGCCTTCTATGCCAACCGGCTGTTGTGATTGCAGCCGGTTCCGCATGATCCGCGCCTGCGTTTTCAGGCGGATTTCGGGTAAAATGCCGCTTTTTTCAGGCTGCCTGTGCCTGCACCGTTTGTCCGATACATCAAAAAGCAACGAACCGCCATGAAACCATCCAAAATTTCTGCCCTTGCCGCCCTGTTTCTCTGCGGCTTTGCCGGCGCCGAGCCGCAGCCGCAGGTGAAAGACAGCCAGCTTTTCGGCGAATGGGCATGCAAAATCGCAGAGCAGCGCGATCCCATCCACACTTTCGCGCCGGACTACATCGTTTTTGTCGAAGAAAAAAACCTGCCCGCGCATCTGTATGTCGCTTACTTTGAGCGCACCTTGGACGATGGCAAGGACGGCGGCAAAAACGCCAAGCCGCTGCGCTACCGCGAATACTACTATGGCTTTTGGAACATCAAAGACGGCAACCGCGTGCTGCTGACCCTGTCGCTCGACAGAGTCGAGCGCCTGTATAAACCTGAAGACATCAAAGACGACGCCCTGCACCAAGAAGAAAAAGAATACATGGACTTTATGGCAGAAAGCGCACGGAAAAAAAGTTTCAAATCCACCGATATGCGTGTGCTCGGCATACGCGGCAACAAAATGGCCGTTACCGATGACGAATCGCTGCTGTTTTGCACCAAGCAGCCTGAAAGCGGCACCGCCGAAACCGATACCCCAAAAGGCAGCCTGAAAAAACCGCAGCAGCCTGAAACCCCCAACTCCCGCAAAGACGCTAAAAAATGACCCCATACACCCTCAAACAAGCCTCCGAATTATTGCAGTCCAAACAAATCTCCGCCGTCGAACTGGCGGGCGAATACCTCAAAGCCATCGCCGCGCACAACGCCGCCATCAACGGCTACATCACGCTTGACGAAGAAAAAACCCTCGCCGAAGCCCGCGCCGCCGACGCGCGCATTGCCGCCGGAGAAGCCACCGCGCTTACCGGCGTGCCAATCGCCTACAAAGACATCTTCTGCCAAACCGGCTGGCGCAGCGCCTGTGCCAGCAAAATGCTCGACAACTTCGTCTCGCCCTACACCGCCACCGTGGTGCAAAACCTGCTCGACCAAGGCATGGTAACGCTCGGCCGCACCAATATGGACGAATTTGCCATGGGTTCGGCCAACGAAAATTCCTACTACGGCGCGACCAAAAACCCGTGGAACACCGCCCATGTGCCCGGCGGCTCGTCCGGCGGCTCGGCAGCCGTGATTGCCGCCCGCCTTGCCCCCGCCAGCTTAGGCTCCGACACCGGTGGCTCCATCCGCCAGCCCGCCTCCCATTGCGGCATTACCGGCTTAAAACCCACCTACGGCACCGTTTCCCGCTTCGGCATGATTGCCTACGCCTCCAGCCTCGACCAGGCCGGCCCAATGGCGCAAACCGCCGAAGACTGCGCCATCCTGCTCAACGCCATGGCAGGCTTTGACGAACGCGATTCCACCAGCCTCGAACGCGAAAACGAAGACTACACCCGCGACCTAAACCGCCCGCTCAAAGGCCTCAAAATCGGCCTGCCCAAAGAATACTTCGGCGACGGCTGCGAAGCAGACGTCAAAACCGCCCTGCACAACACCATCGCCATCCTGCGCGAACAAGGCGCCGAAACGGTAGAAGTCTCCCTGCCGCAAACCGCCCTCTCCATCCCCGCCTATTACGTGCTCGCCTCCGCCGAAGCCAGCACCAACCTCTCGCGCTACGACGGCGTGCGCTACGGCCACCGCGCCGCCGAGTTTGCCAATCTCGAAGAAATGTACGCCAACACCCGCGCCGAAGGCTTCGGCAGCGAAGTCAAACGCCGCATCATGATCGGCACTTATGTACTGAGCCACGGCTACTACGACGCCTACTACATCAAAGCGCAAAAACTGCGCCGCCTCGTCGCCAACGATTTTCAGACGGCCTTTGCCGATTGCGACCTTATCCTCGGCCCCACCGCCCCATCTTCCGCCCCGCAAATCGGCAGCCACGGCGGCGACCCCTTGAAAGCCTACCTCTCCGATATCTACACCATCGCCGTCAACCTCGCCGGCCTGCCCGCCCTCAGCCTGCCCGCCGGCTTCTGCCGCAACGGCCTGCCCATCGGCGTACAGCTTATTGGCAACCACTTTTCCGAAGCCCGCCTGCTCAACGCCGCCCACCAAATCCAGCTTGCCAGCGACTGGCATACCAAAGCGCCTGCGTTGTAAAACCCAAACGGAAACGGATTGGATGGAACAAAGCAGCCTGAAAACGCAGTTTGGCGTTTTCAGGCTGCTTTTTATCCAAAGGACAGGAACAGACAGGCATCATCCGGAAATCTCTCCCCACAACCGGCAGGCTTGCACCCTTGCACCAGGAAAAGAAAACGGCATTTCCCGTAAGAAATGCCGTTTGATTTTTGCGGCTGCTTAGTTGCCCAATTCGGCCAGCAGGGCTTTGGCCTGGTCTTGGATGCTGCTGCCGTTTGACTCGGCAATCAGCTCGCGCAGGGTTTCGCGGGCGGTAGCGGCATCGTCGATTTCCAGATACATTTTCGCCAGCTCCAGCTTGGCTTCCAGCGGGGTATCCATATCGGAAACCTCGGCGCTGGCGATGGCATCGTGCGTCTGGTAGTTGGGCACTTCCGCTGCCGGCGCGGTAAATTCGGCCAGCGCATCGGCGCTGAGACCTTCCGCTTCTGCAGCAAACGGCGCGGCAAACGGATCGGCAGCGGCAGCGGAGATTTCAGGCTGCTGTGCCTGCTCTACTTGGGCAAAATCCAAACCGTCGTCGAAGGACAAATCGGCAACAGACAAATCGGCAACCGGTGCCGCCGGCACATTCAAATCGGCGGTTTCGGCAACGGCCGGCGTATCCAGCGCGAAATCCAAAGCAGAATCGCTCTGCAGGGCAGGCTCGGCCAAAGCGCTTTCGATATCGGCCACGGTCTGCTGCGGGCTTTCAAAGTCCGCCGCAAAATCCAAGGCGCCAAAGTCATCTGCTGCCTGGGTAACTGCCGGCTGCGGTTCGGGCTCGCCAACCGGCGCGAAATCGGCTACGGCATACTGCTCAAATGTCGGCTGCTCAAATGCAGGCTGTTCAAACACCGGTTCTGCAACGGCGGCAGGCTGTTCAAATACGGGCTGCTCGAATGCTGCCGGTTCAACAGCGGCAGGCTCGGCAAACTGCACTTCTTGCTCGCCAACTGAGAAAGAAGTTTCAGGCGGCATGCTTTCGGGTTCGTCCGGCTGGATGAAGTCGAAATCGGCCATCCAGTCGTCCTGCTCTTCGCTGGCGGGGGCGGCGGCAACTGCTGCTGCGGCGCTTGCCGCGGGTTTGGCTGCAGCCTGCGTGGCGGGAGCGGCTTCGACTTCTTCCCAGTTCCAATCACCGGCATCAAATTCGGTAGCCGATTGCGATGCCGCGCGCGCCAACTCTTCCGGACGGTTTTCCTCGACAACAGTTTCGGTCTTGGTAACAACTTCGGGCTGGAAGCTGTCTAAATCGAATGTAGATGCCTGGGGTTGAACCTGCGGCTGGGCGGCAGGAGTCACGCTCTCGGCAATATAGACTTCGTCGTCATCCTCAAAATCGGCTTCGTCATCTGTCGCAGTTTGTACTGCAGCCTGAGCCGCAGCATTTTGTGCGGCAGCCGAATTCCATTTGACGCGGCTGGCCGCTTCGCTGGCGGTCGGCAGATCGTCTTCTTCGCTATCCGCTTCTTCCTTACGGCGGCGGCGGTTATTGAAGAGATAAGCGGAACCGCCCAGCACCAGCGCACCGGCGGCGCCCATCGCCGCCCATTTGGTCCAATCGACTTCTTCACCGGCTGCACCGTCTTGGCCGGCAACATCCTGCTCGGCAGGCGGTGGAACCAGTTTCGGATCAGGATTCGGCACAGGCACTTCGGAAGCCGCGCCCTGTATTTCGGGCGGAATGGCGATTGTGCCTTCGGAAGCCTGCTGGCCGGCCGGAACATTGCCTGCCGAAGCGGGCGGAGTTTCAGGCTGCGGCGGCTGTACCGGCGGCATAGGCTCTTCAGGCTGCTTCGCCTGCTCCGGTTTGGCCGGTTCGGGTTTGGTTGGCTCGGGCTTAACCGGTTCGGGTTTCACCGGCTCCGGCTTGACTGCTTCGGGTTTGGGCTGCTCTTGCGGCTTAACGGCATCCTGCTGCGGTTTTACCTGCTCACGCGGCACTGCCACGTCGTTTTTCACTTCGCCGTTCCGTCCGGCCTGGTTGTCGGCCTGACGGCTCCAATCGCTGCGGGCGGCGGCACGGGCAGCGCGCCGGTCGGCAGCGGCGGCGTAAGCCTGCCATTGCGAGGCGGACGGAATGTACAGATTGGCATTGCGGTGGATTTCATCGACACGACCGCGGCGGAACACGCCCGGGTTGGCCGCCATCAGCGCCTGTATCGCGCGGCGCTGGCTGATGCTGTGCGGACGGTAGCGGCGGGCGATGGAGGCAACGCTCTCGCCGCGTTGGACGCGGTGGTAACGGCTTTTGGCAGAAGCGCCCTGGCGCTCGCGTTCGCCGGCGCCTTCCGGACGCAAAACCCTTTCCTGCTGCAAAGCATCGCCTGATGCGGGATCGGCGATGGGAGTCAGCGTACCGCTTTTACGCGGGGCTTTGCTTGCTTTGGGTGCGGAGGCTTTGGCAGGGGTGTAACGGGGCGGATTGACCATGGCTGTGTATTGACGTGTTTGTTTGCCGGCGGAAACGGTAAAGGTCAGGATGGGTTCGTGAACGGCGGAAGAAGAATGCAGGTGCAGCAGCACATTGCCGTTGCCCTGCGGAACCACCGTTCCCTGAAGGTTGGCACCGGAAATACTGATGTTCCGGCTTTGCATTACCGCTTCGGCTTCCCGGCCGCTGATCACGATGCTGCCTGAAAACGGCTCGCCCAAATTGGATTGGACATTCAAACCGCCCAAACCGGCAAGCGCCGGCACGGAAACGGCCAAAGACAGCGAAGCGGCGATTATTTTGTTTGTTTTCAAAGTAAGTCTCCATTAGCAAAGCCCCGCCAAGGGGCGCAAACCCGATGCGGATGCTTAAAAAATTTTCGGTATGATAGCGGTTTCTTAACCTTTATGCCAAGCCAAACGGCGGTTTTTGCAGCAAATACTTGCCCTTTGGCCGTGAAAAAACGCCGTTTTTCGGCACCCGCAGCCCAAAAAACGGCACATTTGATATTAGAAACAACAAAATAAATACTTTAGCGCTTCTTAACCCATTTTATGGAAGTTTTATACAAAAAAGCTGCAGCCGCCGCCATTGCAAGCCGCGCGGCGGTTCTTTCAGGCTGCCTTTGAAGCATAGTTTAAAAAGTATTAACATAGCGCCCTTTTCCCACCCCGCAACGAAAGACAGATTATGAAAATATTGCTGCTCGGCGCCCCCGGCGCAGGCAAAGGAACACAGGCACAGTTCATCACCCGCGCCTTCGGCATTCCGCAGATTTCCACCGGCGACATGCTGCGCGCCGCCATCAAAGCCGGCACGCCGCTGGGTTTGGAAGCGAAAAAAATCATGGACGAAGGCGGCTTAGTACGCGACGACATCATCATCGGCATGGTCAAAGAGCGCATCGCCCAAGACGACTGCCGCGACGGTTTTCTGTTTGACGGCTTCCCGCGCACGCTGGCGCAGGCCGAAGCGCTGCAGCAGGCCGGAATCGCGCTGGATGCGGTGGTTGAAATCGACGTGCCCGACGCCGTGATTCTCGAGCGCATCAGCGGCCGCCGCGTGCACCCCGCTTCCGGCCGCAGCTACCACATCGTCCACAACCCGCCCAAAGTCGAAGGCAAAGATGACGAAACCGGCGAAGACCTGATCCAGCGCAGCGACGACAAAGAAGAAACCGTGCGCAAACGCCTGGATGTTTATCACGGCGAAACCGCCGTTCTAATCGGCTTTTACAGCGGCTTGAGCGGCGAGCACGCCCCGCGCTACGTGAAAGTGGACGGCACCCGTCCGGTGGACGACGTGCGCGGCGAAATCCTGGCCGCGCTGGGCAAAGCATAAGCCCCAAAGGCAGCCTGAAAACGCCTTTTGCCGTTTTCAGGCTGCCTTAAGCCTTCGCCGTTTCCCATATTGATATTCAGGACAGGAGCAGAACATGAGCAAAACCGCATACGGATTCCTACTGGCCGTTGCGCTCTGCGGCAGCGCTGCCGCCGAATCGCTGACCGAAAAGCGTTTCGACCAAATGGGCGGCGGCCGCCTTGAAACCGAAAACTTCAGCGAAAGCAAGCTGTCGCTGCCCGCCGTGCCCGATCCGGCCGACCCCGAATGGCTCGACATCTACGTTTCGCCCACCTTCCGCGGCAAACCGCGCATCCTGCTCTCCAGCATCACCACCGCCGCCGACGGCAGCGTGCGCTATCTGCTGAACAACCGCTCGGCCGCCGGCTACGACAACATCAGCGCCGAAGGCCTGCTGTGCGTAACCGGCAACAAGCTGCTCGGCTCCGAAGGCGCCAAGCTCAAAACCTTTGCCTACGCCGATTTGGAAGGCCGCCGCTGGATCACGCCGCGCCAGTCCGACTGGAAAGTCATCGGCGGCAAAATCAACGGCAGCGACCCCGTGCGCCGCGAGCTCTACATCGCCCTGTGCATCGACGGACGCGCCAAAAACGACCAGGCATTGCGCCAGCGCGTTGCCGAACAAATCGGCACCCGCCACCAGCGTGAATACAGCAAATAAACCCGGCGTTTTTCAGGCTGCCCCGTACAGGATTAAGGCAGCCTGAAAAACACTCTGCCTTTGGCATCCCCCGCCCCCTTTTTCCCTACTGCGAGCCCGTCATGACCACCCTTTCCCTGAAAAAAATCTACTCCGGCAAAGTGCGCGACCTTTACGAAATCGACGACAAAACCATGCTGATCGTCGCCAGCGACCGCCTCTCCGCCTTCGACGTCATCCTGCCCGAACCCATCCCCGGCAAAGGCGAAATCCTTACCCAAATCTCCAATTTCTGGTTCGGCAGACTCGCCCACATCATGCCCAACCACTTCACCGGCCAAAGCGTGTACGACGTGCTGCCCGAAGCCGAAGCCCGCGCCGTCGAAAAACGCGCCGTCGTCGCCAAACGCCTGACACCGGTAAAAATCGAAGCCATCGTGCGCGGCTATCTGGCCGGCAGCGGCTGGAAGGAATACCAAAAAACCGGCGCCGTCTGCGGCATCAGGCTGCCTGAAAACCTGCGCGAAGCCGAAAAACTGCCCGAAATCCTATTCACCCCATCCACCAAAGCCGAAGTTGGCGGCCACGACGAAAACATCAGCTTTGCCGAATGCGAAAGCATCATCGGCGCCGAACTGGCCGCGCAGGTGCGCGACAAAGCCGTCGCCCTTTACAGCGAAGCGGCCGCCTACGCCGAAACGCGCGGCATCATTATCTGCGACACCAAATTCGAGTTCGGCCTCGACGAAAACGGCACGCTGACCCTGATGGACGAAGTGCTGACCCCCGATTCCAGCCGCTTCTGGCCGCAAAGCCAGTACCAAACCGGCATCAGCCCGCCCTCGTTTGACAAACAGTTCGTGCGCGACTGGCTGGAAAGCAGCGGCTGGAACAAACAGCCGCCCGCCCCTGCCGTGCCCGCCGACGTGATCGCCAAAACGCTGGCCAAATACCGCGAAGCGCTGGACTTGCTGACGGCAGCCTGAAAAACAAGGCAGCCTGAAAACCCATTTCAAGGTTTTCAGGCTGCTTTTTTGGGTTTCGACAGGATACGGAAAACGCCCCCTGCCGTCATTCCCGCGCAAGCGGGAATCTTGTTTGGGCTTTTACAGGACTTGGGAAAACAAGCCTTTGCCTGGATTTAACCAAGATTCCCGCCTACGCGGTGGTAGCGTAGCGGACTTGCGTAAGCTAATGACGTTACAGAGAAAAAGGCAGCAGGTAGATTGAGGTACCAAACCCAATATTTCCCAATACCAAAAGATTTGTTGGGGCGCACCCCAAGCTACAACTGAAAAAACAGGGCAGCCTGACAGCCAAAAGGCAGCCTGAAAACCCGTTTCAAGGTTTTCAGGCTGCTTTTGCCGTTTAAAAAACATTCGCATTTGCTTGCCGATGCCGTGCGGATTTGCTACCATCCGCCCCGCATTAAGAGTTGGGACTTCCATGCCAACCTGCTTCGCGGTTTCGCCGAGTAAGGTGGACGGTTTTTCAAAACCGATGTGGTTTGCGGCAGCGCCGCAGGCAATCGAAATCCCGCTTAAATGCGGGTATTTTTTTGCCCGCCGCACCCGAAACAGGCAGCCTGAAGCCGTTTTCAGGCTGCTTTCCGCCACCCGCCAACGAAAGACCAAAGCCATGAGCGAATATCTTTTCACCTCCGAATCCGTATCCGAAGGCCATCCCGACAAAGTGGCCGACCAAATCTCCGATGCCATTCTCGACGCCGTTTTGGCGCAAGACCCCGCCGCGCGTGTCGCCGCCGAAACGCTGGTCAACACCGGCCTGTGCGTACTCGCCGGCGAAATCACCACCCATGCCCACGTCGATTACATCAAAGTCGCCCGCGATACCATCGCGCGCATCGGCTACAACGACCCCGCGCTGTGTTTCGACAGCAAAGGCTGCGCCGTCGGCGTGTATTACGACCAACAATCGCCCGACATCGCCCAAGGCGTGAACGAAGGCGAAGGCTTGGATTTAGAACAGGGCGCGGGCGACCAGGGCCTGATGTTCGGCTACGCCTGCGACGAAACGCCCACCCTGATGCCCTTTGCCATTTATTACAGCCACCGCCTGATGCAGCGTCAGAGCGAATTGCGCCGCGACGGCCGCCTGCCGTGGCTGCGCCCCGATGCCAAAGCGCAGATTACCGCCGTGTACGACAGCGCAACCGGCAAAGTCAAACGCATCGACACCGTCGTCCTTTCCACCCAGCACGACCCCGAAATCAGCCATGAAGAGCTGGAAAAACAGGTAATCGAGCAGATTATCAAGCCCGTATTGCCGCCCGAAATGCTCACGGCAGAAACCAAATATCTGATCAACCCCACCGGCAAATTCGTGATTGGCGGCCCGCACGGCGACTGCGGTTTGACCGGACGCAAAATCATCGTCGACACCTACGGCGGCGCAGCCCCGCACGGCGGCGGCGCATTCTCGGGCAAAGACCCGAGCAAAGTTGACCGCTCCGCCGCCTACGCCTGCCGCTACGTTGCCAAAAACATCGTCGCCGCCGGCCTGGCCACCCAGTGCCAAATCCAAATCTCCTACGCCATCGGCATCGCTGAGCCGACCTCGATTGCCATCGACACCTTCGGCACAGGCAAAATCAGCGAAGACAAACTGATCGCCATCGTGCGCGAACATTTCGACCTGCGCCCCAAAGGCATCGTCAAAATGCTCGATTTGCTGCGTCCGATTTACAGCAAAACCGCCGCCTACGGCCACTTCGGCCGCGAAGAGCCGGAGTTTACCTGGGAGCGCACCGACAAAGCCGCCGCGCTTAAAGCCGCTGCAGGGCTGTAAAACGCCGCAAAGGCAGCCTGAAAAACGGTTTCAAGCACCCGCCCGCGCTTTAGTGCCCGGCAGGTGCTTTTTTCAGGCTGCCTGAAACGCCCCAAGCCCCGCAGCCCCTTGCTATTTTGGCTGCGGCCGCTATAATGCACAGCCTTACGGCGGGTCTCCCCGCATGACAATTTCGAACAACGGGTCAGGGGCGGAAGCCAGCAGCCCACTCGGGAGCGTCAGTGCCGGGGGTTCGGCTCGCCACCCTTTTCCTTGCCGCCTGCCACTTGCAGGCGGCAATTTGTTTTCAGGCAGCCTGAAAACCTTTTTCCGCCACGCTTTAACCGGGAGCTTTTATGAAACGCCTGCTTGTCTTTGCCCTGTTTTCCCCTGCCCTTGCCGCCGCCGCGCCGCTGCAAGGGTTTTATACATCCTACCAAGACTGGGATGCCGCCTGCGACAACACCGGCACCTGCCGCATCGCCGGTTATCAGGACGATGGAGAAATCGAACATCCCGTATCCGTATTGTTCACACGCAAGGCGGGCGGCAATGCGCCGGTGATCGGGCAAATCGCCGTCGCCCCCGATTTCACCGACAACGAGCCCGATTTGAAGCTGGCAGCCAAAAGCGAACTGCGGCTCAACGGCAAAGCGCTGGGTACCATCCGTTTTGACAAAGACGGCTACGGCAAGCTCAGCGGCGCGCAAACCCAAGCCCTGCTGACCGCCCTGCGCCGCGACGCCAAAATCGAAGTTATATCAGGCGCAAACACCTGGACGCTGTCGGACAAAGGCGCGGCGGCAGCCATGTTGAAACTTGACGAATTCCAAGGCCGCCTGAACACGCCCTCGGCGCTGATACGCAAAGGGCGCAGCACCCGCGCCGTATTGCAGCCGCAGCCGGTGCCGACCATCCGCGCCGCCGCCGTACCGCAAAAAGGTGAATACACGCTGAAAAAAGGCACGGCCAAACATAAAGCAGTAATGGCCTTGCTGCAAAAGAGCAATCAGGGACGTAAAAACGACGATCGTTTCGAGCGCTGCGGCGATCTGCATGAACCCGATCGGCAGCGCGACATCACGGTCTATCCGCTTAACAGCAGACAGGTGCTGATTGACACTTCGTGCATATCGGGCGCGTATCAGGGCACGAGCTTCAACGCCGTGATGAACGCCAAACTCAGCCTCGTCGAACAGGTTTTGCCGCAGGAATACGGCGGCCATGCCGGCTTCGATCCGAAAACCGCCACACTGTCGGGCGGTTTCAAAGGACGCGGTCTGGGCGACTGCTGGGGCGGCCAAAGCGCGGTGTGGAACGGCAAAACCTTTGTGCGCAGCCGTGAAGACACCACCGGCCAATGCAAAGGCTTTACCGGCGGCGCGTGGACGCTGCCGATACTCCAAAGCAAAGTTATCGGCGGCAAAAAATAAGGGCCGATCTGATATGCAGGCAGCCTGAAAGCGTGAAAACGGCTTTCAGGCTGCTTTTTTGCCGTGCTGCCGGCGGCCGGCCGGATTGATGCGGACTGGCGCCGGCGGGCGTCGTGGCGGTGCTTTGGTATATAATCGGCGCTTTCGGCCGCGGCGCTGGCGCGGCGGCCGGGAATGCTGTTCTGAAGTTTGTCCGTTTGTTAGAAGAAAAAGGAACCACTATGCCCGTCCGCATGTTAAGTGCGCTGTTGATGCTGCTGCCCGCCGCCGCGCAGGCTTCCGGCGTCGATGGCGCCGCTCTGCCGCTGTGGTGGGGTCTGCCCTTTGTGCTGATCCTGCTCTCCATCGCCACCGGCCCTTTGTTTTTTTCCCATACCTGGCACCACCATTTCGGCAAGATTACCGCCGGCTGGACGCTGCTGTTTCTGATTCCTTTCAGCCTGGTGTACGGGCTGGGCGAGAGCCTGCATCTGGTGGTGCATGCGCTGGTGGGCGAATACATTCCGTTTATCCTGCTGCTGCTGGCGCTCTATACGGTATCGGGCGGCATTTTGGTGTGGGGCAACCTGCGCGGCAGCGCGCGGCTCAATACGCTGCTGCTGGCGATCGGCACGCTGCTGGCTTCGGTAATGGGCACCACCGGCGCGGCGATGCTGATGATCCGGCCGGTGCTCAAGGCCAACGAACACCGCAAGCACCGCGTGCATGTGGTGGTGTTTTTTATCTTTTTGGTGGCCAATATCGGCGGCGGCCTGACGCCGCTGGGCGATCCGCCGCTGTTTCTGGGCTTTTTGAAAGGCGTTGATTTCGGCTGGACGGTGATGCATATGGCCGCGCCGGTGCTGATCAGCGCCGCTGTGCTGCTGACGGCCTTTTACCTGCTCGATGCGCACTACTACGCCCAGGCAGACGAAGTGCTGCCGCACGAAACCGCCGACGAAGGCAAAATCAAAATCTTCGGCAAGATCAACTTTCTGCTGTTGGCCGGCGTAGTCGGCGCGGTGCTGATGTCCGGCCTGTGGAAGCCCGACCATCCCGGTTTCAATATTTTCGGCACTGCCTATCTGCTGCCCAATCTGGTGCGCGACGTCATCCTGCTGGCGCTGGCGCTGGTCTCGCTCTTGCTGACGCCCAAGCAGGTGCGCGCCGGTAACGAGTTCAACTGGGACCCGATTATGGAAGTGGGCAAACTCTTTCTCGGCATCTTTATCAGCATCTCGCCGGTTATCGCCATTTTGCAGGCGGGCGAACACGGCGCCTTCGCCCCCTTAATCGCGCTGGTGCACGATTCGGCCGGCAATCCGGTCAATACCATGTATTTCTGGATGAGCGGCCTGCTGTCGGCCTTTTTGGACAACGCGCCCACCTATCTGGTGTTCTTCAATATGGCCGGCGGCGACGCCCAAAGCCTGATGACCGGCCCGCTGTTCCACACCCTGCTGGCGATATCGATGGGCTCGGTGTTTATGGGCGCCCTAAGCTATATCGGCAATGCGCCGAACTTTATGGTCAAAGCGATTGCCGAGCAGCGCAAAGTGGCGATGCCCAGCTTTTTCGGCTATCTGGCCTGGTCCTTCGGCATACTGGTGCCGCTGTTTGTGCTGCACACGCTGATTTTCTTCGTATTCCAACTGCTTTGATTTCTTCAGGCTGCCTTTGTCCGAAGGCAGCCTGAAAACGGTTTTCCCGCATTGTTCTAGGACTTTTGTTTCATGCTGCTCGCACTGTCTTTGCAGGACTTCGTCCTGGTTGAAAAACTCGATCTCGATTTCCAAGGCGGCTTTACCGTGCTCACCGGCGAAACCGGCGCCGGCAAATCGGTTACCCTTGATGCCGTCGGCCTGCTCTTAGGCGACAAAGCCGATTACGCCCAAGTGCGCACCGGCGCCAAAGAAGCGCGCCTTTCTGCCCTGTTCGACCTTTCCGCCCTGCCCGATTTGGCCGCCGAGCTGCGCGATCAGGGGCTGCTTGACGAAGACGCCGCCGAACTCAGCCTGCGCCGGATTATCGACGCCAAAGGCCGCAGCCGCAGCTTTATCAACAACCAGACCGCCACCCTCGCCCAGCTCAAGCACATTGGCGAGCAGCTGATCGACATCCACGGCCAAAACGCCCACCACTCGCTCAATCAGGAAGCCGCCCAGCGCCACCTGCTCGATGCCTTTTCAGGCAGCCTGAAAACCGCCGACGAAGTGCGCCAGCACTACCGGCTGTGGCAGCAGGCGCTGCAGGCGCTGGAGCAGGCGCAAACCCAGTCCGAGCACATCGCCCTCGAGCGCGAGCGGCTCGAATGGCAGTTTGGCGAACTCGACAAACTCGGCGCCGCCGAAGGCGAATGGGAAAGCCTCAACCGCAGCTACGACAGCCTGGCCAACGCCGCCGAACTGCTGCAGTCCGCCGAAACCGCCCGCGAATACATCGACGGCGAAGACGGCGCCGCCAGCCTGCTCTACCGCTGCCGCCGCGAACTGGAAAACCTCGCCGCCATCGAGCCGCGCTTTGCCGAGAGCATCGAACTCATCGTCTCGGCCGAAGCCGAGCTGGAAGAAGTTTCCGCCAATCTCAGAAGTGTCGGCGGCAGCGTCGAAATCAACCCGCAGGAATTGGCGCTGCAGGAAGAGCGGATGCGCGAGCTGATGTCCGCCGCCCGCAAATACCGCGTCGAACCAGCCGAGCTGCCGGCCAAACTCGCCGAAATCCAAGCCGCCCTCAACGATTTGGACGCCGCCGCCGACACCGAAGCGCTGCGCCAAAACGCCGAGCGCTGCGAAGCCGCCTACCACGAAGCCGCCCAGCGCCTGTCCGCCCAACGGCGCCAGGGCGCCGCCAAACTGGCCGACGAAACCTGCGCCCACCTGCAAAAACTGGCGATGAAAGGCGCACGCTTTCATATCGAACTGCTGCCCTCCGCCCCCGGCGCCCACGGTTTGGAACAGGTGCAGTATCAGGTGGCCGCCAACAAAGGCAACCCGCTGCGTCCGCTGAACAAAGCCGCCTCCGGCGGCGAACTCGCCCGCATCAGCCTGTCGCTGCAGGTGGCCGCCAGCCGCTACACCCAAGTGCCGACGCTGATTTTCGACGAAGTCGATACCGGCGTCGGCGGCGGCGTGGCCGAAACCGTCGGCCGCGCCCTGCGCAGCCTCGGCGCCCGCCACCAGGTGCTGGCCGTTACCCACCTGCCCCAAGTGGCCGCCTGCGGCGAACAGCACTGGCAGGTCAGCAAACACGGTAAGGGCGGGCAGACCGTCAGCGAAATCCGCGTGCTCGAAGGCGACGCGCGCACCGCCGAAATCGCCCGCATGCTCGGCGGCGAAACCATCACCGACACCACCCGCGCCCACGCCGCCGAAATGCTGGCAATGGCGGCGCGGGATTAGGGTTTCAGCTTTTCAGGCTGCCTGAACCATGCCGATTAGGCAGCCTGAAAAGCCGTTTGACCGATACAAAATCAGCCTGAAAGACAACACCGTTTTTCAGGCTGCTTCGGACATTCGGGCAGCCTGAATGGTGCAGCGCAGTTGCGACGCCCAAACCCAATCCCGTCATTGCCCAACAGTCAAAACAGCAGCCTGAAAAGCAGCCGCAGAGCCGATTTTGAAAGCAGCCTGAAAGCATAGTTCGAACGGCACAAAGACTTCTTCAACGAACGCACGAAGAACTCCGAAACGGGCAAATCCCACTACACCCACCCAAGACTGTGCAAAGCGGCATTTGGAGTGTCATCACAGCATGAGAATAGCAAATAAGATTATATTTATTAAAGATTATTTCCCTACCTCTAGTGATGAGTAGCACCTTATTTGTTACTTATGCCCGAATCCAAGCGCCGAAAAGTTTTCAGGCTGCCTATCCGCGGTGGAATAGCAGCCTGAAAACCGTTTGACCGGTCTTGCCGCGCGTTACGCCCCGGCCGGCAGCCATACCGGCTCGGCTTCGAGTTCGACACCGAAGCGTTCTTTGACCGTGGCGCGCACTTCGTCGGACAGGCGGCGCACATCCTCGGCGGTGGCGCCGCCGCGGTTGACCAGCACCAGCGCCTGCCGCTCGTGCACCGCCGCGCCGCCGATCTGCCGCCCTTTGAGTCCGGCCTGCTCGATCAGCCAGCCGGCGGCCAGTTTCAGACTGCCGTCCGGCTGCGGGTAGTGCGGCATATCGGGATAACGCGCCAGCAGCGCGGCACCGGCGGCGGCATCGACCAGCGGGTTTTTGTAGAAACTGCCGGCATTGCCGGTTTGCGCGGGGTCGGGCAGTTTTTCGCGGCGGATGCGACACACGGCAGCGGCCACTTCGCGGGCGCTGGGCGCGGTTTTGCCCTCGGCGGCCAGAAGCGCATCGAGATTGCCGTAACCGAGCTTGGGCGTGAAGCGGCGGGAAAGGGCAAATGTAACCGCGCAAATCACATAGCAGCCTTTGCCCTCGCCTTTAAACAGGCTGTCGCGGTAGGCGAAGCGGCAGTCTACCTGCGTGAGTTCGACAAAACATCTCTGAGCCAAATCGTAGCAGCGCACGCTGTGAACCAGGTCTTTCACTTCCACGCCGTAAGCGCCGATATTCTGCACCGGCGCGGCGCCGACGGTGCCGGGTATCAGGCTCAGGTTTTCGGCACCGTACAGCTCCCGAGCAATCATCTCCTGCACAAAGTCGTGCCAGATTTCGCCCGCCTGCGCCTGCACCAACACGCGGCCGTCCTGCCGCTCGCCGATGATGCGGATGCCTTTATTCGCCATTTTGACCACCAGACCCGGATAGTCGCGCATAAACAGCACGTTGCTACCGCCGCCCAGCCACAGCACGGTGGCGGGGTCGAACTCGGGCAGATTGATAATTTCAGGCAGCTGGCTTTCGTTTTCCAGCGTGCAGAAGGCAGCGGCGCGGGCGCTCAGGCCGAAGGTGTGCAGCGGCTGCAGATCGTGGCGGGCGGATACGGCAATCATGGGCGGCATTTCCAATGCGGTGGACAAACAAAAAGATGCCGTTTCAGGCTGCCTGAAACGGCGGCGCGCATTGTACCGCCGACGGCCGATTCTGTTAAGATTGCGCCCTTTCCCCGCCACAGGTTTACCGATGAAAAAACTGCTTGTCCCGGCCTTATGCGCTCTACTCTCTTTTCCGGCTTTGGCCGCACCCAATGATGGCGAAATGATGGCGAAGAGAACGAACAGGAATGCCTGCAATCCTACCGCCGGCTGATTGCCTTGTCCGGCGGCCAGTTCTGCCACGAAGCGCAGCCCGAAATCGGCCGCTACTATAAGGAAACCGCGCTGTGGCTGGCGGTAAACGGCCCCGAAGGCGCGCGCTGCGCGGGCTATTTCGGCCGCGCCGGCCAAGACCCGCAATCGGCGTTCCGCCGCGAAATGGCCGCGGTGGAACAACAATACGGCGATGCGCCCGACAACGCCGCCACCCGATCCCGCCTGTGCCGCGAAACCAAAACCCGCCGCCTGCAGGCGCTTGATTATGCCGAAGCGCTGATGGCGCGCAGCTTCACCGAAAGACTGGCCGCCGAAATCGAGTCCGACAAACAGTCGTCCGAACCCCAAGGCGAAGCGCAAATCCGCCGGGAATTCGAGTGGCTTTACCAAAACTGGCGCAAACAAAGCGCCCAAGCCCACGCCGCCGAAGCCGGCCAAACCGTCCGCAAACCTTCTCGCAACAAAGGAAAGTCCAAATGAGAACGCCGATTCTGTCCGCCCTTGCCCTAAGCGCTGCCCTCTTCTCGGCACCGGCACTGGCCGCCGAAACCGCCGGCAGCAATGCCGAGTTGGAGCAAAGTTGCATCAAACTCTACGAGCGCAGTGTCCATTTCACCACCGGCCGCGCCTGCTATCCGCAGGGGTCGGCCAGCGCCAAATACTACAGCGACCTGTACATCATGCTGGTGGCTGCCGATCCGGAAATCGCGCAGCGCTGCGTGCAACACGATGCCGAGCTGGGAAAAAAACACCAGGCGGCCACTTTGTACGAATGGGTTGAAGCCGACTTTGAAAAACGCTATCCGATGCCCGATGCCAAAACCAGCGCCGCCAAACTCCAGCAGTATTGCCGCGATACCCAGCCGATGCGCGAAGAAGCGATAGCCCATGCCGAAGCGGCGGTGGCCAGACTGCTGCCGGCGATAATCAGCGAAAATGCCAAGCGCCAGCGGCAGGCAGGCGAAACCGTGAGCGAAGACGAAGTCCGCCGCCGGCAGCAAAAAGCTTTGCAGCAATGGGAGCGAGAGCGCGACGCCGCGCGTGCCGAAAAGCAGGATTGGAACCAGCCCGCCGCCAAGCGCAAACGCTAAACCGTTTTCAGGCTGCCTTTTTCAGCAAAAGGCAGCCTGAAAATCCATTTTAAGGAAACGCCATGTACCGCCTCGCACGCATCTACGGCTTTCAGGCTGCCCCGGACGAAGCCGCCGTCTTTCTCGACCGCCTCTATCCGCGCGGCATCCGCAAAGAAACCATGAACCAATTCGTCTGGCTTAAAGATCTCACGCCCTCGGCCGCGCTGCGCGAGTGGTACCACCAAGACCCCGACAGCCGTTTTGCCGAATTTGCCCGCCGCTACCGCGCCGAGCTGGCCGCGCCCGAGCGGCAGGCGGCGCTGGAAGAGCTGCGCCGCATCCATGCCGAACATCCCGCCACTGTGCTGTTAAGTGCCGTCAAAAATCCCGAACACTCCCATCTTTCGGTATTGCGCGACCATCTGCTCGCCCTTGAAGGCAGCCTGAAAAACGGGAGCGGCGCATGAGCTACTGCCGTTTTGCCAACAGCCTGCCCGCCGGCAGCAGCGACCCCAACAAACACTACCACGACCACGTTTACGGCTTTGCCGTGGCCGACGACAAGGAACTTTTCGAGCGGCTGGTGCTGGAAATCAACCAGGCCGGCCTGAGCTGGACGCTGATTCTGCGCAAGCAGCACGCCTTTCAGGCTGCCTATCGCGGCTTTGACATCGCCGCCGTCGCCGCATTTGACGACCAAGACCGCGAGCGCCTGCTTGCCGATACCGGCATCGTCCGCAACCGCCTGAAAATCAACGCCGCCATCCACAACGCCCGCCAAATCCTTGCCATCCAAGCCGAACACGGCTCCTTTAAAAACTGGCTCGACGCCCACGCCGCCGCCGCGCCTGGTTTGGACAGCTGGCTGAAAATCTTTAAAAAAACCTTTAGGTTTGTCGGCCGCGAAATCGTCAACGAATTTCTGATGAGCACCGGCTACCTACCCGGTGCCCACGATGCCGACTGCCCGGTCGCCGCCCGCCTGGGCGGGCGCTGATCCGAAACGGCAGGGCAAAACCAAAGCAGCCTGAAAACCGCGGATACGGTTTTCAGGCTGCCTTACCTTTTTCAGGCTGCCTTTGTGGGTTTCGTTTACGGTTTCTGCCAATGTTGTCCGAACGTACCAATCCGGTTTTTTCAGGCTGCCTTGCGGGCGCCGAACACCTGCACCAGCAGCGCGGCCATCACCACAGCGGCGCCGGCCCAGTGCCAGCCGTTGAGCGGTTCGTGCAAAATCAGCGCGCCCAGCAGCAGGGCGATAACCGGAATCAGCAGCGCCAGCGGGGTGATTTTGCCGGCGGGGTGGCGGGAGAGCAGGCTGCCCCAGCCGGAGTAGCAGCCCAGGCTGGCCAGATAGCTGAGAAAGGCGACGCCGACCCAGCCGCGCCAAGTCATGCCGCCGATTTGCGCGGCGATGCCGTCAAACCCGTACAGCAACCATGCGGTGAGCGCAAAGGCCGGCAGGGTAACGACATTGCCCCACACCACCAGCGACAGCGCCTGCACGCGGCCGATTTTCTTCACCAGCAGATTGCCCGCCGCCCAGGCCAGCGCGGCGGCCAGCGACAGCAGCATGCCGGTCATCGGCAATTCGCCCCGATATTGGCCGACGCCGATTAAGCCCAGCCCCGCCGCCGCCAGCAGCATCGCCGTCCAATGGTTGCCGCGCACCGGCTCGCGCCAAATCAGGGCGGCGATGATAACGGTAAAAAACACCTGAGCCTGATGCACCAGCGCCGCCAGTCCGGTAGGCATGCCCACGGCCAGCGCGCCAAACAGCAGGCTGAACTGGCCGAAGCTGATGGCCAGCCCGTAGGCGGCCAGCCAGTACCAGCGCACGGCGGGGCACGGTATGAAAAACAGCGCGGGAAACAGCATCAGGGCAAAACGCAGCACGCCCAGCACCATCGGGCTGATTTCGGCCAGCGCGAGTTTCATAAAATAAAAGCTGACGCCCCACAGGAAAATCACCGCAGCGGCAATCAGGGCGTCGGTTTTGTTTAAGGGGGTGTGGGCGGACATGGGCTTTCTCGGGCGGGGGGTAGGGGCTGTTTTCAAACCAATCCGGTTCGTGCAATATTTTTCAGGCTGCCTGCTGTGAGCCGCCGATGCTTTCAGGCTGCCTGCCGCAAGCGGCCGCAGGCAGCCTGAAAACCTTTGGGCGCGGCTATTTTAGCACCGGCCAATCGGCTATAATCCGCCGTTTTCAAATTTATCTTTTCTATTTCTTTACCTTCTTAGGCCTTTCACCATGCTCGACAAATACTCCCCCGCCGAAATCGAAACCAAACACTATCAAAACTGGGAAAAACAAGGCTATTTCGCCGCCAATTTCGCCCGCCCCGAAAGTTTCTCCATCCAGCTTCCCCCGCCCAACGTAACCGGCACGCTGCACATGGGGCACGCGTTTAACCAAACGATTATGGACGGCTTAACGCGCTACTACCGCATGAAAGGCCGCAACACCGCGTGGATTCCGGGCACCGACCACGCGGGCATCGCCACGCAGATTGTGGTGGAGCGCCAGCTCGCCGCCGAGGGCGTGTCGCGCCACGATTTGGGGCGTGAAAAATTCTTGGAAAAAGTATGGGCGTGGAAAAACCTCTCCGGCGGCACGATTACGCAGCAGATGCGCCGCGTCGGCTGCTCGGCAGACTGGCAGCGCGAGTATTTCACGATGGACGACGTGCGCGCCGAGACGGTTACCGAAGTATTCGTGCGCCTGTTTGAGCAGGGCTTGATTTACCGTGGCAAGCGGCTGGTGAACTGGGATCCCGTGCTCGGCACGGCGGTATCCGATTTGGAAGTGGAAAGCGTGGAAGAAGACGGCTCGATGTGGCACATCCGCTATCCGCTGGTTGATGGTTCAGACGGCCTTATCGTCGCCACCACCCGTCCCGAAACCATGTTGGGCGACGTGGCCGTGGCCGTGCATCCCGAAGACGAACGCTACGCGCGTTTTATCGGCAAAGAGCTGGTGTTGCCGCTCACCGGCCGCACCATCCCCGTGATTGCCGACGAATATGTGGAAAAAGACTTCGGCACAGGCTGCGTGAAAATCACGCCCGCGCACGATTTCAACGACTACGAAGTCGGCAAACGCCACGACACCTGTTTAATCAATGTGTTTGATTTAACAGCAAAAGTGTTGGCAGGTGCCGAAGTGTTCAACTACAAAGGCGAAGCGCAGCAGGGTTTCAGGCTGCCTGAACAATACGCAGGCTTGGACCGCTTTGCCGCGCGCAAGCAAATCGTGGCCGACTTGAAAGAACAGGGCTTTTTGCAGGAAATCAAACCGCACAAACTGATGACGCCCAAAGGCGACCGTACCGGCAGCGTAATCGAGCCGATGCTTACCAGCCAATGGTTTGTCGCCATGAGCGCCGCGCCCCAAGGCGGCGAGCCCGAGTCCGAATACCAGGGTCTGAGCCTGGCCGAAAAAGCCAAACGCGCGGTCGATAGCGGCGCGGTGCGCTTTATCCCCGAAAACTGGGTCAACACCTACAACCAATGGATGAACAACATCCAAGACTGGTGCATCTCGCGCCAGCTGTGGTGGGGGCACCAAATCCCCGCGTGGTATGACGAAAACGGCAAGGTTTACGTTGCCCGCACAGAAAGTGAAGCATATCGTCAATATTTATTTGATAAGAGCCGCCAATGCACTAGCGATGAAGAAATTGCTGAACTCTTTGGTCCGACTATTGCCGTTCAGCTATTTAAATCCAAAAAAACTGGGGAAATTCAACAAGCAGTTATTGATGAATTGAAAGAAAAAGGATTGTATTTGACGCGCGACGAAGACGTATTGGATACCTGGTTCTCCTCCGCCCTCGTGCCTTTCTCCACCCTCGGCTGGCCGTCTGAAACGCCCGAACTCAAAGCCTTTTTGCCCAGCAATGTCTTGGTAACGGGCTACGAAATCATCTTCTTCTGGGTCGCCCGCATGATTATGATGACCACCCACTTCACCGGCAAAGTGCCGTTTAAAGACGTGTATATCCACGGCATCGTGCGCGACCACGAAGGCAAAAAAATGTCCAAATCCGAAGGCAACGTCATCGACCCCGTGGACTTGATTGACGGCATCGATTTGGACAAGCTGCTTATCAAACGCACCACCGGCCTGCGCAAGCCCGAAACCGCCCCCGCCGTGAAAAAAACCACTGAAAAACTGTTTCCCGAAGGCATTCCTGCCATGGGCGCAGACGCACTCCGTTTCACCATGGCCAGCTATGCCAGCCTCGGCCGCAGCGTAAACTTTGATTTCAAACGCGCCGAAGGCTACCGCAACTTCTGCAACAAATTATGGAACGCCACCAACTTCGTCTTGATGAACACCGAAAACCAAGACTGCGGCCAAGACGAAATGCAGCCATTGGCGTTTACCTTTGCCGACCAATGGATTATCGGCAAACTGCAACAAGCCGAAGCCGCCGTTGCCGAAGCCTTTGAAACCTACCGCTTCGACTTGGCCGCGCAAACGCTATACGAATTTGTGTGGAACGAATACTGCGACTGGTACATCGAGCTTGCCAAAGTGCAAATCCAAACCGGCTGCCCCACCACCCAGCGCACCACCCGCCGCACCCTCGTGCGCGTACTCGAAGCCATCCTGCGCCTCTTGCACCCCATCATGCCCTTCATCACCGAAGAGCTGTGGCAAACCGTCGCCCCGCTGGCCAACGCCAAACACAGCGACAGCATCATGCTCGCCGCCTACCCCGAAGCCGACCCGGAGAAAATCGTCCCCGCCGCCTTCGACAAAATGGGCAGCCTGAAAGATTTGGCCGACGAAGTGCGCAAACTGCGCGGCGAAATGGGCATCGCGCCAAACGTCAAAGCCCCGCTGTTTGTCGAAGGCGGCAGCGACTTGGCCGACTGCCTCAAATACCTGCCCGCGCTCACCCGTCTCACCGAAGCCAAGCTGGTGGACAAACTGCCCGAAGCCGAAGACGCCCCCGTCGCCGTGTGCAACGGCGCACGCCTGATGCTCAAAGTGGAAATCGACAAAGCCGCCGAAACCGCGCGCCTGACCAAAGAAGCCGAAAAACTGCAAAAAGCCTTGGACAAACTCAACGCCAAACTCGCCAAACCCGGCTACACCGACAAAGCCCCCGCGCATCTGGTGGAGAAAGACAAAGCCGATCTGGCGGAGTTGCAGGATAAGATGGCGAAAGTAGAGGCGCAGTTGGCGAAGTTGAAAGCGTAGCTGTTTGAAAGAGGCCGTCTGAAAATTAATGTTTCAGGCTGCCTCCTATCGAACCATAGATAAATAGAGGAATTATAAATGTCTAAAACTAAAACTAGTTTCAACGTGGTAGAAGAAAAAACGGTGCGTTTAGCCGTGTTGATTGATGCCGACAATGCTTCTGCTCGCGATATAGCATCTATTTTAGATGAAGTTGTCAAATTCGGAGATGTAACCGTTAAGCGGATTTATGGCAATTTTGTTGGTAACAATGGGCAATGGAAGCAAGTTATCAATGATTACGCCATCAAACCGATGCAGCAATTTGCTTTTACGACAGGGAAAAATGCAACCGATGGTTTTATGATTATTGATGCCATGGATTTATTGTACAGCGACCGATTGGACGGATTTTGTATTGTATCCAGCGACAGCGATTTCACGGCTTTGGCAATCCGTTTGAAAGAACAGGGAATGCCCGTGTACGGCTTTGGTAAAAAGCAAACGCCCAAAGCTTTTATCAATGCCTGTACGCAGTTTATCTATGTGGAAAACCTTATATCAGAAGAAATTAAAAACGATAACAAAAGCAGCGTTTCCGTCCAAACTGATACGGCAATACAAACGGAACAACCAACAGCTAATCATCAAACGGCGGTTTTGCCCATGGATACGATTAGAAAAATCTTTGAACAGTTTGACAGCGAATGGGTTGCCATGACTGCATTTGGTTCAACATGGCGGCGGTTGCAGGCAGATTTTGACCCACGCAATTATGGCTGTGCCAAATTCACAACTTTGGTTAAAAAACACCCCGAGATATTTGAATATGAAATACGAAAAAATATAGAAAGTAACCAAGAACATATGTATGTAAAACTTAAGCAAGCGTAGGTTGGGTCGAGACCCAACAGTTTCTTAAAAGCTGCAAAACCTGTTGGGTTTGCAACCCAACCTACCCAAAGGCCGTCTGAAAACCTGTTTTTCAGACGGCCTTTCTGATTTCAGGCGTGCCTCACGCACAAGGCAGCCTGAAAACCAAGCCCGCCCCGCCAAGATTCTCGCGCAGGCGGGAATCTTGGCGGGGTTTGAGCAACGGTTTGTTTTATCAGAATATTGCCGAACAACAAACAAGATTCCCGCCTGCGCGGGAATGACGGTGTTTTTTGTTTTTCAGACGGCCTCCCTGTTTTCAGGCTGCCTCGCCGCCGGGATACGGCTAAAATACCGCAGGCAAGCCCACAACCCCAAGCAGCCTGAAACCGTCCCGACTTTTCAGGCTGCCGCAAACGGAATCCCTATGGACAATCTCATCATCTACAACACCGACGACGGCCAAAGCCATGTTTCCCTGCTGGTGTCCGACGGTGAAGCTTGGCTCACGCAAAACCAGCTTGCCGAACTTTTTAGCACCTCTGTGCCCAATATCGCTACGCATATTAAAAACATATTGGAAGACAAAGAGTTGAACGAGGTTTCAGTTATTAAGGATTTCTTAATAACTGCCCAAGACGGCAAGCAGTATCAGGTCAAGCATTACGCGCTGGATATGATTCTGGCCGTCGGCTTCCGCGTCCGCAGCCCGCGTGGGGTGCAGTTCCGCCGCTGGGCAAATACGCAGCTTCGCGCTTATTTGGACAAGGGTTTTGTGCTGGACAAAGAGCGGCTGAAAAATCCGCAGGGGCGTTTCGATTATTTTGACGACCTGCTGGCGGAAATCCGCGAAATCCGCGCCAGCGAAGCACGGTTTTATCAGAAAGTGCGCGATTTGTTCGCCCTATCCAGCGACTACGACAAAACCGATAAGGCGGCGCAGATGTTTTTTGCCGAAACGCAAAACAAGCTGATTTTTGCCGTTACCCGCCAAACGGCGGCGGAACTGGTCTGCGCCCGCGCCGATGCCGCGCTGCCGAATATGGGCTTGACCTCATGGAAAGGGAGGATGGTGCGTAAAGGCGATATTGTGGTGGCGAAAAACTATCTGTCTGCCGACGAGTTGGACACGCTCAACCGTTTGGTGATGATTTTCTTGGAAAGCGCGGAGTTGCGCGTAAAAAACCGCCAAGACCTGACGCTGGATTTCTGGCGCGGCAATGTTGACAACCTGATTGATTTCAACGGCTTTCCTGTATTGGAAGACAAAGGCAGTCGCACGCACCGCCAAATGGAGCTGTTCGCCCAAGAACAATACGCGCTGTTTGACCAGGCACGCAAAGCTGCCAAACTGGCCGCCGCCGAAGCGGAAGATTTGCGCGAATTGGAAAACTGGCAGGCGGAATTGGAAAAACGCTAAACAACGGTTGGCAACGGTTGGCGCAAGCCGAGCTCGGTTGTTGGAAAATATTGGTTCTGACAACCCAAGCAGCCTGAAAACAAAAAAAGCCGTCTGAAACCCTTTTCAGACGGCCTTTTAAAATCCCAACCATACTTTCAGGCTGCTTTTAGCCTGAGGCAAAACCTACTGCACCCGCGACCGATGTTCGCTTTCTTTGTAATCGCGGATAACGTGGTTGGTATCGGTAATGAAATAGCGGTAGCGGGTGAAATTGGTTACGCCGCGCTCGTAGTAATTGGTCTGACTGCCGTCGCTGTGGTAGCCCGTACCGAGATAATGGGTCGATTCGCTGTTTTGGCTGACATCCGTCCAAGTGTAAATATAGCCTTCCTGCCCTTTGAGTTTGCCTTCCTGGATAATTCCGTGCTGGATATCGTCGGCCTTACCGAGTTCCGCATACGCCGAAACAATGTGCTTGCCTTTGAAACGCGCGCCGGCCACGCCCCTGCGCGCCGCGTTGATTGCGCCGTACGGCGAGATATCGGCACTCATAATTTTGTCCACCGTTTCGCAACCGGCAAGCGTCAGCACGGCGGCGGACAACAGCAAAACGGATTTCAAAGCGGATTTTGGTAACAACATCATTCCCCCTTAGCAAAAATAGATAACAATGAACAGACGGTCGAAGCGCGCATTATAAGCCGCTGCGGTGTGAGCCGATAAAAAAACTGTATAATCGCGCGCCGCACGGCGATACCCGTTTTTACCGTTTTATCTGAAAGGAGTTGTATCTTGTTGAATAAAAAACACCTGCTGGCAGCTACCGCATTCAGCCTGCTGTTGTCTGGCTGTCAAGGCAGCCTTGCTTACGAACTGTTGCAGGCTGCCAGAGGCAGCAACGGCCCTTCCGCGCAGGAAGTGGAATCTATGATGCCGGTTGTGAAAGCAATGGAAGGTCTGCCTTCCAAAGCAGAGCTGGCCACGCGCAAAATGCACCCGCGCAAATGGGGCGGATATGCCGGTTCGCCCGAAATCAAAATGCTGTGGACAACCGACAAAGCCTTCGACACCCCCGAAGCCGCCTCGGCAGACGCGCTCAAACAATGCCGCCAGGCCGGCGGCAAAAACTGCAAAACCGTCGTTCTTTACAGCAATCTGTGCTTTACCATGGCGCAGGGACGGCTGAACGGCAAACTCTTCGACTCCATGGGCTACGGCCCCACCCACGAGTTTGCCAAAATAACGGCAACGGGCAACTGCCAGCACCAGGGCGGCCAGGGCTGCCACCCCACCGTCGGCGCAACCCCCTCCTGCGCCGTGCCCTGCAACGTCATCACCAACACATCCTGCCGCTACGAAGACCCCGGGATTATTTTCCCAGAAAAAAGCATGAAAATGAAAAAGATACCGTCGTTTTTCCGCTAGGCGGGTGATTGAGGGGCAAAGCACGTTTTTTGCCCAGCGCCGGTCGGATCAGAATCTGGCCGGCGCTTGTTTTATCAATCCAGACCCTGCCCTTTCTTAAAACTTCCCCAAAATACTGGATTTCCGCTCCAAACTAGCGCATCAAAAGCAGCCTGAAACGGGTTTTCAAACAATCCTCGTATTTTCAGGCTGCCTCGTTTCCCCAAGCAGCCTGAAAAACGCCACCAGCTCTCTGCTGCCCCCCCCATTCCCCCTTCTCTTAAATATCCTTTAGACTAAGCGTCCCGCAGCCGGCCGGTTTTCAGGCAGCTTTCAGGCAAAGGCAGCCTGAAAACCGTTGCGGCATTTTGCCGCCGTTTGCCACAGAAGAGCCGATATGTCCGAACATGCCAAACCCGTTAAAACCGCCGCCCTGCTCTTTGCCGGCGTGCTGGCGGCGCTGTGTTGGACAGTAGGCGATATGCTGCTGGTCGGTTTTGTGCCGCAGCCCGAGCGCCATCCGCAGCTGGCGGCGCTGGCCGCCGGCCGGATGGAAGGCGATGTGCAGATGGCGGCGCTGATGCTTGATGCCGCGCCCGCGCGCCTGCTGTGGGGCGTGCTGCCCGCCACCTTCAGCGCACCGTTTTATCTGGCCGCCGCGTTCGGCGTTTACCGCCTGCTGCGGCCGGGGCGGGCGGCTGTTTTGTGCTTCGCGCTGCTGTTTTTCGGCTACGCGCTCGCGCCGCTGGTGCATGCCGGTTTTTACTATCTGGGCAACGCCGCACAGGCGCTGCTTGCCGCCCGTGCCGAAGATTTAACGCTGGCGCTGGCGCAATACAACGGCCATTACCGGCTGCTTGTCCTGCATTGGGCGGCATCGGTCGGCTCTCTGGCGTTGGGCTGGCTGGTATTTCTGTTGCAGGCTGCCCGCGGCCGCAGCTATCTGCCGCGCTCTTTGTGCTGGCTGACGCCGCTGCCGGTCGGCATTGTTGTTGCCACGGTCTGCAGCGCCTTTCCCCGCTCCGAAGCGGCGGAGCTGCTTGGCGGTGCTACGTTTAATCTGGCGCAACTGGTGTTTTACACCGCGGCGCTGCTGTGGCTGCGGCGACACAAAGCAGCCTGAAAGCCGAAAATACGGGGGCTGCGCAGCAAAACTGTTTCTACCGCCGCAACAAGATGCGGTATGATGCGCCGCCGGCTGCGCCATGCGGCCGGCAGATGTTTTTTTAAAATTTGATGCAAAGGACAAACATGAAAAAATCCGGATTACTGCTGGCGCTGCTGCTGGCTGTGGCGCCGATGGCGCAGGCGCTGGATGCCAGCGACCAAGGCGAATACCAAATCGTCCGTGTGGACGGCACGCTGGGCACGATGCAGATGAAACTTTTCCGGCAGGGCAAGCAGTGGATGATGGACGGCCGCCAACTGCCGGAAAAACAATGGTCGGAAGTCTGCCGTGCCACCGGCGAATGCAAGTTGGTCGATGCTTCGTCAGCGGATGTGGCTGAGTGGAAAAAAACGCTGCCCGAGGACGATGCCGATTTGCAGAACGCGCGTTTTAACTGCATTAAAAACATTGCCATGGGCTTTTGCCGCATCGAGAGCAAAGCGCAAAAACGGATCTATATCATGTTTGCGCTGGTTCGCGGCACGCCGCAGCCGATTGTGCTGCACCGCCTGAAATAGGCAGCCAAAAAACCGTCCGCCCGAACAGCCAAGCCTGCGGACGGTTTTTTCTGCGCGCCGTTTTTTCAGGCTGCCCTTGCGTTTGGGCAAATGGCAGCACGGTGCTTACGCCAAACCGGCAATATTGCGGCAAAAAGCAGCCTGAAACGGTTTTCAGGCTGCTTTTTTTGTCCTGACCAATCTTGCCGCCGTTTTCAGGCTGCCTGTGCCACGGCTTCGCTATCCGATACCGGATGCAGCGCCTGATAGCCCGGGCGCAGCTGGCCGGCGATCATGGTAAGCTGCTGCCACAGCACCTGGCGGGTTTCGCCGGCTTCAGCATCGGGGCGCAGGGCCTCCAGTTGCAGCTGCAGGGCGCTTAAGGCAGCCTGAAAACGGCTCTCGTCCCATTGCGGCAGGTTTTCGAGAATATCGGCGGCAGCGCTGCCGGCGGCGAGAAATTCGTGGATAAAACCGTCGGCAGCGGCGTTTTCAGGCTGCATTTTGTTGCGGTAGGCGCCGAGCGCGGCGATGTAGCTGATAAGCGAATAGTTGATTTTTAGCAGCAAAAAGCCGTCGGCAAGCTTGCTGCCATGTTTGGCCGGCTCGCCGGACATATCGGACAGGGTGCTGGATAAGGCGGCGGCGCGGTCGTGGCTCAGGCGGCGGGCGATGCGGTAGTCCATATCGTCGCGGATGCCGCTTTCCAGTTCGCGCAGCACCGCGCGCAGGTAGGCGGCGTTGCTCTCTACGGCCTGGGCACCGGTTTTGTCGAGCGCCAGATATTTCCAGTCCGGCCACAGAAAATAAACGGCAAGGCCGGCCACCGAAGCGCCGATCAAGGTGTCGAGAAGGCGCGGCAGGAAGAAGGCGCGGGTGTCGGAACCAATAATCGAAAAGCCGACCACCGCCTGAATGGTGATGAAAAAGGTGGAAAAACTCTGCTTATTGCTGCGGAAATAGAAAAACAGCGTCGTGCTAAGCACGGCGATGCCGAGTTTGTGCGCCAGCGACAGGCTCAAAAAGGGCAGCGCGGCGGCGGCGACAATGCCGAAAACGGTGCCGAGAATACGCTGGATCAGGCGTTTTTTGGTGGCGGAGTAGTTGGGCTGGCAGACGAAAACGGCGGTCATCAGAATCCAGTAGCCCAGGCTCAAATCCTCGCGGTCGAGCGCGGTGGTGTTGATCACTCGGATAATCAGGCAGCAGGCCAGCACGATGGCGGCCATGCGTACGGCGTGGCGGAACACCGGCGAATGCAGCGTGCTTTGCGCTTTCAGGCTGCGCCATGCGCCTTTGAAACCGCTGCTTTCGGGGGCGTGCAGGCGGGTTTGGTGGTTGTATTCGAAGCCTTCGCTGCGCTCGGGGCTTTTCAGGCTGCCCAGCTGCAGGCTGACGTGCAGGATGTTGTCGAGCAGGCGCTGCACGCGGTAGGGGGCGACGGCGCCGTCGGTAGCGGTGGCGGCATAGTGCTGCAGCGACGCTTCGGCACCGCGGCCGGCGCGTTCGAGCTTGGCCGGCAGCACGAAATCGCTGTCGTCGGCCAGCGTGCAGGCAAACTCGCGGCAGGTCTGCGCCTGCAGCCTGAGCAGGCGGCGGATGCGGTAGATCAAATCGCTGTAGCGCATGGCTTCGGCGAAATCGCGGTAATGGACGTGGCTGGAGCTGATGCGCTCGTGGATATCCTGCGCGGCGTAGTAACAGCGCAACAGCCGCACGGTGCGCGGATGGCGGTGCTGGCCGCGCATGCGGTAAAACAGGGCGCTGCGGCATTGGTTGAAGGCGGCGGTTACCGCGCTGTTGCTCATCGCCAGCGTGATTTGCTGCTGTTCGAGATGTTCGGCTTCGTCGGGGTCGAAAAAATCGGATTTGGCGGTGAGAAAGTCCGCCAGCGCGCGGTAGGCGGCGGCCATATTGTCCTGCACCGGCCGGTTGGGAAAGATGATGTGGGTCAGCAGCGCGCACAGGCTGTAGAGCAGGGTTCCGCACAGAATCAGCAGCGTCGGCTGGTACCACGGCGCGGCGTCATCGTGGGTGAGCGCGGTGTACACCGCTACCGCCAGCGTGCCGAAAGCGATGGTGCGGTAGCGCTGGCCGGCGGCGCCGAGAAAGGTAAAAACGAAAGCCTGCACGGTCATCACCGCGGCATAGGCCGCCGGCCGGCTGATCACCGCTTCCACCGCCAGCGACGACACGGCAAAGGCCAGCAAGGTATAAACAATGTTTTTCAGCTTGCCGGTCAGGCCGTTGTCCAAATCCACCAGGCCGCCGGCAATCACGCCCAGCACCAGCGGCGGAAACAGGTGGTTCAGCGGGCGGGAATACACCAGCGCGGCCAGCAGCGAAGTGCTCAGCAGCACCGGCACGGCGCCGATGTATCTGGATGGCAGGGAAAAAAGTTTCATAAATCGTTTCGGGCAGCGGGTTTTCAGGCAGCCTGAAAGCCGCCAAACCGCGCGCTCAGGCCAAAAGCGCGCATTTTAAGCCCAATCGCTGCTGCCGTGGCGGCGCAGGCGTTTTCAGGCTGCCCCAAAGCGCCGAATGATAGCCAAATCCAAACGCCTGCGATTTGCCACTTATTACCGTTTGAAGCTACAATCTGCCCACTTTCGGCGCCGTTTTCCCGCCCGCGGCCAAACGGCGCCATTTCGAATCGAACTTACAGAAAGGATGCACCATGTCCCAAACCTATAACGATATGAACGACGCTGATCCTATCGAAACCCAAGAATGGCTGGATGCGCTCAGTTCCGTGCTGGAAAACGAAGGCTCGGAGCGGGCGCATTTCTTATTGGAAAACCTGGTCAAATACACCCGCCGCCGCGGCGTGCACCTGCCGTTTGACGCCACCACCGCCTATCTGAACACCATTCCGGTGGGCAAAGAGCAAAAATCCCCCGGCAACCACGAACTGGAGCACCGCATCCGCTCGATCATCCGCTGGAACGCCGCCGCCATGGTGTTGCGCGCCGGTAAGAAAAATCTCGAACTGGGCGGCCACATCGCGTCCTTCCAGTCTTCGGCCACCCTGTACGATGTCGGCTTCAACCACTTTTGGCGCGCCAAAAACGAAGCCGCCGGAGAAGAAGGCGATCTGATCTACATCCAAGGCCACTCTGCCCCCGGCTTTTACGCCCGCGCCTATGTCGAAGGCCGTCTGAGCGAAGAGCAGCTCAACAATTTCCGTCAGGAAGTCGGCGGCAACGGCCTGCCGTCCTACCCGCACCCGCACCTGCTGCCTGAATTTTGGCAGTTCCCCACCGTTTCAATGGGTCTTGGCCCCTTGATGGCGATTTACCAGGCGCGTTTCCTGAAATACCTTGAATCGCGCGGCTTGGCCAAAACCAAAGGCCGCAAAGTGTGGTGTTTCTGCGGCGACGGCGAAATGGACGAGCCCGAGAGCCAGGGCGCGATTGCACTGGCCGCCCGCGAAGGCTTGGACAACCTGATTTTCGTCATCAACTGCAACCTGCAGCGCTTGGACGGCCCGGTGCGCGGCAACGGCAAAATCATCCAGGAATTGGAAGGCAACTTCCGCGGCGCCGGCTGGAACGTGCTGAAAGTCATCTGGGGCAGCCGCTGGGACGGCCTGCTTGCCCGCGACACCAACAACGTGCTCAAACAGCGCATGGAAGAGTGTCTCGACGGCGACTACCAAACCTACAAATCCAAAGACGGCGCCTACGTGCGCGAACACTTCTTCAACACGCCCGAACTCAAAGCGATGGTCGCCGACATGTCCGACGACGAAATCTGGGCGCTGAACCGCGGCGGCCACGACCCGCACAAAGTCTATGCCGCCTACCACGAAGCGGTAAACAACGCCGGCGGCCGCCCCACCGTCATCCTGGCCAAAACCATCAAAGGCTACGGCATGGGCGCATCCGGCGAAGGCCAAAACATCGCCCACCAGGCGAAAAAAATGGACGTCAAATCGCTCAAACAGTTCCGCGACCGCTTCGGCATTCCGGTTACCGACGAGCAGATTGACAGCGGCGATCTGCCCTACTTCCGCTTCCCCGAAGACAGCGAAGAAATGAAATACCTGCGCGAGCGCCGCAACGCACTCGGCGGCTACCTGCCCCAGCGCAACCCCAACAACGAAGCCCTGCCGATTCCCGCTCTGAGCGACTTCGACGCCCAGCTGCAATCGAGCGGCGACCGCGAATTCTCCACCACCATGGCCTTCGTGCGCATTCTCGCCACCCTGCTCAAAGACAAACAGATCGGCCGGCGCATCGTCCCCATCGTTCCCGACGAAAGCCGCACCTTCGGCATGGAAGGCATGTTCCGCCAATACGGCATCTGGAACCCCAAAGGCCAGCAGTACACCCCGCAGGACAAAGACCAGCTGATGTTCTACAAAGAATCGGTTGACGGCCAAATCCTGCAGGAAGGCATCAACGAACCGGGCGCGATGGCCGACTGGATTGCCGCCGCCAGCAGCTACGCCAACAACCGCTTCGCCATGATCCCCTTCTACATCTACTACTCCATGTTCGGCTTCCAGCGCGTCGGCGACTTGGCCTGGGCAGCGGGCGACATGCACGCGCGCGGCTTCCTGCTCGGCGGCACCGCCGGCCGCACCACGCTCAACGGCGAAGGTTTGCAGCACGAAGACGGCCACAGCCATATTCAGGCCGACCTGATCCCCAACTGCGTCACCTACGACCCCACCTTCTCCTACGAAGTGGCCGTCATCGTCCACAGCGGTCTGCAGAGAATGTACGTCGACAACGAAGACGTCTTCTTCTACATCACCCTGATGAACGAAAACTACACTCACCCCGCCCTGCCCCAGCGCGAAGGCATCGAAGAGCAGATTCTCAAAGGTATGTACCTGCTGCGCGAAGGCGGCAAAGGCGACAAACGCGTACAGCTGATGGGCTCCGGCACCATCCTGCAGGAAGTGATTGCCGCCGCCGAGCTGCTGAAAAACGACTTCAACGTCGAAGCCGACATCTGGTCCTGCCCGTCCTTCAACCTGCTGCACCGCGACGCCATCGAAGTCGAGCGCCACAACCTGCTGCACCCCATGGGTGAGCAGAAAACCCCCTTCGTAACCGCCCAACTGCAAGGCCGCGAAGGCCCGGTAGTTGCCGCCACCGACTACGTGCGCAGCTTCGCCGACCGCATCCGCGCCTACATCCCCAACGACTACCACGTCCTGGGCACCGACGGTTTCGGCCGCTCCGACAGCCGCGCCAACCTGCGCTCCTTCTTTGAAGTCGACCGCTACCACGTCGCCATAACCGCGCTCAACGCCCTGGCCGAGCAAGGCAAAATCGGCAAAGAAACCGTGCAGCAGGCCATCGCCAAATACGGCATCCAGACCGACACCGCGCCGAGCTGGAAACGCTAAGGCGGATAAGGCAGCCTGAAAACCGTATCCCAAAGTTTTCAGGCTGCCGCCTTCAAGCTTTTCAAAAAGATTCTCAGACAGCCTTCTGGCAACTATTCAAAGGTCGTCTGAAAAAACCGAAAACCGCCAGATAAGGCAGCCTGAAAAGGCCGTCTGAAAAGAGAAATCTGCTTTCAGGCTGCCTTTAAACACTTCAAGGCAGCCTGAAAGCCCATCTTGGAAACCGCCATGAAACTTTCGTTTACCGGCACTGCCGCAATCCTGCTGCTGGCCGCCTGTTCCAGCCCCGCCCCCGTCGTCCAACAGGGCGGCGGCTACGACAGCGGCACGCAGGCGCGCATCCGCCTGTACGGCCAAAACCAAAAGCCCACCCTGATCACCAGCGGCATCGACTGCGCCGCCGGCGAGCGCGGGCAAAAAAGCAATATCGGCGGCAGCATGGGCGACGCCTTCGGCTCGCTGGTCGGCTCGGTGAAAAGCCACAGCATCGGCATTCCCGCCACCGAAAACAGCAAAGCCCTCGGCAGCAAAAACGGCATTCTTTCGCGCGCCTTCTTCCGCGAAATGGCCGTGCCCGCAGGCAAAGCCGTCAACGTGGAAACCGCCTTTGTCGGCCTGACCAACACGCTTCAAACGCCTGCTTACACCGTCCACACCAACGAAGGCAGCTGCACTTCGCGCGCCGCTTCTTTCGTGCCCGAAGCCGGACACGACTATGAAGTGGTCGGCGTGAGCGGCAAAGCCTGCGGCGTCGCCGTGTACGACATCGCCGCCGACGGCAGCCTGAAAGCCGTGCCGCTGGCAAACGCCGTCAAATGCAGCAGGCGTTAGAAAGCCTGTTTTTCAGACGGCCCCAAGCAGCCTGAAACCCTTTCCCTAAACAAATAACCTAAGGAAAAACATGAGCATCGTAGAAATCAAAGTCCCCGATATCGGCGGACACGAAAACGTCGACATCATCGCCGTCGAAGTCAAAGCCGGCGACACCATCGCCGTGGACGACACCCTGATCACCCTGGAAACCGACAAGGCGACTATGGACGTGCCCGCCACCGATGCCGGCGTGGTCAAAGAAGTCAAAGTCAAAGTCGGCGACAAAATCTCCGAAGGCGGCGTGATTCTGCTGGTGGAAACCGACGGCGCAGGCACAGCCGCCGCTCCGGCTGCCGCGCCCGCACCGGCCGAACAGCCCGCCGCCGCGCCCGTTCAGGCTGCCCCTGCCGCAGGCGGCGCCACCGTACAGGTGGTCGTGCCCGATATCGGCGGCCACAGCGATGTGGACGTGATCGCCGTCGAAATCAAAGTCGGCGACAGCGTGGCCGAAGACCAAACCCTGATTACCTTGGAAACCGACAAAGCCACCATGGACGTGCCCTGCACCGCCGCCGGCACCGTTACCGCCGTGCACGTGAAAGTGGGCGACAAAGTTTCCGAAGGCAGCCTGATTATCGACGTTGCCGCCAGCGGTGCCGCCGCAGCCGCACCCGTTCAGGCTGCTCCTGCCGCACAGGCCGCCGCGCCTGCTCCCGCACCCGTTCAGACGGCCGCTCCCGCACCGGCTGCCGCTCCCGCCGTACCGGTGGCCGCCTTCGGCAGCACCCCTGTCAACGAAGCCGGTTTCGCCAAAGCCCACGCCGGCCCTTCCGCCCGCAAACTGGCGCGCGAACTGGGCGTCGATCTGAGCCTGGTCAAAGGCAGCGGCACCAAAGGCCGCATCACCAAAGACGACATCAAAGCCTTCGTCAAATCCGCCATGCAGGGCGGCGCGGGCAAACCCGCAGCGGCCGGCGCATCGCTCGGCGGCGGTTTGGATCTGCTGCCGTGGCCGAAAGTGGATTTTGCCAAGTTCGGCGAAATCGAAGTCAAAGAACTCTCCCGCATCAAAAAAATCTCCGGCCAAAACCTGTCGCGCAACTGGGTGGTGATTCCGCACGTTACCGTTCACGACGAAGCCGACATGACCGAGCTGGAAGAATTCCGCAAACAGCTCAACAAAGAGTGGGAGCGCGAAGGCGTGAAACTCTCGCCGCTGGCCTTTATCATCAAGGCTTCCGTGGCCGCGCTCAAAGCCTTCCCCGAGTTCAACTCCTCGCTGGATGGCGATAATCTGGTGCTGAAAAAATACTTCCACATCGGCTTTGCCGCCGACACGCCCAACGGCTTGGTTGTACCGGTAATCAAAGACGTGGACAAAAAAGGCCTGAAAGAAATCAGTCAAGAGCTGACCGAGTTGAGCAAAAAAGCCCGTGAAGGCAAGCTCAAACCGCAGGAAATGCAGGGCGCGTGCTTTACCATTTCCAGCCTCGGCGGCATCGGCGGCACCGGCTTCACCCCGATTGTCAACGCCCCCGAAGTCGCCATCTTGGGCGTGTGCAAATCGCAGATGAAACCGGTTTGGAACGGCTCCGCATTCGAGCCGCGCCTGATGTGCCCGCTGTCGCTCTCGTTCGACCACCGCGTCATCGACGGCGCCGCCGGTATGCGCTTCACCGTGTTCCTCGCCAAGCTGTTGCAGGACTTCCGCCGCATTATGCTGTAAAACGCGCGGACAATACAAAGGCAGCCTGAAAAGTTTTCAGGCTGCTTTTTTTGCGCCCTGCTCCGTTTTATCCGTGGTCGGTATTGGGCATACAAACAAACCCCGCTGCTTTTCAGGCTGCCTGAAAACCAGCGGGGTTTGGTGCGATTGTGCGTTTAGTTGGAGATGGCGTCCATGCGGTTGCGGACGCGTTTTTCCAAAGTCAGCAGTTCGCCGATTACGCTTTCCTGATCGGTTTCCTTGCCGGCGGCCGTCCACCATTTGTGGCTGATTTCGCCGCCTTTGGGCGTGAAGGTCTCGGCAAGTTTGGAGCCGTTGCTGCGGTAGGCAACGGTTTTGACACCCTTGCCTGTCTCTTCAATCTCCATCAAGACCTGGCCGTGCTCATCATAAATAATCTGGCTTTCGCGGCTTTTGTCGCGCGGGTCTTTGCGGATTTCCAGCGCCGGCTTGCCGTCAACATAAGAAACCGAGTAAACCAGCTCGCCTTTTTCATGGTCGGCAAAATTGGTCAGCTTGCCTTCGGGCGAATACCAAATGGTGCGCCCTTCGGTACTTTCGGCATCAAAGTCAGTAGGATCGGCGTCTTTGCGCATGGCAACGGGATCGATCTGTTTGGCTTTGCTGTCCTGATAAAAATCCTGAACCACGGCTGCGCCGTCTTTGGTGTGGCCGAGCAGCACGCGGTAATAGCCGCCGGCCTGCGGGCCGTCGGCGCGTTCGCTGTCGGCGCTGTAGTAGGCGATGATTTGGTTGGCGGGCGCCGGTTTGGCAATCTTCGGCGCTTTGTTGTGGCGCACGGCCTGCTCGACCGTCGGAACGGCACGGGAAATGTCTTTGGCGGTAGCCTGCAGCGGCAGCGCGGCAGCGGCGGAAAGTGCCGCCAGCATCAGCAGTTTTTTCATGGGTTTCTCGTTTACGGTGGTTTGGGGAAAACAATCCGGCTTTCAGGCTGCCGGATTCGCAACAGCTACAAATAAGGCTACCTGAAAACTCAGGCAGCCTGAAAACGCAGGTCTTATTTGCGCAGACCCAGACGGGAAATCACGTTGCGGTAAGTTTCCGCATCGGTGCGGCGCAGGTAGGCCAGCAGGCGGCGGCGGGCGCTGACCATTTTCAGCAGGCCGCGGCGGCTGTGTTTGTCTTTGGGGTTTGCTTTGAAGTGGGGCGCCAAGTCGTTGATACGGAAAGTCAGAAGGGCGATTTGCACTTCTGAAGAGCCGGTATCGCCTTCTTTGCGTTGGAAGTCTTTAACGATTTGCGCTTTTTGTTCTACGGACAGAGCCATGATGAATTTCCTAAAATAAAAAAAGCCTTGCGGCGACAAGTTTGGCCAGCTGGCAAAGCAACCTGCTCAAACTCCGAACCCGCCGCGCTCGTGCGCCGACGGGAGCGCGGATTATGCCACAAAACGCGGCGGCGTACAGGGGATTTTCTGCTTTTTTTCAGGCTGCCTTTGTCCTTTGTTGCACGACTCCAGACAAGGCAGCCTGAAAACTATTTTTTGCCGCCCGGCAGCTGGGTTTTGGGCAGGATAAAGTGGATCTTCAGGCCGCTTGGGCTGACGTTTTCGGCCAGGATTTTGCCATCGTGCTGCTCGGCAATGTGCCGCGCCAGCGCCAGCCCCAGGCCGGTGCCGGGTTTGTTGCCGCTGCTGTCGGCGCGGTAAAAGGCGGTGAAGATGTGCGGAATCTGGTCTTCGCGGATGCCCGGGCCGTTGTCGGTGATTTCGATGTGCAGGTGGTGGCGGTCTTCGTGGCAGCTCAAAAGAATGGTGCTGCCGGCGGGGCTGTAGTTCATCGCGTTGCGGATAACGTTATCAAAAGCGCGGTAGAGATAGCCTTCGTTGCCGTTAAAGCGGGCTTCCGGATTGATGCCGCGCACTTCGAGCGATACGGTCTGCTCGTTTTGCTGCGCCACCGGCTGGCTGTCTTCTACCAGCTGCTCTAAAAAGGGCAGCAGGGCGAAGGGTTCTTTTTCCAGCGGGGTGTTGGCGGTTTCCAGCCGCGACAGGGTCAAGAGTTCGCCCACCAAAGCATCCATCCGTGTCAGTTCGCTTTCGAGCTTGCCCAGATACACTTCCTGCTTTTGCGGCTGCATGTGCAACAAGCCAAGCAGCGCCTGTATCCGCGCCAGCGGCGAGCGCATCTCGTGGGAAACGTGGTGCAGCAGGTGGCGCTCTTTTTCCACCAGCTTCTGCAACTGCGCGGCCATGCGGTCAAAATGCACGCCCAGGCTGGCCAGCTCGTCTTTGCGATCGTCCAGCTGCTGCGAGACGCGGGCGTTCAAATCGCCGGATGCCAGCCGGTTCATGCCTTTTTCCAAAATTCGGATCGGGCGGGAAATATTGCTGGCCAGGATATAGGCCAGCAGCAGGCCGACAATCAGGGTAACCGCCAAAATGATGAATTCGTGCCATACCGGCGCCACCGACAGACCGGGAATCAGCAGGCCGGGCATCGGTTTGACGGTGTTTTTGTCGAAATCGCGGATAAAAAACAGATACTCTTCGCCAAAGGGGTCGTAATAGATGGCCGACAGATTGGAATTGGGGTTTTTCAGGGCGAAATCATAGGCGTGCGCCACTTCGTCCGGCTGCACGCTGCGGCCGAGAATGTCCTGTTTGTTGTCGCCGGTGATGATGATGACGTTCTGCGCCGACGGATCGCTGCGCCAGCGCTCGAGCAGGTTGCGCGTGGCGTCTTCGCCCTGCGCCTGAAAGGTGGTGAGCGCGTTGGAGAGCAGGTTGATTTCCATGGTGCGCGTACGCTGGAAATGGTTTTCCACCATGCGGGTCTGCAAGAGCCACACAGAAAAACTCGCCACGAAGATGGCGCAGATGATGACCATACAGAACGTGGCGAAAATTCTTTGAAATAATTTCATGTTGCGCTAAAGCACGGAACGTTTAGTTTTTAACAAACAGATAACCCAAACCGCGCACCGTTTGAATCAGCGACGCGTCGCCCAATTTGTGACGGATGCTGGAAATGTGCACATCGATGCTGCGGTCGAACTTGGCCAGCTTGCGGTCGAGCGCTTCTTCCGAAAGCGTGTCTTTGCTGACCACTTGTCCGGCGTGGCGCATCAGCACTTCCAAAAGGTTGAATTCGGTGCTGGTCAGCTCCAGCGGCTTGTCGCCGACTTCCGCCTGCCGTTTGGCCGGGTAAAGGGTAACGTTGCTGGCGGTAATGCTGCTGGCGTTGCTCGCCGGATTTTCACCGCTCTGCTGGGCGCGGCGCAAAATGGCATTGATGCGCGCCAAAAGTTCGCGCGGCTGGCAGGGTTTGGGAACGTAGTCGTCGGCACCCATTTCCAAGCCGATGATGCGGTCGATGTCGTCGCCTTTGGCGGTGAGCATGATGATGGGGATTTTGCTCTGCGCGCGCACGGTTTTGAGTACGTCCAAACCGTTCATTTTCGGCATCATCGAATCCAATACCACCACATCGTAGGGATTGTTCAGGATTTCCTGCACGCCTTTTTCGCCGTCGGGCGCACGGCTGACTTCCAAACCTTCGGCGCCGAGATATTCGGCCAGAAGTTCGGTCAGGGTATCGTCGTCGTCTACCAATAATACGCGGCTCATGGGGGTTTCCTTTCGTTCAACTGGAAAATCTGCGGTTTCAGGCTGCCTGAAACCTGCTTGCGCTTATCTTAACAGTATTGTCTTTACATTCCTAGCGCGGCTGCTTCGGGCTTTGCGCTTTTTTGCAAAGCGCGGCGGCGCCTTAACAATCATCCAACTCCGAAATATAAGGCAGCCTGAAAGCGTTGGCGGGGCATTTTCGCTTTCAGGCTGCCTGAAAAATCATTGTGCAGAGAGCAGACGGTTTAATACTTCAGCAGCACCGCTCCCCAGGCAAAACCGCCGCCGATGCCTTCGAGCAGCAGATGCTGGCCGCGGACGATTTTGCCGCTGCGGATGCCGTCGTCCAGTGCCAGCGGCACCGATGCGGCGGAAGTGTTGGCGTGCTCGGCCACGGTAAGGATGACTTTTTCCATGCTGATGCCCAAATGTTTGGCGGTGGCTTCGATGATGCGGCGGTTGGCCTGGTGCGGCACGATCCAGTCGAGCTTTTCGGCGGAGAAGCCGGCTTCGGCCAGCACTTCGTCGGCAACGGCGGCCAGCTGCTTGACGGCGAATTTGAACACGCCCTGCCCGTCCATTTTCAAAAAGGGCAGGCCGGTTACGCCGCCGTCGGCGATTTGCGCGGGCACGTTGAGCAGATCGAGGTAGTTGCCGTCGGCGTGCAGTTTGCTGCGGATCAGGCCGGGTTCGTCGGAGGCGCCGAGCACCACCGCGCCGGCGCCGTCGCCAAAGAGCACGCAGGTGCTGCGGTCGTTCCAGTCGAGGATACGACTGAACACTTCGGCGCCGATAACCAGCGCGCGTTTGGCCATGCCGCTGCGGATGTAGGCGTCGGCGGTGGTGATGGCATAGATGAAGCCGGCACAGACGGCCTGCAAGTCGAATGCGGGGCAGCCTGAAATGCCGAGCTTCTGCTGGACGATGGTGGCGGTGGAGGGAAACTGCATGTCGGGGGTGGCGGTGGCAACGATAATCAAATCGATATCCTGCGGCTGCAGGCCTGCCGCTTCCAAGGCGCGGCGGCCGGCGGCGGCGGCCAGGTCGCTGGTTTTCTCGTCGTCAGCGGCCAGACGGCGGGCTTTGATGCCGGTGCGGCTGCTGATCCATTCGTCGGAGGTATCGACGCGCTGGGCGAGGTCGTCGTTGCTGACGCGGTTGGCGGGCAGGTAACTGCCGGTACCGAGAATTTTGGCATAGGTCATGGCGTGTTCTTCGACAATGGGTAAATGAAATAAAGTCGGCTATTGTACGCGAATAGCGCCCCGCTCCTCAAATAAGCGGCACACGCCGCCCCCCGCCAGCCGGCTTCAGGCAGCCTGAAACGGTTTTTCAGGCTGCCTGAAGCCGCATCGGCTATAATCGGCGACACACACACTTAGCCAAAACCGGAACCGAACAATGGACAAAACGACAATCAACGAATGGCTCTCGGCACATATGGTCAGCCGCGACGAGTTCGCCCTCCAGCTTTTGCAGCGCAGCTTCAGGCAGCCTTCGGGCTGGGTGGAGCTGGCGCTGGCGGCGGTCTTGGCCGGCGGCGCCTTCATGCTGTGCCGCTTTATCGAAAAACGCGGCTATCTGGAAAAATTCATCCACTGGCATCCGCTGCGGCATATCGTGGCGCGGATTTTGTGGCCGCTGCTGATGCTGGCCGCTGCCGCAGTGGCGCTGGTTATCTGGCCGCTGGCCGGCTTTCCGGCCGTCTGGCTGCAGTTTCTGGCGCTGGCCGCGTACTGGATGATTATGATCCGGCTGGTGCTGGCGGTTATCAACCAGGCCTTGCCGGAAAACAATTTCTCCAACCGCCTCGAACGCACGGCCTCCACAACGCTGTGGGTGTGCTTCCTGCTGTGGGTGTCGAGCGTGGACGATCTGATCATCCGATGGATGAAATCGCTGAAGTTTTCCGTCGGATCGTCGCACCTGAGCCTCTACACCATCCTGACCGGCCTGCTGTGGGTGGGCATCGTGATGGTGCTGATGATGTGGCTGGCCAAGTGGATCAACACGCAGTTGATGCGCACCACCCGCCTGGACATCAACCTGCGCATCGTGCTGGGCAAGGCGGTGAAAACCCTGCTGATGATCCTTTCGGTGCTGATTGCCCTGCCGCTGGTGGGCATCGACCTGACGGTATTGTCGGTATTCGGCGGCGCGCTCGGCGTCGGCCTCGGCTTCGGCTTGCAGAAAATCGCCAGCAACTACGTTTCCGGCTTCATCATCCTGGCCGACCGTTCCATCCGCCCCAACGACCGGCTCACGGTAAACAACTTCACCGGCTACGTCAGCGAAATCACCGCCCGCTACGTGGTACTCAGAAGCGGCAGCGGGCAGGAAGCGCTGATTCCGAACGAAACCTTCGTTACCTCCACCGTTATCAACGAGTCCTACACCGCCCGCTCACTCAAACACAGCCTGAACATCCAAGTCGGCTACCAGACCGACCTGCCACAGGCGCTCGAAATCCTCAAAGCCGCCGCTGCCGCCGAGCCGCGCGTGCAGGAGAACCCCGACCCCAGCGCCTATCTGGTGGGCTTCGGCGACAACGGCATCGACCTCACCCTCGGTTTTTGGGTCAGCGACCCCGAAAACGGCTTTCTCGACCTCTCCTCGCGCATCCTGCTCACCATCTGGCAGCGCTTCCGAGAAGAAGGCATCGAATTCCCCTACCCGCAGCGCGAAGTCCGCATCCTCAACGACAACCCCGCCCCTGCCGTTACCTTGCAGAAAAGCGCAACCGCCGCAGAAAGCCCGTCTGATGCAGCCTGAAACACCCAAGCCGCCCAAACGCCCCGTTTCCGTACTGGTGCTGCTGCACGACGGCCAAGGCAGCGCCCTGCTGCTCGAGCGCGCCGACCGCGCCGGTTTCTGGCAGTCCGTAACCGGCAGCCTGGAGGCGGGCGAAACCCCGTTTCAGGCTGCCCTGCGCGAAACCGCCGAAGAAACCGGCATCGCCCTTGCCCCGCAGGATCTGGCCGACTGGCATTTTCACACCGACTACGAAATCTACCCGCACTGGCGCCACCGCTACCCCGCAGGCGTAACCCGAAACACCGAACACTGGTTTTCCGCCCGCGTGGCCGATCCCACGCAGGTGCGGCTGTCGGCCGAACACACCGCCAGCCACTGGCTGCCGCTGGCCGAAGCCGCAGCCGTCGTGTTCTCGCCCTCCAACCGCGACGCGCTGCTGCGGCTGGCTGCCGAAGAAGCAGCCTGAAAACCGTCCGCCGCCGCTGAACCGTTCCGCCAGCGCCCGCCTTAGCGCCGGCAGTTTCGAGCATTCCCTCGAAAAAAGCAGCCTGAAAAACCGCAAAAAACATGGCAAACCGCCGGCAGGCGCTTTAGAATGGCGGCTTTTTGCTTTCAGGCTGCCTTCTGCCGCCCGAAAACTGCCCACACCATTGCAAACACCATGAAAAACCGCGTCAAGAAAATCCACTTCGTCGGCATCGGCGGCGCCGGCATGTGCGGCATCGCCGAAGTGCTGCACAACCTCAACTTCCGCGTTTCCGGCTCCGACCAAACCCCCAGCGCCGTAACCGAGCGCCTGCAGCAGGCCGGCATCCGCGTTTTCCACGGCCACCGCGCCGAGCAGGTGGAAGACGTCGATGTCGTCGTAACCTCCACCGCCGTCCAAGCCGACAATCCCGAAGTGCAGGCCGCGCACGCGCAGCACATTCCGGTGATTCCGCGCGCGCTGATGCTGGCCGAACTGATGCGCCTGCGCGAGGGCATCGCCATCGCCGGCACCCATGGCAAAACCACCACCACCAGCCTGACCGCCTCCATCCTCAGCGCCGCCGGCCTCGACCCCACCTTCGTTATCGGCGGCAAACTCACCGCCGCCGGCAGTAACGCCAAGCTCGGGCAGGGCGACTACATCGTGGCCGAGGCCGACGAAAGCGACGCCTCCTTCCTGTATCTTAGTCCCGTGCTCACCGTGGTTACCAATATCGACGAAGACCACATGGACACCTACGGCCACGACGCGCGCCGCCTACACCAGGCCTTTATCGACTTCGTCCACCGCATTCCCTTCTACGGCAAAGCCTTTTTGTGCAGCGACAGCGCCAACGTCCGCGCCATCCTGCCGGAAATCCGCCGCCCCTACTCCACCTACGCCATCGACGACGAAAACGCCGACTTGCGCGCCTACGACATCGAAGCCGCCGGCGCACAGATGCGTTTCAAAGTCGCCTACCGCGGCAAAACCGGCAACCTGAATTTCGACGTGCGCCTCAACCTGCCCGGCCGCCACAACGTGCTCAACGCACTGGCGAGCATCGGCATCGCCCTTGAATGCGGCGTGCCGGTCAGCGCCATCCAAGACAGCCTGCGCCACTTTGCAGGCGTGAACCGCCGCTTCCAGCACTATGGCGAAATCCCACTACCCAACGGAGGCAGCGCGCTGGTTATCGACGACTACGGCCACCATCCCGCCGAAATGTCCGCCACCCTCGCCGCCGCGCGCGGCGCCTACCCCGACCGCCGCCTGGTGCTGGCCTTCCAGCCGCACCGCTACAGCCGCACCCGCGATTTGTTCGATTCCTTCGTGCAGATACTCGGCAGCGCCGACGCCCTCGCGCTCACCGAAGTCTATCCCGCCGGCGAAGCGCCCATCGAAGGCGCGGACAGCCGCGCATTGGCACGCGCCCTGCAGGAAAGCCGCCCCGAAGGCGGCGAGCCGCTCTACTGCGAAAACATCGCCGCCCTGCCCCATGCCCTGCTGGGCTTTTTGCAGGATGGCGACGTGCTCTTGGCGATGGGCGCCGGCAGCATCAGCAAAACCGCGCAGGCGCTGGTCGATCTCACCGCCAAAACCGCCTGATCCTTTCAGGCTGCTTTCCTGCATACGGCAAAAGCAGCCTGAAAAAACGGTCGCGCTCCGTTTTTCGTTTTCCACCGTTTTCAGGCACCCTGAAAGTTTCAGGCTGCCGCACGCACAGAAAGTTCCACCATGCACAGTATCGGTAAAGTAGCCGTACTCGCCGGCGGTTTTTCCGCCGAGCGCGAAGTGTCGCTCAACAGCGGCCGCGCCATTCTCGCCGCCCTGCAAAGCAAGGGCGTCGATGCCCATTTGTTCGACCCTGCCGAGCGCGATTTGTCCGCACTCAAAACCGACGGCTTTCAGGCTGCCTTCAACATTCTGCACGGCACCTACGGCGAAGACGGCACCGTGCAGGGCGCGCTCGAAGCACTGGGCATCCCCTACACCGGCAGCGGCGTGCTCACTTCGGCGCTGGGCATGGACAAATACCGCAGCAAACTGATCTGGCAGGCGCTCGACCTGCCGGTGCCGCCCTTTACCGTGCTGCACGATGACAGCGACTTTGCCGCCGTCGCCGCCGAACTCGGCCTGCCGCTGTTTATCAAACCCGCCGCCGAAGGCAGCAGCGTCGGCGTTTATAAAGTCAAAACCACCGCCGAACTCGAAGCCCGCTACCGCGAGTTGCGCGGGCAAAACCTGCACGGCGAAATTCTTGCCGAGCGCTTCATTTCCGGCGGCGAATACACCTGCGCCATCGTCGGCGGCCAGGCGCTGCCCACCATCCGCATCATCCCCGCCAACGAGTTTTACGACTACGAAGCCAAATACCTGCTCGACAACACCGTTTACCAATGCCCGTCGGATTTGGGCGAAGAACACGAAAAAGAAATGCGCTCGCTGGCACTGCGCGCTTTCGAAGCCCTCGGCGGCCGCGATTCGTGGGCGCGCGTCGATTTTTTGCGCGATGAAAACGGCAAACTCTACCTGCTGGAAATCAACACCGTTCCCGGCATGACCGACCACAGCCTGGTGCCCAAAGCCGCGCTGGAAGCCGGCATCGGCTTTGCCGATTTGTGCCTGATCATCCTGCAAACCGCCCGCGCCTGATTCGGAGAGCCGCCGTGAAGCTGTTTTATTACGCCGCCTGGCTTGCCGTCTTAATCGCCGGTGCGCTGTGGCTGAACAAGCACCCCTATTTCCACATCGCCAGCATCGACATCGTTCCCACCGAAGGACAAGCCGCCCTGCAGTATGCCGACAAGGAAAAACTGTTCGAGCGCGTGCGCCCCGGCCTGACCGGCAGCTTTTTCAGCGTCGATGTCGGCCGCGCGCAGAGCATTGTCCAAAGCGACCCGTGGGTGGCCGACGCCAAAGCCGAGCGCGTTCCGCCGCACACCATCAGAATCCGCGTCAGCGAACACAAACCCTTTGCCCGCTGGCTGCGCGACAACGAACACGCCGGACTGGTCGATGATAAAGGCCGCATTTTTCAGGCTGCCTACGATGCCGAACTGCCCGAGTTTGACGGCGAATCGCGCGATATGCCGCTGATGATTGAGAACTACCGCGCCTTCAGCACCAAGCTGCAGCCTTTGCGTTTGAAGATTCTGCGTTTACAATACAGCCCGCGCTCGGCTTGGACGCTGATGCTCGACAACGGCGTCGAAGTGCGTCTGGGTCGGGAAAACATCCACCACCGCATCGGCCGCTTCGCCGAATCCTGGTCCGGCCATCTGGCGGCGCATGCCCATGCGCTCGATTATGTCGATATGCGCTATAAAGACGGATTCGCCGTCGGCTACCGCAGCAAATCCGAGCGCCCTGCCCTGCCCAAAGACGACGATGCCGAAGCGCCCTACACCGCAGCGGCCGAGAGCGCCGCACCGAAAAACAACAACAAAGCCCAAACCCGCCGCCGCTGAGTTTCAGGCAGCCTGAAAAGCATCCGCGACGGCATTTTTCCGGGAAACCGCCCTATATGGAAAACAAACAATACGTCTGTGCCCTAGACATCGGCACCTCGAAAGTCATCGCCCTGATCGGCGAAATCATCGACGAAGAAATCCACATCGTCGGCTTAGGCCAGGTCGAATCGCGCGGCCTCAAAGCCGGTATGGTCAACAATATCGACGCCACCGCCCAGGCTATCCGCCAGGCGGTCGGCGAAGCCGAACACATGGCCGACTGCAAAATCCGCAGCGTAACCATCGGCATCTCCGGCAACCACATCAGCAGCCGCAATTCGCAAGGCGTGGTCAAAATCAAAGACGGCGAAGTCACCCAGGCCGACATCGAGCGCGCCAAAGAAACCGCCAAAGCCGTCAATATCCCGCCCGACCACCAGGTGCTGCACACCGTGGTGCAGGAATACATCATCGACAACCAGCCCGGCGTGCGCGAGCCGATCGGCATGAGCGGCATCCGCCTCGATACCCGCGTGCACATCATCACCGGCGCCGCCACCGCATTGCAAAACCTGCAAAAATGCATCGAGCGCTGCGGCCTGAAAGTGGACGAAGTGGTGCTGCAGCCCTTGGCCAGCGCCGATGCGGTGCTCACCGAAGACGAAAAAGAACTCGGCGTGTGCGTGCTCGACATCGGCGGCGGCACCACCGACATCGCCGTTTACACCAACGGCGCCATCCGCCACACCGCCGTTATCCCGATTGCCGGCGATTTGATTACCCGCGACCTCGCCCAGGCGCTGCGCACGCCCTACGGCGCCGCCGAGCGCATCAAAATCTTCCACGGCGTCGCCACCGACCATCCCGATATCGAAGGTTTGGACGAAATGGTCGAAGTCCCCAGCGTTGGCGATCGTCCGCCGCGCCAGATCGCCCGCCGCGTGCTCGCCAGCATCATCGGCCCGCGCGTCGAAGAAATTTTGGAACTGGCACTGAACGAACTGCGCCGCTCCGGCTTCCCCGAAGACGTGCTTACCTCCGGTGTGGTGCTTACCGGCGGCGCTTCGCTGCTCAACGGCTGCACCGATCTGGCCGAAAACGTCTTCAACCTGCCCGCCCGTGTCGGCGTGCCGCAGGAAATCAGCGGCGTTTCCGAACGCATCCGCAACCCGCGCTACGCCACCGTTATCGGCCTGCTGCAAACCGCGCAGGAACGCGCCCTGCACCACGGCAGCAGCGCCGGCGTTCCCGTGCGCCGCCGCGACAGCGAAGCGCCAGCCGACCACACGCCGGCACCGCAGCGCAGCCATGCCGTCCACGAAGAAGACGACGGCGAAAGCTGGTGGACGCGCACCAAACAGTGGATAAACGAAAAATTCTGATCCGCCCTACCCTTTCAGGCTGCCCCGGCCGCCGCCCGATTACCATTACCATCACCCGCCCCGAGCGTTAAGGAGCTTGCACTATTATGGAAAACACCGCCAATCCCACCATCGAAACCGTCGTCGGTTCGACTGTCATCAAAGTCATCGGCGTCGGCGGCGGCGGCTGCAACGCCATCAACCACATGATCGAAAATCCGATCCAGGGCGTCGAATACATCAGCGCCAACACCGATGCCCAATCGCTGCAGGGCAATCTGGCGAAAAACAAAATCCAGCTCGGCGTCAACCTGACCCGCGGTTTGGGTGCCGGCGCCAATCCCGAAGTCGGCCGCGATGCCGCGCTGGAAGACCGTGAAGCGATTGCCAAACTGATCAGCGGCGCCGATATGCTGTTCATCACCACCGGTATGGGCGGCGGCACCGGCACCGGCGCCACTCCGGTGATTGCCGAAGTGGCCAAAGAACTCGGCATCCTGACCGTGGCCGTGGTTACCCGCCCCTTCAAACACGAAGGTCGCCGCACCGCCATCGCCCAGGAAGGCATCGACAATCTCAAACGCCACGTCGATTCGCTGATCGTAGTGCCCAACGACAAACTGCTCGCCGCGCTGGGCAAAGGCGTAACCGTACGCGCCGCTTTCCGCGCCGCCAACAACGTGCTGCGCAACGCCGTGGCCGGCATCTCTGAAATCGTTACCTACCGCGGCCTGATCAACGTTGATTTTGCCGACGTCAAAAACATGATGAGCATCACCGGCATGGCGATGATGGGCATCGGCGAAGCCAGCGGCCCCGACCGCGCCCGCATCGCCGTACAGGAAGCTATCTCCAGCCCGCTTCTGGACGATATCAACCTCAACGGCGCCAAAGGCGTGCTGGTCAACATCACCACCGCGCCCGAATGCTTCATTCTCGACGAATACGAAGAAATCATGGCCAAGGTTACCGAATACGCGCTGCCGGATGCCGAACTCAAATTCGGCAACGTCGAAGACGAGAACATGGACGAAGACGCCATCCGCATCACCATCATCGCCACCGGTCTTGAAGACCAAAACCAGCCGCGTCCCGCAGCGCCCGTGCGCAGCACCCCCCGCCACGACGCGCTGGGCGGCGACGGCGCCGGCATGATTATCTCCGGCCGCAAAACCCGCAGCATGAACCTGGTGGCCGCCGACTTCTCCAGTCAGTCGGTACTCGACGATTTTGAAGTTCCCGCCGTCGTCCGCCGCCAAGGCCTCAACAACAATAACGGCGGCAACAACTAAAGCGCCGCACCGCCCGCAGGCAGCCTGAAAACCTTTCAGGCTGCCTGTTTCCCGAAAGCAGCCTGAAAAGGCACCATGCGCTTTTCGCGCAAACCACAACGACAAGGGCGCGAAACGCCGCAATCCCGACGGATTGCCGGCAGCCCCGCCACCACACCACTGCCATGAAATCTTTGAATCCCGAACCCAAGCCGGCAGCCGGCGGCCGGCAGAAAACCGGCGTGCTGCTGATCAATCTCGGCACCCCCGCCGCTCCCACCGCCGCCGCCGTGCGCCCCTATCTGCGCAGCTTTCTTTCCGACCGGCGCATCGTCGAGCTGCCCGCCCTGCTGTGGCAGCCGCTGCTGCGCGGCGTGATTCTGCCGCTGCGCGCCAAAAAAAGCGCCGCCAACTACGCCAAAGTGTGGTTTAAGGAAGGCTCGCCGCTGGAAGTGTTTACCCGCCGCCAGTGCGAAGGGCTGCAAAGCCGGCTGCCTGAAGATGTCGCCGTCGCCTATGCGATGAGCTACAGCGAACCGTCCATCCCCTCGGCCATCGAAGCACTCAAAGCGCAGGGCGTCGGCCGGCTGATTGTGCTGCCGCTGTATCCGCAATACGCCGGCAGCAGCAGCGGCGCCGCGCTTGACCAGGTGCACGATGCCTTGAAGCGCCAGCGCAACCAGATGTCGCTGCGCACCGTCAGCCGCTTTTACGACCATCCCGCCTACATCGGCGCCCAAGCCGCGCAAATCCGCAATTACCGCGCCCAACACGGCAGCGGAGGCAAACTGCTGTTCAGCTTCCACGGCATCCCGCTGCGCCACGAGCGCAACGGCGACCCCTACCAGTCGGAATGCCGCCACAGCGCCCGCCTGATTGCCGCCGAACTCGGTTTGGGCGAACAGGATTACGAAGTCTGCTTCCAAAGCCGCTTCGGCCCCGCCAAATGGCTGGAACCCAACACCCAGCAGCTGATAAAACAGCTGGCGAAAAAAAACGCGGGCGGCCGCATCGACATCGCCTGCCCCGGCTTTGTTGCCGACTGCCTCGAAACCATGGAAGAAATCGCCATCAGCGGCCGCGAGCTTTTCCATGCCGCCGGCGGCAGCGACTACCACTACATCCCCTGCCTCAACGACAACCCCGACTGGCTCGACGCGCTGGCGCAAATCGTGCGCGAAAACGGCGCCGGCTGGCTGTAATCCGTTTTTCAGGCTGCCTGCAAAGCAGCCTGAAACCCGTTTCGGAAGCACCCGCACCATGACCCTGACCCTGATGTTCCGCGAATACTGCGGCCTGTGCCACCAGATGCGCGACGCGCTGCGCCCATTTCAAGAACGCTGGGGCTTTGAGATCGAAATCGTCGATGTCGATGACGACCCCGCGCTCGAAGAAAAGTACAACGAGCTGGTGCCGGTGCTGCTGCATGGCGCCCACCAAATCTGCCACTGGCATCTCGATGCCGCCGCGCTCGAAGCCTATCTTGCCGCGCAGGCAGCCTGAAAAACGCCCGCCGCGTTTTCAGGCTGCTTTTCCCATTGTTTTCCCGTTTACCGCCATGACCGCCACCGCCCTTATCGCCTTCGGCAGCAATCTCGAAAACCCTGCCGAACAGGTGCGCCGCGCCATCGCCGCCGTTGCCGCCCTGCCCGTTATCCGCAGCCTGCAAGCCTCGTCGCTGTATCTGAGCGCGCCCGTCGGCTATGCCGACCAGCCCGATTTCGTCAATGCCGTCGCTCTCGTTGAAGCCGACTGCGGCGCGCGCGAGCTGCTGCACCTACTGCAGGACATCGAAACCCGCTTCGGCCGCGTGCGCAGCTTTCGCAACGCCCCGCGCACGCTGGATTTGGACTTGATCGACTTTGCCGGCAGCATATCCGACGACGCCGAACTCACCCTGCCCCACCCGCGCGCCCACCAGCGCAGTTTCGTGATGCTGCCGCTAGCGGAAATTGCTCCCGACTACCCGATCGGCAGCCACGGCCGCGCCCGCGATCTGGTGCAGGCACTCGGCAGCACCGGCATTGAAAAACTTGGCGCCGCCGCCGCAAAAAGCGCTGCCGAAAACCGCTGAAACCTTTATAATCCGCAGCGGCTTTCAGGCTGCCTGAAAGCCGTTTTCCCCCATCCAAACCGACAACAAAGGACTGTTTACATGAAATTCTGGCAAAACCTCGGCAAAAACCTCTCCAAAGCTGCCCTGCTGCTGGGCAGCATTGCTCTGCTCGCCGCCTGCAGCAACCCTGAAGTGGAAGATTTGAAAGCCATCAGCGAAGCGGTGAAAGCAACCGGCTACAGCAAAGAAGCCAACCAAAAATTCCAAGACCGGCTGATGGCCGCCAAGAGCGAAGAAGAACAAAAAGCCATTGTTGAAGAAATGCTGGTCTTCTTCCGCCCGCTGCCGGAAAAATTGAACGCACTGAACCTGCAATCGGAAGAAGGCAAAGCCATCCGCAACAACCTCTCGCAGGGTATGGGCGAAATGGTTGCCGGCATCGAAAAAGGCTTTAAGCTCGATGCAAAAGATCCTAATAATGCCGCCGCGATGATGGAAGCGCAGAAACAAATGATGAGCGGCCAGCAGAAGCTGATGGCCGCGCAAACCCAACTGGCCGCTGCCGCCGCCAAACACAAGCTGAAATTTGAAGAGTAAAACCTTTCAGGCTGCCTTGCTTGAAGCAGCCTGAAAACTGAAGCGCCGCCCGAGTTGTCCCGGGCGGCGTGTTTTATTCGGCTGTTGCCCAAACAATTTTCAGGCTGCCCGCTAAAGGCAGCCTGAAAACAAAAAATCCTTAAGAACCGGCGCCGTACTGCACCGCCAGCGCGGTAAACCACAGCCAGCCGATTTTGTTGTTGTCGAGAAAAACGGCAAAACACTCGTCGCGATCCCGCCTCTGAATGCGCAGATAGTGGCGCCACTGCCAATAAACCGTCAGCACCAGCGCCGCCCAAAACGGCCATCCGGCACCAACGGCCATGCCCACCTGCATCATCAGCAGATCAAACAGGCCGTGGCAGAGCATCGCCATTTCGGCATCGAGCCGGCCGAAAGTGATGGCCGAAGTTTTGATGCCGATTTTCAAATCGTCTTCCTTGTCGGCCATCGCGTAGATGGTGTCATACGCCAGCGTCCAGCACAGATTGGCGGTAAACAGCCACCAGGCATAACCCGGCACGCGCCCCTGCACGGCGGCGAAAGCCATCGGAATGCCGAAAGAAAAGGCGATGCCCAGATAAAGCTGCGGCAGCGGGAAAAAGCGCTTGGCAAAGGGATAGCTGAAAGCGACAAACACCGCCGGCAGGGCAAACAGCCAAACGGTGCGGTTCAGGGGAATCAGGCAGCAGGCGGCCAGCAGCACCAGCACCGCCGCCAGCCGCAGCGCTTCCTTTTCCCCCACTTCGCCGCGGACAAACGGCCGGCCGGCGGTGCGCGCCACGCTGCCGTCGAAACCGCGGTCGGCCCAGTCGTTGATCACGCAGCCGGCGCTGCGCATCAGCAGCGTGCCCAGCGCAAAGCACAGCAGCACGGTATTGTCCGGCCGCCCCTGCGCCGCCAGCCACAGCGCCCACAGCGTCGGCCACAGCAGCAGCAGCGTGCCGATGGGTTTGTCCAAACGCATCAGGCGGGCGTAAACACCGGCCTTGTGCAGCCATGCGCCGGCTTTCAGGCTGCCGGCAAGCGGTTTGTCGCTCATGTTTTCTCCTTGCTGAAACTGGCGCGGATTATAACGCAGCCGCGGCGCCGCACCCTTGGGATTTTCCGCACAAAGCGGCGCAAACGTGCTTTAATTGCGCTTTGTCCGCAACATCCCAGTCCTTATGCCGATAATCCGCTCCCTGCTCGATACCGACCTTTACAAATTCACCATGCTGCAGGTGGTGCTGCACCAGTTTCCCGAAACCCACAGCGTTTACGAATTCCGCTGCCGCAACAACGACCAGACCGTCTATCCGCTCTCCGAAATCCGCGACGACTTCGAGCGCGAACTCGACGATCTGTGCAGCCTGCAGTTTAGCGCCGACGAGCTGGACTACCTGCGCAGCCTGCGCTTTATCAAAAGCGACTTTGTCGATTATCTCGAACTCTTTCAGCTCAAACGCCGCTTCGTGCACGTGCATATCGACGACGAAAACCGGCTCAACATCCGCATCGAAGGGCCGATGATTCAGGCGATGTTCTTTGAAATCTACATTCTGGCCATCGTCAACGAACTCTATTTCCGCCGTCTCGAAACCCCCGCCGTGCTCGCCGAAGGCGAAAAGCGCCTGCGCGACAAAGCCACGCTGCTTACCGCCTACGCCCAGCACCAGCAGCCGGGCGATCCCGAATTTCTGGTGTCCGACTTCGGCACCCGCCGCCGCTACAATCCGGCCTGGCAGGAACATGTGGTGCGCACCCTGCACCAGGCCGCGCCGCAGGTGTTTCGCGGCACCAGCAACGTCTATCTGGCCAAAACCCTCGGCCTTACCCCCATCGGCACCATGGCGCACGAATTTCTGCAGGCCTTCCAGGCGCTCGACGTGCGCCTGCGCGACTTCCAAAAAGCCGCCCTCGATGCCTGGGTGCACGAATACCGCGGCGATTTGGGCATCGCGCTCACCGACGTTGTCGGCATGGACGCCTTTTTGCGCGATTTCGACCTTTACTTCGCCAAACTTTTCGACGGCCTGCGCCACGACAGCGGCGACCCCTATGTTTGGGGCGACAAAGCCTATGCCCACTACCGCAAGCTCAAAATCGACAGCCGCACCAAAATGCTCACCTTCTCCGACGGCCTGACGCTGGAGAAAGCCTGGGATTTGCACCAGTATTTCAAAGACCGCTTCAAAACCAGCTTCGGCATCGGCACCAATCTCACCAATGACATGGGGCACACCCCGCTCAACATCGTGTTGAAACTGGTCGAATGCAACGGCCAGTCGGTGGCCAAACTCTCCGACAGCCCTGGCAAAACCGTTACCGACAACAACACTTTCCTCGCCTATCTGCGCCAAGTATTCGGCATCGGCAGCGAAGCAGCCTGAAAAGTTTTCAGGCTGCCCTGTCCGCCAAACCGCCGCCCTGCGCGGCGGTTTGGCCGTTTCAGGCTGCCTGAAAAAACGCCACACTCCCGAAAAACCTTTGAAAAATCGACGCAAAGTCTTTATCATGCCGCCCTTTTGCGCTGCAGCTGCAGCAAACACACACGGAAGGAAAAAACATGACCGAAAAACAAATCCGCATTCTCGGCACCATCGGCAGCATCATGGCCGTTGCCATGTATGTGGCCTATGTTCCGCAAATCGCCGCCAATCTCAAAGGCCGCGAAGTAACTTTCTTAGAACTGCTGCAGCCCTTGGTGGCCAGCATCAACTGCACCATCTGGGTGGCCTACGGCCTGTTCAAACAGCCGCGCGACTGGCCGATCGCCGTCGCCAACGCCCCGGGCATCGTGCTGGGTCTGGTCGCTTTTATCACCGGCCTGTAAGCACACGGCAAAATACAGCAAAAAGGCAGCCTGAAAACTTTTCAGGCTGCCTTTTTGCCGTTTATTACGCTTCAGGACTGGTGCCGCGCAGCTCGTGAAAATGCGCCCGCCAGTCGGCGAATTTTCCCTGTTCGATGGCTTCGCGCATTTCTTCCATGATTACCTGATAAAAATGCAGATTGTGGATGGTATTGAGCTGTGCGCCCAGGATTTCGCCGGCGCGGTGCAGGTGGTGCAGATAGGCGCGGCTGAAATTTTGACAGGTATAACAGGTACAGCTTGCGTCCAGCGGCGCGGTGTCGTGTTTGTGCTTGGCGTTTTTGATTTTCACGTCGCCAAAGCGGGTAAACAGCCAGCCGTTGCGGGCGTTGCGCGTGGGCATTACGCAGTCGAACATATCCACGCCGTGTGCCACGCCGTACACCAAATCTTCGGGCGTGCCCACGCCCATCAGATAATGCGGTTTGTGCGCGGGCAGCATCGGGCCGACGGCGCGCAGCATGCGGTACATCTCGGGCTTGGGTTCGCCGACACTCAAACCGCCGATGGCCAGCCCCGGGAAGTCAAATTCTTCCAGCCCGCGCAGCGACTGTTCGCGCAAATCTTCATACATCGCGCCCTGCACAATGCCAAAGAGCGCGTTGGGATTGTTCAAATCTTCAAACGCCTTTTTCGAGCGCTCCGCCCAGCGCAGGCTCATTTGCAGCGATGCTTCGGCCTGCGCCTTTGTGGCTTCGCCGGGCGTGCATTCGTCAAGCTGCATGGCGATGTCGGAATTCAAAACCGTTTGGATTTTCATCGAGATTTCGGGCGAGAGAAACAATTTGTCGCCGTTAATCGGGCTTTTGAAGGTGCAGCCTTCTTCGGTGAGCTTGCGCATATCGGCGAGCGAAAACACTTGGAAGCCGCCCGAGTCGGTGAGTATCGGTTTGTCCCAGCCGATAAACTGATGCAGGCCGCCGAATTGTTCGATGACTTCCAGCCCGGGGCGCAGCCACAAGTGATAAGTGTTGCCGAGAATAATCTGCGCTTTGATGTCGTGCAGGTTGGCGGGCGACATGGCTTTGACCGAGCCGTAAGTGCCCACCGGCATGAAAACGGGTGTTTCGATGCTGCCGTGGTTGAGTTCGAGCGTGCCGCGGCGGGCGTGGCCGTCGGTTTTGTGCAGGGTGAATTTGAGCATGGTGTGCCTGATGGCGGGGAAACAAAGGGGCGGATTATAAACGAATCGGGCTTTCAGGCTGCCGCCAAAGCAGCCTGAAAGCCGTTTTTCTGCCGTTTCGCCGTTTTCAGGCTGCTTTTAACCAAAACCGCCCCTGCGCAATCCGCAGCGCCGTCATCAGCACCAACAGCGCAATCAGCGCATTGGCAAACCAAAACACGCCCGTCCAAAACAGCGGATACGCCGTTTGCGCGCGCATGGACAGCGCCACCGCCGCCATCGACGCCGCGCCGAACGAGAACGACCAATGTCCCACGGCAAAGCCGTATTCCAAAATCCACGGCAGCAGGCGCAGCAGGTAAAACAGCTGCAAAAAGCCGTAGCCGACCAAGATTTTGACCACGTTGTCCACCTGCCCGCCCGTAAGCGCCAGATACGCCGCCGCGCCAACAAAAGCGGGCGCCAGCACGATGCCGATGGCGGGGCGCTGGTCTTTTTCCAAACGGAACAGCCGCATGCGCTGCAACAGCAGCGGTTCAAACATGATCCACGCCAGCGTGCCCGCGCCCCAAAACATCCAGCCGAAATCGTGATGCCCGAGCACCACCATCGCGCCGGTGCTGGTGTAGTTGGCGGCGACCGCGGGCAGGTAAAACGGCGGCTGCACTGATTTTTCGGTAAACACGTCGCCCTGCCACAGCGAACCGATGCGGATGCTGGAATACACCAGCTGGCCGGCAACGCCAGCCCAAATCAGCGCTTCGCCCCAGCCCGTCCAGCGGCGCAGCACTTCGCCGACGATAATCGTGCTGATCGCCACCAGCGCGATATAGGAAAAGCGCACGGGGCAGCGCCATTCGTCCAGCAGCTGCTCGCGGTAGGCAAGCCATTTGTAGGCGAACATCAGCGCAAACAGCGCCCAGCTGCCCACCGACAATACGCCCGCTGCGGTGCCGAACCACGCCGCCAGCTGCGGATAAACGTCCGCCGCGTGCGACCACGCCAGCGATAATGCGCCCAGGCCCAGGGGGATGCCGAAATAGCCCGTCGGCATCGGAAACGGTTTTTTGGCTGATGCCATTGTTTGCTCCTTTGGCAGCCTCCTGCGCTGCCGATTAAAAAGCGGCGATGGTACGGCTTTGCGGCGGGGCAGACTTCGCCCTAAGGCTCAGGATATGGTCTTAAGCACTCATTATGTTTTCAGGCTGCCTTGCAAAGTGCAAGGCAGCCTGAAAATGTGGGGGGCTGTTGAGCGGCGGCGTAGCGGGCAGATTGGCGCTGGTTTGTTTAAGGGCTTCTTGTCATACACACGGGCAGCCAGTTGGGCGTAGGTTTTTACATCGATTGCCATGATTCTCTCCTAAGTTTATGAAATAAAATTACCAGTATTTGGTGTCAAGATTAATATACTTATACCTAGATTGAACATTACTTTTAAACTCTTTAGGGTGTACTCTATTCAATGGTTTGTCATGTAGGAAAATTTCTTTCGGCATTTTTCCTACTTTTAGAGTGTACTCCAAATTGGCATCCCTACCATCCAGCGATTTGTCAAACTCCACCTGCTGCCATTTCCCGTCGATTGCTTTGAATTGGGCGTATTTCAAATCGCTGACCCAGTTAACCGGGGAGCCTGCCGTTACCACCAGATACCATGTGCCGTCTTTATCCCGGTCTAAAATCATATCATCCCACTCCGACGACCATTTCGGCGGAACGGGCAGACCGGCAGAAGCAATCACTTCCAATTCGCGCTCGTTTACTTCATAAGAATTGGGTCCACCCAACTGGCAGGATGCTTCGCCCTTTACTGTGCGCTTTACCCAAATTTTGGTGCCGCTTGATAACTGCACTTCTTCTTTCCACGATGTTTCTCCCGAAGCAAACATACAGTCGCAACCCGCCAGCAGCAGGGCTGGCAGCAGGGCAAATAACGGTTTTAGCGCTTTCATGGTTTCTCCTTTATTGCATTGGGCGGAATGGTTTTAGCTTCGCAACTTCGCTGCGCTACGCAGGCTGCCTGTCTGATGGTTCATCCTTTAAACCATCAGACAGGCAGCCTGAAACGGTGCGGGCATTGGTGCCGGTAAACGAAACCACCACCTGCTTGCCGTCTGCCGAACGGTACACACCGGCAGAAAACCCCGAAGCATCGTCATCACGCCAATGCACTTCTTCAAAGCCGGCCGGCAGAGTCATTTTGTTTTCTTTTTGCTTCTTGTCATACACACGGGCAGCCAGTTGGGCGTAGGTTTTTACGTCGATTGCCATGATTCTCTCCTAAGTTTGGATTTGGAAAATGAAATTACCAGTATTTGGTACCAAGATTAATATAAATGTATCTGGATGCAACGTTACTCTTGAATTCTTCAGGGTGTACCATATCCAGCGGTTTGTCTGTCAGATAGATTTTTTCCGGCATTTTCCCTACTTTAAGCGTGAACTCCAGATTTGCTTCCCTGCCATTCAGCGATTTGTCAAACTCAACCTGCTGCCATTTCCCGTCGATTGCTTTGAATTGGGCGTAGGGCAGCTTGCTGATCCAATGGCGGGTATCAACGGGAGTGACAACCAGATACCATGTGCCGTCTTTATCCCGGTCTAAAACCATATCTCTCCACTCCGACGACCATTTCGGCGGAACGGGCAGACCGGCAGAAGCAATCACTTCCAATTCGCGCTCGTTTACGTCATACGAATTGGGCCCGCCCAGCTGGCAGGATGCTTCGCCTTTTGCCGTACGCTTTACCCAAATTTTGGTGCCGCTTGATAACTGCACTTCTTCTTGCCACGATGTTTCTCCCGAAGCAAACATACAGTCGCAACCCGCCAGCAGCAGTGCTGGCAGCAGGGCAAATACCGGTTTTAATGCTTTCATGGTTTTTCCTTTATTGCATTGGATGGAATGGTTTTAGCTTCGCAACTTTGCTGCGCTACGCAGGCTGCCTGTAGCGGCAGTTTACGTTTTTTTATTTGGCGCGCAAATGCTTTTCAGGCTGCCTGCCCAACGGTTGTTGCTTAAACCGTCGGGCAGGCAGCCTGAAAACTACTCCAAAGCAGCCTGAAAACTTTAATCCTGCCAGCCGCCCAGATGGGCCACCAGCTCTTCGAGCATATTCGAGACGCTTTCGGCCATCAGGATTTGCGAAGCGAATGCCAGCGCTTCGGCATCGTCGCCGCGGTTTTCGGCCTCTTCCTGCAGCACGTCGAGATACTGCACGCGCTTAAGGGTCAGCTCTTCGGTTAGGATAAAGGCGATTTGGTCGCGCCACACCAGGCCGAGCTGGGTTACGCTTTTGCCGTTTTTCACATGCTGCACCACTTCGTCGGCGGTCAGATCCTGCTTGGCAACCTTCACCACCGGCGCCACATCGCCGCTGCCTTTCATCTCGCAGCTGTCGTCCAGCTCGAAGCCGCCTGCGCAGCGGCCTTTGAGCAGCCAGTCGGTCATCAGCGAGCCGGGCGATTGCTTGGTGCGCGGCAGCCGGGCTTCCAAGCCGCCGAGCGCTTCGCGCAGTTTGGCCAGCAGGTTTTCGGCTTTGGCAGCCGATGCGTTATTGACCAGCAAAAAGCCGCTGCGGCTGTTGCATACCGCCAGCGTGCGGCCGGTGCGGGTAAAGGCGCGCGGCAGTAAGTCGTCGGTTAGCTGCTCTTTGAGCTCCTGCTTTTCTTTGCGGCCGACGCTGCGGCCTTCGTTGTTTTGGATTTCCTGCACCTTTTCTTCCAAAACGTCGCGGATTACGCCGGCGGGCAGCACTTTTTCCGCGCGCTTGAGCGCCACGCTCCAGGTGAAGTCGGCGGGAAACACCGGCTCCGGCGAAAAGCCGTGGACGGCGGCAAAGCCCTCGCTGAACCAGTCCAAACCGGTAACCGGCGCAAATTCGGCCTCGGCCAGTTTGGCAGACAGGGTTTCGATATCGGGAAGCTGGTTTTTATTGAGCGGATAGAAGCTGATTTGTTTGAACCACATGGCGTTTTTCCTTATGAAAATGGCGGGAAAAGGCAGCCTGAAAAGGCTTTCAGGCTGCCTCAAACCGAAAAAACAAGGCGCCGCCGTTTCAGGCTGCCTGAAAACGGGCGGCGCGAAAGCGGGGCTTAAGCCTCGAAAGGATGGCGGATCAGGATGGTTTCGTCGCGGTCGGGGCCGGTGGAAACGATGGCAATCGGTGCGCCGCACACTTCTTCGATGCGCTGCAGATAGCGGCAGGCGTTTTCGGGCAGCGCGTCGTAGGATTTGGCGCCGACGGTGGATTCTTTCCAGCCGGGCAGGGTTTCGTAGATCGGCGTGCAGCCTGAAACTTCGTGGGCGCCGAAGGGCAGGATGTCGGTGGTGCTGCCGTCGGGCAGGGTGTAGCCCACGCACAGTTTGATTTCGTCGATGCCGTCCATCACGTCGAGCTTGGTGATGCACATGCCGCTGATGCCGTTGATTTGAATGGCGCGTTTGAGCGCGGCGGCGTCGAACCAACCGCAGCGGCGGGCGCGGCCGGTTACCGAACCAAATTCGTGCCCGCGCTTAGCCAAACCGGCGCCCACTTCGTCAAACAGCTCGGTGGGGAAAGGGCCGGAACCGACGCGGGTGGTGTAGGCCTTCACAATGCCCAGCACATAATCGAGTGCCTGCGGCGGCACGCCCGCACCGGCCGATGCGGCGCCGGCCACGCAGTTGGACGAAGTAACGAAGGGATAGGTGCCGCAGTCGATGTCGAGCAGCGTGCCCTGCGCGCCTTCAAACAGCAGGCGTTCGCCGTTTTGGATTTTGTCGTAGAGCGTGCGCGAAACATCGGCAAGCATCGGCAGGATGCGGGCGCGGAAACCCTCAATCACCGCCATCACGCTGTCAAATTCCAGCGGCGCGGCACCGTGCAGGTGTTCGAGCTGGACATTATAGAGCGCGAGATTGGCGCGGACTTTTTCCGCCACCAGCGCCATATCGCGCAGATCGCCGGCGCGTACCGAGCGGCGGGCGACTTTGTCTTCATACGCCGGGCCGATGCCGCGGCCGGTGGTGCCGATTTTGCCTTCGCCCTTGCTGGCTTCGCGGGCTTGGTCGAGCGCGATGTGGTAGGGCAAAATCAGCGGACAGGTGGGGGCGATTTTCAGGCGGCCGGCCACGTTTTTCACGCCCGCCGCGTCCAATTCGTCGATTTCGCCCAGCAGCGCTTCGGGGGAAACGACAACGCCCGAGCCGATGTAGCAGTCGAGTTTTTCGTGCAGGATGCCGCTGGGAATCAGGCGCAGAATGGTTTTTTTGCCGCCCACCACCAGCGTGTGTCCGGCATTGTGGCCGCCCTGAAAGCGCACCACGCCGTCGCACTGCTCGGCCAGCCAGTCCACGATTTTGCCTTTTCCTTCGTCGCCCCACTGCGAGCCGACGACCACTACGTTTTGAGCCATAACTATCCTTATCTGCAGGATGGCGGAATGCCTTTCAGGCTGCTTTTCCGCCCCGTTTACACAACAACAAGACGGCTTGCCCGTCTTGTTTGGATTCGGGCGGGACTTTAACACAAATAGCGCCGCTTGGCAGCTACCGCAGCGCCCCGCCCTGCCCTGCGGCAGCCTGAAAACGGCGGCTGCCGGACGATGCCCGCCAAGCGGTTTGCGCAAACTTTTCAGGCTGCCTGCAAATCGGAATCTGCAGGCAGCCTGAAAAGTTTCGGGTGCAGCGGGCGGCTTATTTGCCGGCGGCCGATGCGGATGCGGGCTTATCTTCCAAGCCCTGCCACAAATCATCGTCGTCGGAGCGGGCTTCAAACTGCTTGCCGTTGAGCGTGATGCGGTTGCCGGCGATTTCGAGACGGGTCATCACCGCGCCGTTGCTGCGCTTGAGATGGCCTTCACCGATCATGGTGTCGATGCTGCCGGCCACCAGCAGGCGGATGGTATCGGCAACTTCCTGTTTTTCCTGCTCGCTGTTGGGATCTTCGACGGCAAACAGGCTGCGCGCCTGGGTAATGACGAATTCCTCAATCAGCTTCTGCGATACGTCCAAATCCAGATCGACGCGCATTTTCTTCACCATATCGGGAAAAGATTCGAGATCGGCCTTGCTCAAGCCGTCGAAGCTGAGCTGACCGCGGCTGTTAACATGCCCCTGCGGGGTTTGGAACTCGAAGCGCTTGATGCGGAACAGCGGGTTGTCGGTAAACAGCGGCGCGCCTTCGTTGCGCGCGGCGGCCAGTACCTGATCGCGCGCCTGGTCGCCGGTGTATTTGTCCATGGCGATGCGCTGCAGGCTTTTTTTCATGTCTGCCAGCGCTTTGGCGTTGAGATGCTCGGCGGCGATGTCGATATTGAGCGGGCCATATTGGTTTTCGCCGTAGTTGAGCTTGTCGAACGCAAACACGCCGCGGCTGTCGATATAGCCGTTTTTCTCTTCGGTTTCGGTGCGGTAGCTGAGTTTGTCCAGGCTGACTTTGCTGGGCGGGATGTCGCCGTTGGGATTGATAAAGGCGCCGATCTGCAGATCGGTAACCATATTGATCAGTTCGTTCAGGCGCACATTGTAGGAAATGCTGTCTTTCCACTCGATTTCAAAACGCCCGAGCTTGGTTTCGGACGAACCGAGCGACAGGCCGTTGCTGCCGGGATAGGTTTTGGCGGCCACTTCGATCTGCTCGGCGTTCAGGCTGCCTTTGTCGGCCAGCACCGCTTTAAAGCCCGGCAGCGTGAAACGGCTTTGGTATTCAGTGAAATTGGCGGCGTAATCGACTTCGGCATCCATGCCTTTCCAATCGAGCTTGATGCCGGAGAGCTCTTCATACTCGAAAGGCGCGACTTTCACCGTATAGCGGCCGCTGCCGTCGAGCTTGATCACATTGTGCGCGCTCACCGGCACCTGCTGGCCGAAAAAGCGCGACAGGGTTTTCTGCACTTCGGGGTCGTACTGGAATTCGGTTTCCACCACCGCGCGCACCGGAGTAAAACCGTCGGCAAAGGGGTAGTGCTTGACATGGTTGACCATCACCACCGGCTTTTCCAGCACCGTTTTCACATTGTCCGGCAGATAGCCGCCGAGATTGGACAGGATTTCGGGATGCACGCGCACCACGGTGGTTTCGGTGGAAGTGAACCAGCCGCGCTCGTATTTGTGCGACACCATATCGAAGAAAAAGGTATCTGCCAAAGCACGGTGCTGGATTTCGAGCGACTCTTGCGCCTTCATGCCCAAATAATTGGGCAGCACGCCGAACACGCCCAAACCACCGAACACCACCGCACCTGCGGCCAGGATTTTTTTCATCGGACTTTTACCCCGAACTGTTTGCAAAGAGCGGCATCATAGCACAAAAGCCCCTGCCCTTGGCTTTCAGGCTGCCTGCGCGGCAGCGGCAGGCAGCCTGAAAAACACCGGCCGATGCCCTTCGTTACCGTCTGCCCCATTGCTTTCGCACCCATCCGGCGGACGGGAAAGCAAGTAAACCCGAGCAGCCTGAAAAGCCGGCAACGGTTTACAGGTTATGCAGGAAGTTGTGCAAGAGACGCGCGCCGCTTTTGCCGGAGCGTTCGGGGTGGAATTGCACGCCGTAGAAGTTGCCCTGCTGCACGGCGGCGGAAAAGGCGCTGCCGTAGTGGCTTTCGGCGACGGTGCAGGCGCCGACGGCAATGCTGTAGCTGTGGACGAAGTAGAAATGGCTATCCTGCGCGATGCCTTCAAATAGCGGATGTTCGGGCTGGTGGCGGACGGTGTTCCAGCCCATATGCGGCAGCGGCAGGCCGTCTGCGTCGAGTATCGCGGTGCGCGCGGGCAGGACACCGAGGGCGGGTACGTCGCCTTCGGCGGAGTACTCGCCGAGCAACTGCATGCCGAGGCAGATGCCCAAAAGCGGCTGTTGCGCGCGACGAATGGGGTCGGCAAGGCCGCGCGCGGCGATGTTGTGCATGGCAGCGGCAGCGGTGCCGACGCCGGGCAGGAGCAGTTTGTCGGCGGCGGCGATGGCAACGGGGTCGGCGCTGATGCGGGCACGGCAGCCGAGACGGGCAAAGGCGGCTTGCACGGAGAAGAGGTTGGCACAGCCGGTGTCGATGATGATGAGGTTGGGCATGGGTGTCTTTCGGATGGAACGGGTTTCAGAAACGTCATCCCCGCGCAGGCGGGGACGGCCTTTGGCCGTAAAAGCACGCGTAAATCTTGTTGCGGGGAAAAGTCAAAAGGCCGTCTGAATCGGGGCAATGTCGGATTCAAGAATCCGACCTTGTATATCGGAACACCCGTATCATAGCAACAAACCGCCCGCCGCCGCCCGCATCCGACCAAGGCAAACAACCGTTGCGTAGCTCAGGGAGCGGTCGGGCAACCCATCGACACAACCGG
>NZ_JAPHVK010000008.1:0-115421 GCF_028680565.1 Kingella sp. SNUBH-2017
CGGCTGAACGGGCGGTAACTTCGAGTACAAAAAACTGAAGCAGTTTCTTTTGAATACTCTTTTTTAGTTTACAATGGGTTATCTTCATTTTTGCAGTCTAACATGACTGCTTATCTAGTACAGCCCCATAAAAAAACCTGCCGCCATCAAAAATGGCAGGCAGGTTTTGCTTTGCTTCGGGTTTAGTGCTTTTGGTGCAGGCGGATATAGTCCAGCGTTTTCAGCTCGGCAATTGCGGCGGCCAGTGCTGCTTGGGCTTTGGCCAGCGATTCTTCGTCCTGGGCTTTGGCAACGCCGGCTTCGGCGTTCTTCTTCGCCTCTTCCGCACGCGCCTGGTCCATTTCACTGCTGCGCACCGCTACGTCAGCCAATACCGTTACTTTATGCGGCTGAACTTCCAGCACGCCGCCGGATACCGCTACCAAGACTTCCTGGTTGGAGTCGGGCACGGTCAGCCGCAATGCGCCGGGACGCACCAAGTTCATAATCGGTTCGTGTCGCGGGTAGATACCGAGTTCGCCTTCCAGAGTCGGTACTACCACAAAAGTTGCCTCCCCTGAAAAGATGTTGTTCTCGTTACTTACCACTTCAACTTGCATGACACCCATGCCCGGCTCCTTAGTTCAGGGTTTTGGCTTTCTCAACCGCTTCTTCGATACCGCCGACCATATAGAAGGCCTGTTCGGGTAGGTGGTCGTATTCGCCGCTCAGAATGGCTTTGAAGCCGGCAATGGTATCGCGCAGGGAAACGTATTTGCCGGGAGAGCCGGTAAACACTTCGGCCACATGGAAAGGCTGGGACAGGAAGCGCTGGATTTTGCGGGCACGCATTACGGTCAGTTTGTCTTCGTCAGACAATTCGTCCATACCCAAAATAGCGATGATGTCGCGCAGCTCTTTGTATTTCTGCAGGGTGGACTGCACGCCGCGGGCTACATCGTAGTGCTCCTGACCCAGAACCATCGGGTCGAGCTGGCGGGAAGTGGAATCCAGCGGGTCAACTGCGGGATAAATACCGAGAGAAGCAATGTCGCGGCTCAATACCACGGTCGCATCCAAGTGGGCGAAAGTGGTCGCAGGAGACGGGTCGGTCAAGTCGTCCGCCGGTACGTATACGGCTTGGATGGAAGTAATGGAGCCGGTTTGGGTAGAGGTAATACGCTCTTGCAAACGACCCATTTCTTCAGCCAGCGTCGGTTGGTAACCTACGGCGGAAGGCATACGACCCAACAGGGCGGATACTTCGGTACCGGCCAGGGTGTAGCGATAGATGTTGTCCACAAAGAACAGTACGTCGCGGCCTTTGCCGTTTTCGTCTTTTTCATCACGGAAGTGTTCGGCCATAGACAAACCGGTTAGGGCGACACGCAGACGGTTGCCCGGAGGTTCGTTCATCTGACCGTAAACCATGGCCACTTTATCCAATACGTTGGAGTCTTTCATCTCGTGGTAGAAGTCGTTACCTTCGCGGGTACGCTCACCGACGCCGGCAAATACTGACAGACCGCTGTGCGCTTTGGCGATGTTGTTGATCAACTCCATCATGTTTACGGTTTTACCTACGCCGGCACCACCGAACAGACCCACTTTACCGCCTTTGGCAAACGGACACAGCAGGTCGATCACCTTAATGCCGGTTTCCAGAAGCTCGGTGGCATTGGACAATTCGTCAAATTTGGGAGCAGGCTGGTGGATGGCGCGGGTATGGGCGCCATCGATCGGGCCGGCTTCATCCACCGGATTGCCCAGCACGTCCATAATGCGACCCAAAGTAGCCTGACCCACCGGCACGGTAATCGGAGCACCGGTATTTTTTACGGCCAAACCGCGTTTCAAACCGTCGGAACTACCCATTGCAATGGTACGGACTACGCCGTCGCCAAGCTGCTGCTGGACTTCCAAGGTCAAATCACGATCCACTAATTTCAAAGCATCGTAAACGCGGGGGATAGCATCACGAGGAAATTCCACGTCCACTACTGCGCCGATGATTTGTACGATTTTGCCTTCACTCATTATCGTATCCTATCTGATGGGCCGGCGGCTGCCTTAAACGGCTGCGGCACCTGCCACAATTTCTGACAATTCTGTAGTAATCGCTGCTTGACGCGACTTGTTGTACACCAAGCGCAATTCCTTAATCGCGTTACCAGCGTTATCGGTTGCCGCTTTCATCGCCACCATGCGTGCAGCCTGCTCGGAAGCCATGTTATCGCTGACTGCCTGATATACCACCGATTCAAGGTAGCGTCTGAGCAGATACTCCAACACAACGGTTGGGTTGGGCTCGTAGCGGTAATCCCAGTGGTATTTCTGTCCGTCGTCCGCATCCAGAACACCGGAACCAATCGGCAGCAGTACTTCGGAACGGGGTTCCTGTTTCATCGTATTGACAAAGCAGGAGAAAACCAAATGGATAACATCCAGAGACTGGTCTTCATAGCGGCCAAAGATTTCAGTTAGCGCACCCAGCAAAATTTCCATTTTGGGCGTATCACCCAAATTGCTGACGCTGGCGATAACATTTAAGCCGATGCGCTGGCATGCCGCTAAACCTTTGCTGCCAAAGCACACAACGTCAACCGCAATGCCGCGTTCCTGATAATCCTGAACTTGCGCAAAGAATCTTTTCAATACGTTCGCATTCAGACCGCCGCACAACCCCTTATCTGTGGTAATCAGGATAAAGCCAGCACGTTTGACTTCTTTACGCTCTTCCAACAGCTGGATGCCGTGATATTCGTTAGTTTGGGCAAGATGACCCATTACTTGGCGAACTTTCTCGGCATACGGCCTAGCCAAGCGCATACGCTCTTGAGTCTTACGCATTTTAGAGGTTGACACCATTTGCATTGCTTTGGTGATTTTCTGCGTGTTTTGCACGCTTCGAATCTTGGTGAGAATCTCTTTTCCTACTGCCATTTTCAGACTCCTTCCCTGCTAAGCCTTTCAGGCTGTATAGTTGTAAGAAGCCTTGAACGACTTCATCGCATCAGTAAGCGCTTGTTCGTTTTCATCGGACATCGCGCCAGACGCATTGATTGCTTCCAATACTTGCGGCAGCTGGGTGCGGACATAGCTCAGGAATTCAGCTTCGAATGCAAGCGCTTTGGCAACCGGAACATCAGAATATGAACCATTGTTAATCGCCCACAAAGTCAATGCCATTTCCGCGGTATTCAGAGTGCTGAACTGTTGCTGTTTCATCAGCTCGGTTACCACTTCACCGTGTTGCAGCTGCTTGCGGGTAGCTTCGTCCAAATCGGATGCGAACTGGGAAAACGCCGCCAATTCACGGTATTGGGCCAAAGCCAAACGGATACCGCCACCAAGTTTCTTAATCACTTTGGTTTGGGCAGCACCACCTACACGGGATACCGAAATACCGGCATTAATGGCCGGGCGGATACCGGAGTTGAACAGGTCGGTTTCCAAAAAGATTTGGCCGTCGGTAATTGAAATTACGTTAGTTGGTACAAATGCCGAGACGTCACCCGCTTGGGTTTCGATAATCGGCAGAGCGGTTAGGGAACCGGTTTTGCCAGTTACCTTGCCACCGGTAAGTTTTTCAACTTCATCGGCATTGATGCGGGCGGCACGCTCCAACAGACGGCTGTGCAGATAGAATACATCGCCAGGATAGGCTTCGCGACCGGGCGGGCGGCGCAACAGGAGAGAAATCTGACGATAGGCAACGGCTTGTTTGGACAAGTCGTCATACACAATCAAGGCATCCTGGCCGTTATCACGGAAGTATTCGCCCATAGTGCAGCCTGAATAAGGGGCGATAAACTGCAACGCCGCAGCTTCTGAAGCGGAAGCGGCCACGACAATGGTATGCTCCATCGCTCCGTGTTCTTCCAGCTTGCGCACCACGTTGGCAATCGAAGAAGCCTTTTGGCCAATCGCCACATAGATACATATAACGCCGGTACCTTTTTGGTTGACGATCGCGTCAAGCGCAACGGCAGTTTTACCGGTTTGACGGTCGCCAATGATCAGCTCACGCTGACCACGACCTACAGGAACCATGGAGTCGATCGCTTTCAAGCCGGTTTGCATCGGTTGATCGACGGATTGGCGGGCAATCACACCCGGAGCAATTTTTTCAATCGGTGCGGTAAGAGAGCTGTTGATCGGACCTTTACCGTCGATCGGCTGACCCAGCGCATTGACTACGCGGCCAACCAACTCCGCACCAACCGGAACTTCCAAAATGCGACCGGTACATTTGACTTCGTCACCTTCGGTAATATGCTCGTATTCACCCAAGATTACGGCACCTACAGAGTCGCGCTCCAAGTTCATCGCCAAGCCGAACGTATTGTTCGGAAACTCGAGCATCTCGCCCTGCATCACATCAGAAAGACCGTGCACACGCACAATGCCGTCAGTAACAGAAATAACTGTGCCGCGGGTATGGGCTTCCTGCTTCGTATTTAAATTTTCAATTTTAGCTTTCAGCAAATCGCTGATTTCAGCAGGATTAAGCTGCATGAAAACTCTCCTAATTGGTCATAGTCGCGTACAGTTTTTGCAATTTACCCTGTACCGACAAATCTAACACCTGATCACCAACTACTGCCTTGATGCCGCCGATTAAATCGCGATCAGTTTCGAAAACAGCTTGCAACTTGGTTTGGAAATGCTGCTCCAAATCCTGAATAATCTGCTGTTTTTGATTTTCGTCGGCAATATCATAAGCGGTATAGACAACTGCCTGCCTGATATGCTTACGCGACAGCACCAGTTCCTTGAACTGCTCATAAATTTCAGGCAGTACCGGCAAACGTTTTTCCTGAGCCAGTACATACAGGAAATTTTTGAATTTATAGCTGCCCAAAGCAGGCGAATCACCCAGCAAGTCAATCAGCATATCGGCCTTTTGCTTGGCATCGGTATCGGTTTGAGCGATCAGAACTTCCACTTGGGGCTGCCGGACAAGCCAAGCAGCCTCTTTAAGAGAAGTTTGCCAGTTGTCGGCCTGTTCGCTTTCAGCCAATTCGAAAATGGCCTTCGCATAAGGACGGGCAATGGTTGCAAACTCTATCATTGGCTTACAGCTCCTGTTTCAAAGAAGCCAGCAACTGCGCATGTTGTTTTTCATCGACTTCGCGACGCAAGATGGATTCCGCACCTTTTACTGCCAGTGCCGAAACCTGTTCGCGCAAGGCTTCGCGCGCACGGTTTACCTCTTGCTCAACATCTGCTTTTGCTTGAGCGGAAATACGGGCAGCCTCGTTTGCGGCCTGAGTTTTCGCCTCATCCACAATCTGGGCGGCTCGCTTCTCGGCATTGGTTACCATTTCGGAAACCTGATTCCTGCCTTCAGCCAAGAGTTCTGCAACTTTTTTCTCTGCCTGCTCAAAATCGCTTTTACCGCGCTCGGCCGCAGCCAAACCCTCGGCGATTTTATCAGCGCGCTCGTCCAATGCTTTGGCGATAGGCGGCCATACATAGCGTATGGTAAAGCCAACCAAAATCAAAAAGACGATTAGCTGTGCAATTAAGGTTGCATTTAAGTTCACTTTGATAACCTTCCGTATTGGTTTTCAAATTCAAACGAATCGGAAATATCTATTAACCTTGGAACGGTTTAGCGAAGGCAAACAGCAGGGCAATTGCGGCACCAATCAAGAAAGCCGCGTCGATCAGACCAGCGATCAGGAACAGTTTGGTTTGCAGCGGGCCGATCAATTCAGGCTGGCGTGCAGAAGATTCCAGATATTTGGAACCAACCATTGCGATGCCGATAGAAGCACCCAATGCGCCCAATGCAACGATCAGGCTACAAGCAATAGCGATTAAACCGAGGTAAGTCATAGTAAAAACTCCTTAAACAAGAAAGATAAAGAAAGGGAACTACACAAACTACATCAAAAACTGTTTAGTGGTGGTCATGTGCCTGGCCGATATAAACGAAAGCCAAAGCCATGAAAATAAATGCCTGCAGGGTAATAATCAGAATATGGAAAATCGCCCATGCCGCGCCGGCAATAATATGGAAGAAAAACAATATCGGATCCAAGAAACCAATGCTGCCTGAAGCCGCCCAAGAGCCGCCCAGAAGCGCAATCAGCAGGAATACCAGCTCACCGGCATACATATTACCGAACAACCGCATGCCATGGGAAAAAGTTTTGGAGAGATATTCAAGAATATTCAAAAGAAAATTAACCGGACCCAGCATCGGACCGAACGGCGCGGTAAACAACTCATGCACCCAGCCTTTGCCGCCCTTAATCTTAATGCTGTAGAAAATACAGAAAATCAGTACGCCGATAGCCAGCGCAAGGGAAGTATTGATGTCTGCGGTCGGTACCACACGCAGCAAGGCGTGATGGTTGCCGGTCATTCCCTGCCACACGCGCGGCAGCAGATCCACCGGCAGTAAGTCCATCGCATTCATCAGGAAAATCCATGTAAACAGCGCCAAACCCAACGGGGCTACCACTTTGCGCGACTGCTCATTGTGGATGATGCCTTTGCACATATCATCGACAAACTCATACAGAAGTTCGACGGCAGCCTGAAAACGGCCTGGCACCCCAGAAGTCGCCTTCCTGGCGGCGCGCCACAACAGGAAAGAACCAACGACGCCGAGCACGATGGCAAAAAAGATTGCATCAAGATTGATAAAAGAGAAGTCGGCGATATTCTGCAAGCCCTGACCTTCGCTGACATCATTCAGACTGGTAAGACTCTGCAGATGGTGCTTGATATAGTCGGCAGCACCAGACGATTCACTTGCCATAACGATAGACCTTCAGAAATAGTAGAAAAACCAGATGACTGACCAACAGCAAACCGGCGATAAAAAACATCTCGCGCAATCCGCCATACAAGTAAAAAACAGCCACAGCGGCAAAGCCGGCCAGTATTATTTTTAAAATTTCTGAAGCGAGAAACACCGCCCCGGCGAAAGCAGGGCGCGAGTAGAAAAATTTTAAAAGCAATACCGCAACCAGAGTAGGAACCGTATAAGACAAACCGCCGAGCAAAAGCGACACGCCGGCAGCGCCGTCCCACACCCAATAACAAAACGCCGAAACCAGCAAAGTTACCGCCAACTGCACACCAACTAACGCAAACACAAGAGCCGTCCGAATCTCTACGCCGATTTCAAGCCGGCCGAATATAATCAAAGACACCCACAACAGTCAAGCAAATTCGTTAAGGCTTGTGAAAACACGGCTGGAAGCGTAATTTTTTCAAACATCGGCGTCCTGCGTCTTAACAAAACTCCGTAGGCAAGGGCGCAACGGATCCGTCCGTACAAAAACAGAATTATGATAAAATCCGCCACTTTTGAGCCTGCCAAACAAGGGCAGGCGGCTTTATTACATAAAGGAATATTCATGGCCGGACACAGCAAGTGGGCGAACATCCAACACAAAAAGGCCCGTGCCGACGCCAAACGCGGCAAAATTTTCACCCGACTGATTAAAGAAATCACCGTCGCCGCCCGCTTGGGCGGCGGCGATCCCGCATCCAACCCCCGCCTGCGGCTGGCAATGGACAAAGCTTGGGACGCCAATATGCCCAAAGACAACGTCCAGCGCGCCATCGACAAAGGCACCGGTAATCTCGAAGGCGTGGACTACATCGAGCTGCGCTACGAAGGCTACGGCATCGGCGGCGCGGCGCTGATGGTCGATTGCATGACCGACAACAAAACCCGCACCGTTGCCGACGTGCGCCACGCCTTTTCCAAAAACGGCGGCAATCTCGGCACCGACGGCTGCGTCGCCTTCAACTTCGTCCACCAAGGCTATCTGGTCTTCACCGATGCCGACGAAGACGCGCTGATGGAAGCCGCGCTCGAAGCCGGCGCCGAAGACGTTATCAGCCACGAAGACGGCGTTATCGAAGTGATCACCGCTCCGGCCGACTGGGCGCAGGTCAAAGCCGCGCTCGAAGCCGCCGGCTTCAACTCGCAGGACGGCGACGTAACCATGCGCGCGCAGAACGAAACCGAACTCGCCGGCGACGATGCGCTGAAAATGCAAAAACTGATCGACGCGCTCGAAGACCTGGACGACGTGCAAAACGTTTACACCTCCGCCGTTTTGCATTTCGACGAATAAACCGCGCCACCTTTTCAGGCAGCCTGAAACGGGCGGCAGGCATTCAAACTGCCGCCCGCAATCCGAACCACCACAGCAAGGAAATCCGATGAAACCTCTGTTTACCGCCACCGCTCTGGCCGCCCTGCTGGCGCTGACCGCCTGCGACCAGGCAAACAACGCCGCCGGCGCAGCATCCGCCGCCGAAACCCCGTCCGCCACCCAGGGCGATGCGGGCGCCATTCCTACCGAAACCAGCATCAAAAGCCGCGACGGCAGCTTCAGCATCGCCCTCAATTCCGGCTATGCCGACAAAAGCCAAGACCCCGCCTACCAGCCTGAAGGCAGCAAGGCCGACGACATCCTGCTGCTGCAACACAGCGACAGCGAAGGCATCACCGTAACCGCGCTGCGCCTGGGTCAGTCCGGCGACGCTGCGCTGGACGGCATCGAAACCGCGCTCAAAGCACGCAACGATCTGCAGGATCTCTCCAGCAGCAAGCAAAACGGCGTCTTGAGCTACAGCTTCTACAGCGACAGCGACGGCACCACCGTCAACGAAAGCTGCCGCGTTCAGGCTGCCGGCAAAGAGCTGGTCAGCATCTGCGCCGTCAGCCCCTACGCCGATGCCGCCGAATTGGAAGACCTACTGAAAACCGTCAGCTTCGGCTCCTAAGCCGTTTGCCGATGCCGTTTTTAAGGCATCGCAGATTTTTCAGGCTGCCTGAAAGCCATGTGCCGGACACCCGCGCCGCGCAGGAAAAACGGCAATCCGGCTTTGACGACCCTGCCGCAGCTTTCAGGCTGCCGCAGGGTTTTCCCTTGCCGCTAAAAGCAGCCTGAAAGCCCTTTTTATCCCGTTTTCCAGCCTTTCAGGCTGCTATTGCCATGACTGAATTCTCCCCACAAGACACCGCCCATATGCGGCGGGCGCTCGATTTGGCCGAACAGGGCCGCTTTTCCACCTCGCCCAATCCCCGTGTCGGCTGCGTGATTGCCCGCGGCGGGCAGATTGTCGGCCAGGGTTTCCACCTGCAGGCCGGCACGCCGCACGCCGAAGTCCATGCGCTGCGGCAGGCGGGCGAACTGGCGCGCGGCGCCACCGCCTACGTTACCCTCGAACCCTGCGCCCACTACGGCCGCACCCCACCCTGCGCCGAAGCCCTGATTGCCGGCGGCGTCGGCCGCGTGGTGGCCGCCATGCGCGACCCCAATCCGCAGGTGGCGGGCAAGGGTTTCGCCCTGCTTGAAGCCGCCGGCATCGCCACCGCCTGCGGCCTGCTCGCCGACGAAGCACGCGAGCTGAACCGCGGCTTTTTGTCGCGCATCGAGCGCGGCCGCCCCTTTGTGCGCATCAAAACCGCCGCCAGCCTCGACGGCAAAACCGCGCTGGCCGACGGCCGCAGCCAATGGATTACCGGCGCCGCCGCCCGCGCCGACGTCCAGCGCCTGCGCGCCGAAAGCTGCGCCGTGCTCACCGGCATCGGCACCGTGCTGGCCGACGATCCGCAGCTAAATGTGCGCGACTTCCCCACCCTGCGCCAGCCGCTGCGCATCGTGCTTGACAGCCGCCTGCGCCTTAGCCCCGCCCACCGCATCGCCGGCGACGGCGGCGCCACCCTGGTCATCACGCTCGTGCCCGACGACGGCCGTTTCGCCGTCTGCCCCGCCGTGCGCGTGCGCACCCTACCCGACGACGGCAGCGGCCGCATCCATCTTGCCGCGCTGCTGGAACTGCTGGCGGCAGAAGAACAGATAGGCGAGCTGATGGTGGAAGCCGGCGCCACTTTGGCCGGCGAGTTTCTGCGGCAGGATTTGGCCGACGAAATCGTCCACTACCAGGCGCCGAAAATACTCGGCAGCGATGCCCGCAATCTTTTCAGGCTGCCTGAAAACCCCGCCGCGCTCAGCGGCAGCGGTATCTGGCACAGCCGCAGCGTCGAAATGCTCGGCAGCGACATCAAATGGATGCTGCGCCGCGCCTGAGCCGCCGCATTAACCTGCCCTTACACAAAACTGTGCCATAATCCGCTCGCCCCTTCGCGGGGCGTTTGCTTAACAACACATTGAAAGGTCAAAGCCATGAATCTGGACGACGTAAAGAAAAATGTCGAATCTGCCGTTGAAAACGCCAAACACCAAGCTGAAGATTTCGTCCACCGCGCCGAAGACGCCGCCAAAGACGCCGTCGAATCCGCCAAAAAAGCGGTGAACGAAGCCGTCGAATCGGCCAAAGACAAGGCCGAAGAAGCCAAAGCCGGCCTGAGCGGCAAAGTGGAAGAAGCCAAGCACGCCGCCGAAAACGCCCTCGGCTCGCTGGGCGACAAATTCAAATAACCCCCGCCGCATACAAACCCTGCGTTTCAGGCTGCCTGAAACGCAGGGTTTTGCGTGCGCCGCCGTTGCGGCAAACTTTCAGGCTGCCTATCCCCAAGCAGCCTGAAAGGCTTTTTTCAGGCTGCCTGCACGGCGAAAACTGCTAAAATCGCGCCCTTTTCCGTTTTCCGATTTTCAGGCTGCCCTATGTCCGCAAACCTTCCCATCCTTCCCCCCGCCATGCTCGGCATACTCGGCGGCGGCCAGCTCGGCGCGATGTTCGCCCTCGCCGCCAAAACCATGGGCTACGGCGTAACCGTGCTCGATCCCGACCCCCACGCCCCCGCCGACCGCTTTGCCGACCGCCACCTGTGCGCCCCCTTCGACGATGCCGCCGCGCTGGCCGAACTCGCCCGATGTGCCGCCGTTACCACCGAATTTGAAAACGTCAGCGCCCAAGCGATGCGCGATCTGGCGCGCCACACCCGCGTTTCCCCCTCGGGCGACTCGGTGGCGGTGGCGCAAAACCGCATGCTGGAAAAAAGCTATATCCGCCGCGCCGGCCTGCCCACCGCGCCCTATGCCGAAATCCGCAGCGCCGCCGACATCACGCCCGACTGCGCAGCGCTGCTGCCGGGTATCGTCAAAACCGCCACCCTGGGCTACGACGGCAAAGGCCAAATCCGCGCAAGCAGCCTGAAAGACGTTCAGGCTGCCTTCGACACGCTCGGCGGCGTGCCCTGCGTGCTGGAAAAAATGCTCGACTTGCGCAGCGAGATTTCGGTGATTGTCTGCCGTCTCGACAGCCGAAACGCCATCTGCTACGACCCCGCCGAAAACCGCCACGAAAACGGCATTCTCGCCTATTCCGCCGTCCCCGCCGCCCTGCCGCAGGACGTTTTGGACCAGGCGCGCGAAATGGCGCTGCGGCTGGCCGACGAGCTGGACTACGTGGGCGTGCTGGCGGTGGAAATGTTCGTCGTCGGCGACACCTGCGAGCTGGTGGTCAACGAAATCGCGCCGCGCCCGCACAACAGCGGCCACCACACCATCGACGCCTGCGCCGCCAGCCAGTTTCAGCAGCAGGTGCGCCTGATGTGCGGCCTGCCCCCCGCCGACACCCGCCTGCTTTCCCCCTGCTGCATGGCCAACCTGCTGGGCGATTTGTGGCGCGGCGGTGCGCACGACATCGAGCCGGACTGGTCGCGCATCCTGCAGCACCCGCGCGCCCACCTGCACCTGTACGGCAAAACCGCCGCCCGCGCCGGCCGCAAAATGGGGCATTTCACCGTACTCGCCGCCGACAGCGACACCGCGCTTCGGGAAGCGCAGGCCATGCACGGCAGCCTGAAAGAAACCGCGCCGTAAAGGCGGCGCGCCAAGCGCCAGCAACAAGGCAGCCTGAAAACCGTTTCGCAAGGTTTTCAGGCTGCCTTTGCGTTTTGTCCGAGCGGTCGGCATTTGAATTTTGAAACACAATAAAGCAGCCTGAAAGCCTTCAGAAAACGCGAAAGCCACACAAGCGGCGTCATTCCCGCGCAGGCGGGAATCTTGTTTCGGATGGCACACCGGATGGTTTCTCAAGCATTATCGAATATCCGCCAAGATTCCCGCCTGCGCGGGAATGACGCCATTGGACGGGGAAAATCTGCTTCCCAAACCGAATATCAATAGTCCCGCAACCGTCGGCATCCGGCTTCGGAAATGCAAAAGGCAGCTCGAAAGCTCCCGAGGAATTTGGTATCCAACGAAAAATTTTGATAAAGTGGTCGCCTACAGGCAGTCTGAAACACTTTTCAGGCTGTCTTCCGGCAAGCCGTACAATTAAAACCAACTTAAACTTAAAGGATAGCAAAATGAAATTATTTCCCGTATTTGCCGTGCTGCTGCTTTTGGCAGCCTGCGGCCAAAGCGATCAGGAAAAAGGCCCGACCAAAGATCTCTACAATACCGATAAAATCAAACCCACATCCGAGCCGGGAGCTTGGTAAGCACACGGTTCGCGCCTTTTAAAAAGCAGCCTGAAAACCTTTTTCAGGCTGCTTTCGCGCTTTCAGGCTGCCTTGACCTTTGCGGCAGCCTGAAAACAGTTTCGCCGCGAAAGCCGTCTGCCGCCGCTGCATTAAATTGTTTCATGCGCCAAGCTCAAATTAAGCGCTTGCGCCGGCGCGGCAAAACCGCGACCATTGCAGGCTACAAAAATTGCCTAGGCCGCATCCGTGCAGCCGCCCTGTTTTCCGGCCGTTTGCGGCCATTTCCATTATCAGGAGAACCGATATGACCACCTTCCATCTTTCCGGCTACCCGCGCATCGGTGCCAAACGCGAGCTGAAATTCGCCGTCGAAGCCTTTTGGAAAGGCGCCAAATCCGAAGCCGAGCTACGCGAAACCGCCGCCGAAATCCGCCGTCTGAACTGGGCGACGCAGAAAGCCGCAGGCGCCGACCTTGTGCCCGTCGGCGATTTTTCCTTCTACGACCACGTGCTCGACACCCTGTGCACCCTGGGCGCGATTCCCAAACGCTTCGGCTTTGACGCCGTCAAACTGAGCCTGCCGGAGTATTTCCAGCTGGCACGCGGCAACGCCACCCAGTTTGCGATGGAAATGACCAAGTGGTTTGACACCAACTACCACTACATCGTTCCCGAATGGCACGCCGACACCGAGTTTTCCGTGAACGCCGCCAACCTGATCGCCCAGATTCAGGAAGCCAAAGCGCAAGGCTACGACATCAAACCGACGCTGGTCGGCCCGCTGACCCTGCTGTGGCTGGGCAAGAAAAAAGAAGAATTCGGCTGCCGCGTCAAAACCCTGCTGCCCAAACTGCTGCCCGCCTACGCGCAACTGTTGCGCGAGCTGGCCGCCGTCGGTGCCGACTGGGTGCAGATTGACGAGCCGATTCTTGCCGCCGACGCGCCGCAGGCCTATCTCGACGCCTTCGCCGGCGTGTATCAGGAGCTGGCCAACACCGGCGTGCGCATCATCATCGGCACTTATTTCGCGTCTGTCGCCGAGCATCTCGAGCTGCTCAAATCCCTGCCGGTTCACGGCGTGCACATCGACTGCGTACGCGCACCCGAGCAGCTGGCCGTGTTCGCCAACGGCTGGCCGGACAACAAAGTGCTGTCCGTCGGCCTGATCGACGGCCGCAACGTTTGGCGCGCCAACCTGAACAAAGTTATCGACACGCTGCAACCCGTTCGCGAAAAATTCGCCAACAACCTGTGGATCGCCCCCAGCTGCTCGCTGCTGCACAGCCCGCAGGATTTGGCGGTTGAAGAAAAACTCGATGCCGAAATCAAATCGTGGATGGCCTTTGCCGCGCAGAAACTGGTCGAGCTGGGCACCGTCAAACGCGCCCTGGAAAACGGCAAAGACAGCGTGAAAGACGCGCTGGCCGCTTCCGATGCCGCCGCCGCCGACCGCGCCACCAACAAAAAAATCCACAACGACGCCGTACAAGCGCGCGTAAGCAGCCTGAAAAAAGGCGAAGACCAGCGCAAATCGCCCTTCCCCGCGCGCATCAAAGCGCAGCAGGAATGGATGAAACTGCCGCTCTTGCCCACCACCACCATCGGTTCGTTCCCGCAAACCGCCGAAATCCGTCAGGCGCGCGCCGCCTTCAAAAAAGGCGAACTCTCCGCCGCCGATTACGACGCCGCGATGAAAAAAGAAATCGCCTACTGCGTCGAAGTGCAGGAAAAACTGGAAATCGACGTACCCGTCCACGGCGAAGCCGAGCGCAACGACATGGTCGAATACTTCGGCGAACAGCTGGCCGGCTACTGCTTCACCCAGTTCGGCTGGGTGCAGAGCTACGGCAGCCGCTGCGTCAAACCGCCCGTCATCTTCGGCGACGTCTCCCGCCCCGCGCCGATGACCGTTTACTGGTCGTCCTACGCGCAAAGCCTGACCAAACGCCCGATGAAAGGCATGCTCACCGGCCCGGTTACCATGTTCAAATGGTCGTTTGTGCGCGACGATATCCCGCTGTCCGTCGTTGCCAAACAAATCGCCCTCGCCCTGAACGACGAAGTTTTGGACTTGGAAAAAGCCGGCATCAAAGTCATCCAGATTGACGAGCCCGCCATCCGCGAAGCCATGCCGCTGAAAAAAGCGCAATGGGACGAATACCTGGCCTGGGCGTGCGAATCCTTCCGCCTGTCGTCCGTCGGCGCCGAAGACAGCACCCAGATCCACACCCATATGTGCTACTCCGAGTTCAACGACATCCTGCCCGCGATCGCTTCGATGGACGCCGACGTCATCACCATCGAAACCTCGCGCTCCGACATGGAGCTGCTGACCGCGTTCGGCGACTTCAAATACCCCAACGACATCGGCCCGGGCGTGTACGACATCCACAGCCCGCGCGTGCCGACCGAAGGCGAAGTCGAACACCTGCTGCGCAAAGCGATGGAAGTCGTGCCCGTCGAGCGCCTGTGGGTCAACCCTGACTGCGGCCTGAAAACCCGCGGCTGGAAAGAAACGCTGGAACAGCTCGAAGTGATGATGGCCGTAACCAAAAAACTGCGTAACGAGTTGGACAACAAACGTTAAGCGGCGTTTGCGCCCAAGCGCGCAGTAAAAAGGCAGCCTGAAAGCCGGTTTTACGGTTTTCAGGCTGCCTTTATGTTGCTTTTCCCGCTTTACCGCAACAATCTTCGAAAAATTCCGCGCCTTGATGTAAATCAATCGCAGCGTTGCTGAAAATCATTTACAATTACCACCGTTTTCTTTACATTTGGCGGTACCCATGATCCAAACCATCAGCTGGCGCAACACCGAAGCCGCGCCCGACGCTTTTCCCGAGCGTCAGGCGCTGATGCCGATTTGGGGCGGGGTGCCGCTGCCCCAGCCGCAATGGCAGCAAATCTGGCAGCAGGATTTGGCGCAGCCGATCAACGAAGACGCGCTGGCCTATCTGCACATCCCCTTTTGCGCCAACCACTGCGTGTTCTGCGGTTTCTACCGCAATGCTTGGAAAGACGGCTACAGCGCGGTTTATGTCGATAAAGTTATCGAAGAGATGGCCTGCGAAGCCGAGCAGCGCAGCATCGGCGGCAAAATCCGCGCGGTGTATTTCGGCGGCGGCACGCCCACCGCGCTGCACAGCGAAGACTTGGCGCGCCTGATCCGCGCCTGCTACCGATATCTGCCGCTGGCCGATGATTGCGAATTTACCGTTGAAGGCCGCATGAGCCATTTCGGCATGGACAAAGCCCAAGCCTGCATCGACGCCGGCGCCACGCGCATTTCCATCGGCGTGCAGACTTTCAATACCGCCATCCGCAAGCGGCTCGGCCGCAAAAACAGCGGCGAAGAAGCGCTGGCCTATCTGGAAAAACTGTGCCGGCTGGATGCGGTGATTGTGGCCGATTTGATGTTCGGCCTGCCCGCCCAAAACGATGATGTCTGGCAGCGCGATTTGGAGCTGGCTCTGTCGCTGCCGCTCTCCGGTCTCGACACCTACGCGTTTAACTGCTATCCCTTTTTGCCCATCAACCGCATGATCGAAAAAGGCGCCTTCCCCGTGCCACCCGGGCTGGACATGCAGTCGCGCCAGTATGCCTACGCCGTCGCCTATCTGCGCGAGCAGGGCTGGCAGCAGGTGAGCAACAACCACTTCGCCTATCCCGGCCGCGGCGAGCGCAACCTTTACAACACCCTGGTCAAATCCAATATGCCCTGCCTGGCTTTCGGCTCCGGCGCCGGCGGCAACACCCGCCGTTTCAGCTATCAGGTGCAGGGCGATTTGAAAAGCTATCTCGACACGCCCAAAGGCAGCAAAAACCTGTCGTTTATGAGCCGCCACGGCGAACACAAAACCCTGCTCGGCCGCGTCCAGCACGATATCGAACTCGGCCGCATCGACACCTCGCTGTTTTCAGGCTGCCCCGAAGCGCAAAAACTCATCGCCCAATGGCAGAAAATCGCGCTGCTCGAAATCGATCAAGACGGCATCGCCCGCCTTAACACCAGCGGCCGCTACTGGTCGCCTACCCTTACCCGCAAGCTGATGCTTGCCCTCCCGCAAACTTCAGGAAAGGAAAATTCCATGTCTTCACCGCTCTCTGCCGAACAGCAAACCGTACTGCGCCAATCGCTGGCCGACAATCCCGGCCAGATTCTCGAAATGCTCGCCGCCAAACACCAGTGCAGTCTCGAAGACGTAATCCGCTGCCTGCCCGACAACATGATCCGCCACACCGAAGGCAGCCGCATCGTCGAATTTCTGCAGGCGGTGGCCGGCTGGAACGAAGCCGTTACCTTTATCGCCCACACCCCCGACGCCATCGTCGAAGTAACAGGCAAACTGCCCAACGGCAAAGTCGGCCACGGCTTTTACAACTTCCAAGAAGCCGAAGCCGGCGGCGTGCACGGCCACATCTATTATGAAAACTGCCAGCGCATCTACCTGATGGAACGCCCCTTTATGGGCAAAGCCACCTGCTCGCTCAACTTTATGAACAAAAACGGCGGCGCCATGTTCAAAATCTTCGTCGGCCGCGACGAAAACGGCGAACTCAAAGCCCACCAGCTCGAAGCCATGCGCAAGCTGTTTGAAGGAGCCTGACCATGATCCTGCTCTTCGGTGCCAACGGCGCCGCCGGCCGCGCCTTTATCGAACAGCACGGCGGCCACAACCTGACCGCCGTGCTGCGCGCTGCCGACGACGGCTTTTTCGCCGCGTGCAACATCCCCGTGATTCACGCCGACGTGCTCGATGAAGCCGCCGTCGATGCCGCCTTCGAGCGCAGCCGTCCCGACATCGTTATCAGCTTTGTCGGCGGCAAAAACGAAGCCGGCATCCGCAGCGACGCCACCGGCAATATCCACATCATCCGCGCCGCCGAACGCCACACCCCCAACGCCCGCTTCATCCTTATCACCAGCATGGGCTGCGGCGAACAATGGGACGGCATGAGCGAGCGCTTCAAACAGGCGCTCGGCGAAGCCGTGCAGGCCAAAACCGAAGCCGAAAACGTACTGCGCCAAAGCAGCCTGAACTGGAGCATCCTGCGCCCCTGCGGCTTGGGCAACGGCGAGAGCAAAGCCTACCGCTTAAGCGGCAGCGACACCTCCGTGCCCGCCGGCTACATGACCCGCAACGGTCTGGCCGCCGCCGTTTTGGCCGTTCTGAACGATGCCGGCAGCAGCAGCCAAGTCTATTCGGTTACCGGCGACCCGGCCGAAGCAGCCTGAAAGCGCCCCGCCGCCTGCCCGATTAACGGCAGGCGTTTTTTTTGGCTTTCAGGCTGCCTGCAGTAAAACACCGATGGCAGCCTGAAAGCGCAGGCACGGCATACGGCGTGTGCCAAATTTTCAGGCTGCCCGTTTTCAGGCTGCCTGAAAACCCCGCCGCCCTACCCCGCCCGATATTTTTTGCCGCGCTAATTTTCCGCAAATTATCGCCGCCTATAATCCGCCCACGTCGAACAAGACGCCCCAAACAACACGAAAGGAATCCAAAATGAAAAAACTGATGCTTGCCGCCCTGATCGCCATCTCCGGCGCCGCCGTGGCCGACGACTACATCGAATACAAAATGCACCAAGACCCCGCCTACGAGCAAAACCGCGCCAAAGCGGTAAAAATGCTCGAAAAGCGCGGCTACCGCGTGTACAAAATCGAAGCCGACGACCACCGCGGCCGCCCCGCATTCGATGTCGATGCCTACAAAGGCAATGTCGAATACGACATCAAACTCTCCTACCCCGACCTGCGGATTCTGAAAGAGAAAATCGACGACTAAATCCCGTACGGCAAAAAGGCAGCCTGAAACATTTTCAGGCTGCCTTTTGCATGGCCGGCACTTGTGCGGATTTCTAAATTTGCTTGGGAGCTTTCAGGCTGCCTTTTGCCATAGAAAGCGCCGGCGCATCCGCATATAATCGGCAACCTGATTCACCCGTTTGCAAAGGAAAAAATATGAGTTCGAACCACACCATTCTCCAAACTCTCCCCATCGGACAAAAAGTCGGTATCGCCTTTTCCGGCGGGCTGGATACCTCCGCCGCGCTGTTGTGGATGAAACTCAAAGGCGCGCTGCCCTACGCCTACACCGCCAACCTCGGTCAGCCGGACGAAGACGACTATAACGCCATTCCCAAGAAAGCGATGGAATACGGCGCAGAAAACGCCCGCTTAATCGACTGCCGCGCCCAGTTGGCACACGAAGGCATCGCCGCCATCCAATGCGGCGCGTTCCACATTTCCACCGGCGGCGTGCCCTATTTCAACACCACCCCGCTCGGCCGCGCTGTGACCGGCACCATGCTTGTTTCCGCCATGAAAGAAGACGACGTGAACATCTGGGGCGACGGCAGCACCTACAAAGGCAATGACATCGAACGTTTCTACCGCTACGGCCTCTTGACCAATCCCGCGCTGAAAATCTACAAACCCTGGCTCGACCAACAATTTATCGACGAACTCGGCGGCCGCCATGAAATGAGCGAATTTCTGATTGCCAACGGCTTCAATTACAAAATGTCGGTAGAAAAAGCCTATTCCACCGATTCCAATATGCTCGGCGCAACGCACGAAGCCAAAGACTTGGAATTTCTGAACAGCGGCATCAAAATCGTCAAACCCATTATGGGCGTAGCGTTTTGGGATGAAAACGTGGAGGTGAAACCCGAAACCGTGTCCGTGCGCTTTGAAGAAGGCATGCCGGTTGCATTGAACGGCAAAGAATACGCCGACCCCGTCGAACTCTTCCTTGAAGCCAACCGCATCGGCGGCCGCCACGGCTTGGGCATGAGCGACCAAATTGAAAACCGCATCATCGAAGCCAAATCGCGCGGCATCTACGAAGCCCCAGGCATGGCGCTGCTGCACATTGCCTACGAACGTTTGGTCACCGGCATCCACAACGAAGACACCATCGAGCAATACCGCATCAACGGCTTGCGCTTGGGCAGGCTGCTTTACCAAGGCCGCTGGTTCGACAGCCAAGCGCTGATGCTGCGCGAAACGGCGCAACGCTGGGTGGCCAAAGCCATCACCGGCGAAGTCACCCTCGAATTGCGCCGCGGCAACGACTATTCGATTCTGAATACCGAATCGCCCAACCTGACCTACCATCCGGAACGCCTGAGCATGGAAAAAGTGGAAAACGCCGCTTTCACCCCGCTGGATAGAATCGGCCAGCTTACCATGCGCAATCTGGACATTACCGACACCCGCACCAAACTGGGTATTTACGCGCAAACCGGACTGGTGCAGCTGGGCGAAGGCGCGGTGATTCCGAAGTTGGATAGTAAATAAGGCAAATGTTAAAGGCAGTCTGAAACCTGATTCTCGGTTTCAGGCTGCTTTTTCCATATCAATGGCAAGACGGTATTCAGGCAGCTTCGGGCTTTTATAAAACTTTCAGGCAGCCTGAAAGTACCGCCCCGAGTTTGACAAGCCGCCATCTTTTCATCTATCATTCAACACATATATAAAATTACTTATATATGCTTCTCAGGAGATGAACATGAAACGAAATGTCGGCACAATCGACCGGATTATCCGGATTGTTTTGGGTATCGCCCTGATTGCGGGCGCGCTAATGGGCTATATCGGCTGGTGGGGCTGGATCGGCGTAGTGCCGCTGGCTACCGGTTTAATGTCGAGCTGCCTGCTGTACAGCCTGCTCGGCATCAATACTTGTCCGGTTGATAAAAAATGAGCGCGGCGGACACTTTGCCGCGCATCGGCGCGGACGAAATCGGCAAGTTCGGCAAAGAAGTGCTGCTTATCGACATCCGCAGCCCAGCCGAATACCGGCGCGAGCATATTGCCCAAGCGCTGTGCATCGCGCCCGATGAGTTGGCAGAAAAACTGCCGTCTGCCGCCGCCAATGCCGATATATTGGTGTTCCATTGCCTGTCGGGCATGCGCACCGCGCAGGCAGCGGCAACGCTGGCGGCAGCGGCAAACGGGCGCACGGCCTATATTTTGGACGGCGGTCTGCAGGCATGGAAAAAAGCCGGCCTGCCCACCGTCACCGACCGCAGCGCGCCGCTGGATATGATGCGGCAGGTGCAGATTGGCGCCGGCTCGCTGGTGTTGCTTAGCGTTATCGGCGGCGCGTTTTTCTCCCCCGTGTTTTACCTGCTCGCCGCTTTGGTGGGCGCGGGGCTGCTTACGGCGGGGCTGACCGGATTTTGCGGCATGGCCAAACTGCTGGCGCGGATGCCGTGGAATCAGGCTTGAAGCAAAGCTGGTACAATCCGCCTGCCACAATATTTCAGACGGCCTTTGCAATACCGACAAAGGCCGTCTGAAACATCTTTTAAAACAAAAACACACCGCAAACCCGCCATCATGGACACCGAAAATCCCCCCTATGAAGAAGCCGCCGCCTTTTTGAAGCTGCTGGCCAATCCCAACCGCCTGGCCGTGCTGTGCAACCTGCACGAAGCGCAGCGCAACGTTACCGAGCTTTCGCAGCTTACCGGCCTGCCGCAGGCGGCCACTTCTACACAACTGGCCCTGCTGCGCGAAGCGGGGCTGGTGGCCTGCGAAACCAAGCACCGCGAGCGACTCTACTATCTGGCCGATGCGCGCGTGGGCGAAACCATCAAACTGCTGTATTCGTTTTTCTGCGCCGAAGCCGAAGATAAAACGCCGTAAAAAACAGCCTGAAACCCGGTTCTCGGTTTTCAGGCTGCTTTTTACTTTTCAGACTGCCTATGCCTGGCGCATCGCCTTTTGCACGCCGAAAATCGATGCCAGCGCCAGCGCGAAGCCCAAGAGTGATTTGGCGTCCATGCTCTGCCCCAGAAACAGCCAGCCCAGCACAAAGGCGCACACGGGGCTGAGCAGGGCGAGCGAAGAAACCACGGCAGGCGGCAGTTTGGCGATGCCGCGAAAAAACAGCGCGTAGGCAAACACCGCGCCAAACAGGCTCAGATAGAGATAACCGCCGATATTGGCCGCCGTCAGCGTGTCGGGCGGCGTTTCCAGCAGCAGGGCGGCGGGCAGCAGAAACAGTCCGCCAAACAATAACTGCCAGCCGGTAAAGGCCAGCGCGTTCAGCGAAATGCGCCAGTGTTTCGACAGATACACGCCCAGCGCCATGCCCGCCGCGCCGGTGAGCGCCGCCGCCATGCCCCAGCCGTCAAACCGCGCCTGCGGCGACAGCACCATCAGCGCGATGCCCGCCACCCCCGCCGCCGCCCAGCCCCATGCGGCTTTGGGCGGCATGTTTTTACCGATCAGCCAGCCTAATAGCAGAATCATCAGCGTCTGCGTCGAGCTGAGCGTGGCCGCCAGCCCGCCCGGCAGGCGGTAGGCGGAAACAAACAGCATGGCCTGAAACAGGCCGATATTGAGCACACCCAGCAGTACCACCCGCGCCCATTCGCCGCGTGCGGGCGCGCGGCGGGTGTAGGCCAGCAGCAGCAAACCGGCGGGCAGCACGCGGATCAGCGCGGCGGTAAACGGGCGGTTGGGCGGCAGAAATTCGGTGGTAACCAGATAAGTGCTGCCCCAAATCAGCGGGGCAAGGGCGGTAACCAGCAAATCGCGGTTGCGGGCGGCGGACATGGGTTTTCCTTGGCGGATGCGTTCGGGCGGGATCAGGCAGCCTGAAAAGCAGTTTATGAATTTATCTTAATAGCAAGATAAATTAACGCAGCAACTGTCTTGTTGTCAAGATAAAATAGCGCGCTGACTGACCAACCGGCACAAAGGAGACGCCATGAACGCCCGAGAGCAAGACGCGGTGGACGCCATCGCCGCCCAATGGCACAAAGAGCTGCCCGCTTTGGCAGCGGAAAACATGATACTGATCGGCCGGCTCAAACGCTGCGCCGCGCAGATCGACCGTGAATTGGAGCGGGTATTTGCCGCGCACGGGCTGGGCGGCGGGCTGTTTGACGTACTCGCCACCCTGCGCCGCAGCGGCGCGCCCTACACGCTGACGCCCACCGAGCTTTACTCGTCGCTGATGGTCAGCTCCGGCACCATCAGCACCCGCCTGAAAAAGCTCGAAGCCGAAGGCTGGATCGAGCGCCTGCCCAACCCCGAAGACGCCCGCAGCCTGCTGGTGCGCCTGAGCGCCAGCGGCAAAGAACGGATCGAACAGGCCGTTTTCCCCCACGTGGCCAACGAACAGCGCCTGCTCGACAAGCTCGACCCTGCAACGCGGCAGCGCCTGGAACAGGATTTGAAAAGCTGGCTGGCCATCTTGGAAAGCGACAATCAGGCAGCCTGAAAGACTGAAATCCGCTTTTCAGGCTGCCTGCCGCCGCGCCTGCCAAGACTGTTCAGGCAACCTGAAAGCCGCAAAAACCCGCCGGCGGCGGCAAACCCTGCTACGATAGCCGCCCTTACCCCGTTTCCCGAGTGGCCGCCATGCTCGAACTGAAAAACATCTGCAAACGCTTCCCCGCCAAAACCGTTGCCCGCGACATCAGCCTGACGGTGGAAAACGGCCGCATTCTGGCGGTGCTCGGCGCCAGCGGCAGCGGCAAATCGACGCTGCTCAATATGATCGCCGGCCTGACCGAGCCCGACAGCGGCGACATCCTGCTGGCCGGCCGCCGGCTCAACGGCCTGCCGCCGCAGCGGCGCGGCTGCGCGATGATGTTTCAGGATTTCGCCCTGCTTCCGCACCTGAACGTGTGGCAGAACGCCGCCTTCGGCCTGCGCCTGCGCGGCACGCCCAAAGCCGAAGCCCGCCGCCGCACCGAAGCCGTGCTCGAACAGCTGGGCATGGCCGCGCTTGCCGAGCGCCGCGTTACCGCTCTTTCCGGCGGCGAACAGCAGCGGGTGGCGCTGGCGCGCGCGCTGCTGGCCGAGCCGCAGGTAATGCTGCTGGACGAACCGTTTTCCAGTCTCGATACCGTGCTGCGCAGCCAATTACAGGCGCAGGTGCGCGAACAGGTTGTCCGCTGCGCCGTGCCCGCCGTGCTGCTCAGCCACGACCCCGCCGAAGCCTGCCTGACCGCCGATGCCATCGCCCTGCTGGCCGACGGCCGCATCATCCAGCACGGCACGCCGCAGCAAATACTGGCGCGGCCGGCATCCGCCGCCGCCGCCCGCCTGCTCGGCTGCCTGAATGTCAGCGAAACGCGCTATGTGCCGCCCGACGCCATCCGTCTCGGCGGCGAAGGCGAGAGCTGCCGCATCGCCGGCATCTTCCGCCAGCCCGAACGCTGGCGTGTCGAACTCGATCACCCGCAGCTGGGCCGGCTCACCGCCTTTTGCGGGCAGGCCGAGCGGCCGGACTGGGACGGGCATTGCAAAGCTGCCGTCGATTACGCGCGGATAGTCGGTTTTGACCCGCAGGCAGCCTGAAAACGCGACAGCGCGTCTTTTCAAGCATGCCAAACGGCAAAAAGCAGCCTGAAAGCCTTGCTCAAAGGTTTTCAGGCTGCTTTTTGCCGACAGACGAAAAAACACCCGCAGTTGCCTGCGGGCGTTTGGATGCGGTGCCGGTTTACACTTTGGCGGCAGCGGCCACTTCAGCGGCGTAATCGACTTCTTTTTTCTCGATGCCGTCGCCCACTTTGTAGCGGACGAAATTCACCACTTCGGCGCCGTTCTCTTTCAGGAACTGGGCAACGGTCTGGTCGGGGTTCATCACGAAAGCCTGGCCGTTGAGGGTCACTTCGGCGAGGAATTTTTTGATGCGGCCTTCAACCATTTTGGCGGCGATGTCGGCGGGTTTGCCGGACTCGATGGCCTGCTGGGTATAGATGTGGCGCTCTTTTTCCACGGTTTCGGCGTCAACCTGGTCTTCGGAAACGCATTGCGGTTTGGCGGCGACGATGTGCATGCCGACTTTGCGGGCCACGTCTTCGGCGCCTTTGTATTCCACCAGCACGCCTTCGTTGGCGGCGGCGCCGTGGATATAGGCGGTCAGCGAGTTGGCGGTTTCGATCAGCTGGAAGCGGCGCACGCTGATGTTTTCGCCCAGTTTGGCGATCACGGCTTTGCGCTCTTCTTCCACCAGCGCGGCCAAATCTTCAACGGAAGCGGGTTTTTTCGCTACCGCGGTTTTGGCTACGGACTGGGCGAAAGCCAGGAAACCGGCGTCTTTGGCAACAAAGTCGGTTTCGCAGTTGATTTCCACCAGTGCGCCAGCATTGCCTTCGATGGCATAGGCCAGCACGCCTTCGGCGGCAGTGCGGCCGGCCAGTTTGCCGGCTTTGGCGCCGGATTTGATGCGCAGGATTTCTTCGGCTTTGGCCATATCGCCGTCGGCTTCCACCAGCGCTTTTTTGCATTCCATCATACCCAGGCCGGTGGCGGCGCGCAGATCGGCAACCATTTTCGCAGTAATATTCGCCATTTTTTTCAAACTCCTAAAGTGTTGCGGCCGATGCCGCATTCAAAACGGGGCAGGCTGCCTGAAAAGGGCGGACAGCCTGCCTGAAAGGGAAAAGGGGCGAGCGCCCCTTTGCGGGAAGCCCCGCTTATTGTGCTTCGGCAGCGGCCTGTGCGGCGGCTACGGTTTCCTGCAGCGACTGGTTTTTGCCTTCCAGTACCGCGTCGGCGATGCCGCGGCAGTACAGGCGGATGGCTTTGGCGGAGTCGTCGTTGCCGGGGATGATGTAGTCCACATTGTCGAAGCTGTTGTTGCTGTCGACAACGGCGATAACCGGAATGCCGAGTTTGGCGGCTTCGACGATGGTGCCGTGCTGGTAGCCGGTGTCAATCACGAAAATGGCGTCGGGCAGGCCTTTCATGTCTTTGATGCCGCCCAAAGAGCGCTGCAGTTTTTCCACTTCGCGGGTCATGTCCAGCAGCTCTTTTTTGTTGTAGCCGCTGGCTTCGCCGTTTTCCAAAATGGCAGCTTTTTCTTCCAGGCGTTTGATCGACTGTTTGACGGTTTTGTAGTTGGTCAGCATGCCGCCCAACCAGCGGTGATCGACATAGGGCATGCCGGCGCGGGTGGCTTCTTCGCGGATGATGTCGCGTGCCTGGCGCTTGGTGCCGACGAACAATACGGTGCCTTTATTGGCAACCAGACGGCGGACGGCTTCTTGGGCAGCCTGAAACAGCGGCAGGGTTTTTTCCAGATTGATGATGTGGATTTTGTTGCGCGCGCCGAAAATGTATTGCTCCATTTTCGGGTTCCAGTAACGGGTTTGGTGGCCGAAGTGTACGCCGGCTTCCATCATCTGGCGCATGGTGATTTGAGACATTGAATTTCCTTACAAAGGGTTAAAGCAGACATTTGCGCAAGAACTTTGCAATCAAAGCACCCTTTCGCGGCAAATGCGAGCGTTTGGTTGAAAATAAAAAAGGCTTCCAAAACGAAAGCCGGTGGATTATAGAGAGTTTCCCGCCGGCGGACAAGTGCGACGGGGCGGCCGGCAGCGCTTTTCAGGCAGCCTGAAAAGCGCAAACGGGGTCGGCTGCGGCGGGCGGAGCGGATTTTGGCGGTATAATCGTCCCCTTTTTGATGTTTCCGCCCGCTTTAGGCAGCCGCTTGCAAACGGCGGGCGGGGCAGTCTTTCAGGCAGCCTGAAAAGGAGTTTTGCCGCAATGGTTGTTCGTTTGAACGAAAAAAAACTGGCCGATTTCGTGGCGCTGTGCGCGGCGCGCAACGATGCCTTCGGCCTGCTCAAGGCGCTGACGGTCTGGCTGCGCCGCGGCAAGGCCAAGCGCGCGCCGCAGCGGGTGCAGGCCTTGTTGTCGCTGCTGGAAAAAGACCCGCAGCTGCGCGCGCAGACGGCGTCGATGTTCTGCCGCTGGCTCGGCAGCGTGCGCCTGTATCCGCTGTTTATCAGCGTGGGCATTTTCTCACGCGAAGGCTTCGGCCGCGAGCTGGCCGACCGCCTGTACGAGCGCATCAATCCGTCCTACAAAGACCCCAAAGACCTGCGCGACGTGTTTGCCATTCTGTTTAGCGACGAGCACGACGGCCGCTGGCTGACGGCGGTGCCGATTCATCTGTGGGCGTCGCTGCTGCGGCTGCTGCGCGCGGCAGCGGGCGAGAGCGAGCGTGAAACCGTGCACCGCTATCTGCGCCAGGAAGGGCTGTATGCGGTGGAAATGCTGTCGATCTGGGTGGCGGCCGAAGAGCTGGAGCCCGACCTGATCCGGCTCGACACCAAACTGCTGGACGCCGATTCGCCCTTTGTCGCCCTTAAGCGCGAAGTGGCGCACTGGGTGGAAGCGCGCAGCAGCAACACGCCTTTTGACGACAGCCATCTGTATGTGATGCTCGACCAGTGCCGCCGCCAGGTCGAACACCTGCGCAAACGCGGCACCGGCGCCGGCGCCGGCTCGTCGCTGGGCGTGGCGCACCTGCTGGAGCGGCTGGAGCAGACGCTTAACCGCATGACGCTCTTGATGGACGTGTTCTCGCCCGAGCAGATTCCGCCGCGCTGCCTGCTCGAGCTTACCGGCACGCTGGCCAACGCCGCCGCCGAGCAGCACAGCATTTCCTGGCTGTGGAAGCGCAGCGTGAAAATGCTCTCGCGCAGCATCACCCAAAATACCAGCGACCACGGCGAGCACTACATCACCCGCAACAAAAAAGAATTCCGCGGCCTGTTTTATTCCGCAGCCGGCGGCGGCGTGCTGATTGCACTGATGTCGCTGTTTAAAATCTATCTGGGCACCAAAATCGACAACCATTTCTGGCGCAGCATCGCCGAAGGCCTGAACTACGGCATCGGCTTCATGCTGATTTTCGTGCTGCACGGCACCGTCGCCACCAAGCAGCCGGCGATGACCGCTTCCACCATCGCCGCCGCCGTCGAGCGCAACGACGGCAAGCGCGCGGTCAACCAAAAGCTGGCGCAGCTGTTGGTGGACGTTTTCCGCTCGCAGGGCGTGGCGGTGTTCGGCAATATGTTTGTCGCGGCCACCCTGGCGCTGCTGATTACCCTGTTTTACGGCCTGTACCACGGCACGCCGCTGCTCAACGACGCGCAAATCCGCTACCAGCTCAAAGCCATCGACCCCGCCGGCCCCACCCTGTGGTATGCCGCCATCGCCGGCGTGTGGCTGTTTTGCTCCGGCATCATCTCCGGCTTTTTCGACAACCGCTGCGACTACCTCAACCTGCGGATGCGCCTGCGCCACCATCCCTTGCTCAAACGCCTGCTGCCCCAACGCGCGCGCAACTGGTTTGCCGACTACTGGCACCGCAACTACGGCTCGCTGGTGGGTAATGTCTGCTTCGGCATGCTGCTGGGCATCACCGGCTTTTTCGGCCACGCCACCGGCCTGCCGCTCGACATCCGCCACGTCGCCTTCTCTTCCGCCAACGTCGGCTACACCGTTGCCAGCGGCGGCCTCGGCCTGTGGGTGTTTATCCGCAGCATTGTGTTTGTACTGATGATCGGCGGCGTCAATCTGCTGGTGAGTTTTTCCATCACCCTGTGGGTGGCGCTGCGCTCGCGCGAAACCAAAATCGACAGCTGGTGGGGCGTGTTTGCCGCCTTCTGGCAGATTGTCAAAGAACGGCCGTCGGTGCTGTTTTGGCCGCAGCCTGAAAGCGAAAGCCCCGCCGATGTCAAAGATGGAAAAGACGGCAAAGACGGCGGCAAAAAACCCGACCAAGCGAGCGGCGCCAAAGCCGACGCGCCGCCGGCCAAAGCCGACGGCAAAAGCTAAACCGACCCAGCAGCCTGAAAAAAGCAGCCTGAAAGCCGTTTTCCCCTTTTCAGGCTGCCCCACACCCGCAAGGACAAGCCCATGAACAAACTACTCGCCGCCCTCACCGCCCTGTGCCTGGCCGCCGCCGCGCACGCCTTCGACAGCCGCGAACTCACCGTCCAGCTGCAGGCGCCCAAAACCGTGCAGGGGCGCTTTACCCAACAAAAATACCTGCGCACCCTGACCAAGCCTGTAACCACCAGCGGCCGCTTCGCCCTGCGCCCCGGCCACGGCCTGTTCTGGCACCTGCAAAAACCCTTCGAGCTGCGCCTGCGCGTGCGCCGCGACGGCATCAGCCGCCAAGACGCTTCCGGCGCCTGGAAAAGCAACGGCAGCCAGAGCACGCAGGCCGCCCAAGTCAAACTGTTTATGGCGGTACTCGGCGGCGACACCGCCGAGCTGCAGCGCCACTTCACCCTCAAACTCAGCGGCAGCGCCGGCAATTGGCAGCTGCTGCTCTTACCCAAAACCGTGGTGATGAAGCAGGTGTTTGAAAACATCACCATCAGCGGCGATAAGCTGGTGCGCCGCATCGAGCTTAAAGAAAAACAGGGCGACCGCACGGTGATGCAGTTTGAACAGCTGCAAACCGACCAAGCCCTGGATGCCGCCGCCAAACAGGCGCTGGAATAGGCAGCCCGAAACCCAAAGGCAGCCCGAAACGCCCATCAACGCCCACTATGGTGCGCGGTGCGCACCCTACAGCGGGTTGTTCGGGCGTTTCAGGCTGCTTTGTGATGAAAGTGCCGGTAGGGTGCGCACCGCGCACCAAAACGCGCAAACAAACCCAAGCAGCCTGAAAGTCGCCATCCCCATTGCCGAAACAACCTGTCCCGCTCTGTGAGGCAAGTTGAATTTCCCCGCCCAAACTGCTAAACCCCACCCGTTTTTTTACCTTAAAGGCAACCTGAAAGCCGAAGGCAGCCTGAAAGACCCGTCCGCCGTCTTTCAGGCTGCCTTGCCTTTGCCGGCGCGCTATAATGCGCGCCGTTTTCCATCCGCCGCCAAGGCAGCCTGAAAAAAATGTCCGCTACCGCTTCCCCCCTGCTTTCCCTGCTCCACCGCCCCGCCGACGCGCTGCTGGCGGAAAACTGGACGGCCGCGCAGTTTGCCGCCGCCACCGCCGCGCTGGCGGTTCGGCTGCGCGAAAACGACGTGCATACCGTGGCGCTGTGGTTTGACGACGGCGCCCGTTTTGCCTCCGCCCTGCTGTCGGCCTGGCAGGCGGGCGCCGAAGTGTATCTGCCGCCCAATCTGGCCGATGCCAACCGCAGCTGGGCGGATCAGGCCGGCGCGCTGTGGCTGAGCGACGACGAAACGCTTTCAGGCTGCCAATGGCATTACGGCGCCGATGCCGAGCAGGTCGACGCGCCGGCGCAGGCAATGCCGCTGCCGGCCGCCGGTGCCCGCCTGCGGCTGAAAACCTCCGGCTCGTCCGGCGAAGCGAAAGTCATCGAAAAAACCTTTGCCCAAATGCAGGCCGAAGCGGCGGCGCTCTCGCGGCGGCTGCCGGCGGCATGGCGCGGTTTGACGGCGCACGGTAGCGTCAGCCCGCAGCATTTGTACGGCCTGAGTTTCCGCGTCTTTGCCGCGCTTTCCTGCGGCTGGGTGCTCGGCCGGCGCCAATGCGTTTATCCCGAAGACCTGATCGCCGCCAGCCGCGCGCCCTGCATCTGGATTGCCAGCCCGGCGCTGCTGAACCGCCTGGGCGAAGCGCGCGACTGGCCGCGGCTGCGGCAAAACCTGCGCGGCATCGTCAGCGCCGGCGGCATGCTGCCGGAGAGCACCGCCGAAATGCTGCACGGCAAACTCGACTTTTTCCCGCACGATGTGTACGGCAGCACCGAAACCGGCGCGGTGGCGCTGCGCGAAGGCGGCGGCGCGTGGACACTGCTGCCGGCAGTTTCCGCCGATATCAGCGGCGGCGGCACGCTGGCGCTGGAAGCGCCGTGGACGGCAGGCCGCCAGCAGACCGCCGATGCCGCCGAATTGTCCGGCAGCAGCCTGAAACTGCTTGGCCGCCAAGACCGCATCATCAAATTTGAAGACAAGCGCGTGTCGCTCAACCAAATCGAGCACGACCTGCTCGAGCATCCGTGGACGGACGACGCCCATTGCGGCCGCCATCCGCAGCACGGGCGCATCGCCGCCTGGGTGGCGCTCAATGCCGAAGGCATCGCAGCCTGGCGCGAACAGGGGCGGCCTGCGGTTATCGACGCGCTGCGCCGCCATCTGGCGCAAACGCAGGACACCGCCGCGCTGCCGCGCTACTGGCGTTTTGCCGCCGCGCTGCCGCGCAATCCGCAGGCTAAAATCGGCGAGCAGGACTTTCAGGCTGCCTTTACCGTACCGCAAACCGCGCCGCAATGGCGTTTAATCGAACAAGACCAAAATAGCGGCAGCTACCGTTTTTCAGGCTGCGTGCCGCTCGATCTGGCCTGGTTCGGCGGCCATTTCGCCACCTTTCCGCTGGTGCCCGGCGTTATCGAAGTGCAGTGGGCGATGGATCTGGCGGCGTCATTAGGCTGGGCAAACGGCAGCATCAAACAGATTGAAAACCTGAAATACCAGCACTTTGTGCGGCCGAACGACACCGTCGATCTGACGCTGCGCTACGACGAAGCCAAGCGCAAAATCCACTTTTCCATCACGCAGGGCGACACCGCCTGCGCTTCGGGCAGGGTGGCGCTTCATGGCTAAATGGGCGCGGCTGTATGCGCTGCTGCTGGCGGCGGCCGCGGTGCTGCTGGCCATCTGGCTGCCGCAGGGCGGGCGGATTGAGACCGACTTTGCCGCGCTGCTGCCGGCCGATGCCGGCATCGATGAGCTGTGGCGCGCCGCCGATCAAGCCAACGAACGGGCGCTCAACGGCCAGATTCTGCTCTTGGTGGGTGCATCCGATGCCGAGCAAGCCATTGCCGCTGCCGAAAACACCGCGCGGCAATGGCGCCAGAGCGGCCTGTTTGCCGCGGTGGACAGCCGCATCAACCCCGATTTGGACGCGCTGCGCGCGCAAATCCGCGCGCTGGGCGTCAATGCGCTCGATGCGCCCAACCGCCGGTTGCTGGACAGCGATCCGGCGGCCTATTTCCAAAGCCGCGCCGAAGATGCCGCCGACCCGTTCGCGCAAAACCTGCTGCCGCTGGAGCAGGACTGGCCGGGCTTCGGCCGCTTTGTGCAGCAAAAGCAGCCCGCCGGCCGCCTACAATGGCACAGCGGCAGCGGCATGCTGTTTGCCGAGCATGAAAACATTACTTGGGTGCTGCTGCGGGCCAGGCTGCCTGAAACCGGCATCGGCGCTCAGGAAAAACTGCTGCCGCTGCTGGATGCCACCCGCGATACGGCGGCGCGCAAGGGATACCGCGTCCTTGCCGCCGGCGGCGCGCTGTTTGCCGCCGATGCCAAACACAAATCCGAGCGCGAAAGCACGCTGATGTCGGCGCTGGGGCTGGGGCTGACCTTTGCCCTGCTGCTGGCGGTGTTCCGCAGCCTGCGCGTGCTGGCGCTGTTTGTGCCGCTGATTGCCGGCATGCTGCTGGGGCTGGCGGCGGTGATCGGCCTGTTCGGCCACATCCATATTCTGGCGGTGGTGATCGGCACCAGCCTGGTCGGCATGATGGTCGATTTTCCGCTGCACTGGCTGGCGCCTTCGGTATTCGAGCGCGGCTGGCAGGGCGTGCCGGCGATGCGCCGTGTGCTGCCGGCGTTTTGCGCCAGTTTGGCGATTACCGTTACCGGCTATCTGCTGCTGGCGTTCACGCCGCTGCCGGTGCTGCGCCAAACGGCGGTGTTTTCGGTGACCGCGCTCTGCGGCGCTTTTGCAGCAACGGTTTTGCTGCTGCCGCCGCTGTTTAAAGGCTATGCCGCGCGCGAAACCTGGTTTGCCGGCGCGATGCGGCGCGCGGCTGCTTGCAAAGTGCATCTGCTGCTGTGGCCGCTGCTGCTGTTTGCTGCCGCAGGCAGCCTGAAAAGCAACTGGCAGGACGATATCCGCGACTGGGTGGCGCTCGATCCGGCGCTCTTGGCCGACACCAAAGCCGTGGCCGACATCAGCGGCAGCGACAGCAGCGGCCGCTTCGTGCTGGTGGCCGCCGGCAATACCGACGAGCTTCTGCGGCGCAACGCCGAAGTGGAAACCGCCCTAGCGCCGCTGTTGGCGCAAGGCAGCCTGAAAGGCGTGCAGTCGCTCAACCAATGGCTGCTGCCGCAGGACGAACAGCGCCGCCTGCAGCGCCGTTTGCGCGACATCGCCGAGCAGCCTGAAAACTTCGCCGCATTCGAGCAGCTGGGCGTGCCCGCCGCCACCGTTCAGGCTGCCCTGCGCGATGCCGCTAAAGCGCCGCCGGTGTCGCTGGAGCAGGGTTTGCAGCCTGAAATCGCCGAAGCGTGGCGCAGCCTGTATCTGGGCAAAATCGGCGCGCGGCACGCCAATATCGTGCGCATTCAGGGCGCCGCCGGCAGCGGCGATCTTGCCGCCGCGCTGGCAAAACTGCCGTGCAACCGAAACGGCGGCGCCTGCGCCCGCCTGATCGACAAGCGCCAGCACCTGAACGGCCTGTTCCGCCACACCCGCAACCAGGCCGCCTGGCTCAAGCTCGCTTCCTTCGCGCTGGCGTGGCTGGTGCTGTGGCGCGTGTTCGGCGCACGGCGCGGCAGCCTCATCCTCGCCGTGCCGCTGATTTCCGCCGCCGCCACCGTCGGCCTGCTCGGCTGGCTCGGCCTGCCCGTCAGCCTGTTCGCCATGTTCGGCCTGCTCTTGGTGGCCGCCGTGGGCGCGGACTACGCCGTCTACGCCCTCACCGCCCGCGAAACCCCCGCCGCCAAACTCGGCGGCATCCTCCTCGCCGCCCTCACCACCGCCATCTCCTTCCTGCTGCTCGCCATCAGCACCACCCCCGCCGTCGCCGCCTTCGGCATCACCGTATCGCTCGGCGTGGGGCTGAACGTATTGCTCTCGGCCTGGCTGCTGAAGAAGGAAGGTGCGGGGCGGAAGGCCGTCTGAAAAAGGCTACCTGAAAGCGTGAGCTTCAACTAATAAATCGACATCTTGGCAAAGCTAAGGTTGGACTTCTGCAAAACTAAAATATAGCTTCTTATAAAAAGTGTGCCGCCTATCCTTGATCACAATTGTGGGGTGGCATTCAAAACAATCGTTAAAATTTGAGGATAAGAAAATGCAAGAACAGGAAAATAGTAAAAATCAGGAAGTACAAGACAATCACACAATGACCAAACTGCAAGATGTATTCAACCTTGCACATGACCAAGCTCATCCTGACAAAATCGATGCCGCCATCCGTGCCAATACGCGGGTATCTGGAACTAACATGTGGGTATTGATGTTTGCCATTGCCGTGGCGAGTATCGGTTTGAATGTAAACAGCACGGCGGTAGTGATTGGGGCGATGTTGATTTCTCCGTTGATGGGGCCGATCGTCGGTGTGGGTTACGGTGCCGCGGTAGGCGATACTGCACTGATCCGCCAAGCAGCACGCAATATTATTGTGTTCATCGCCATCAGTTTGGTTACCGCTACACTGTATTTCCTGCTAACCCCGCTGAAAGAGGCGCAAAGCGAGCTTTTGGCGCGTACCCAGCCAACCCTATGGGACGTGTTAATTGCCTTCTTCGGCGGTAGTGCAGGCATTGTGGCATTAACGCGCAAAGAAGGAGGCAATGCCATCCCGGGTGTGGCAATTGCCACTGCACTGATGCCTCCTCTGTGCACGGCGGGCTATGGACTAGCACACGGTAACTGGCACTATTTTTTCGGTGCTTTTTATCTGTTTGCCATCAACTGCGTGTTCATCGCTTTTTCCACCCTACTGTTTTCCAAACTACTTAAGCTGCCGCGCAGGGGGCTGGTAAGTGAGACCAAACGCAGACTGCACCGTATTATTATCACAGCCGTAGTGTTGGCAGTGATGATTCCGAGCGGATATATGGCATCGGGACTAGTGCGTCAGGAGCTGTTTAATACCAAAGCCAACAATGCCATCGCCGCTGCACAACAGCAGGAAGGTTTTTTCGTGCTGCGTAAAATGGTGAACTACAAAGAACGTGCAGTCGGGCTGATTGTCAACGGAACAGGGAATGCCGAGAAAATTACCACTCTGCTGGTCACAAATCTGAAAGCGGCAGGTATAAAAGAACCGCAAGTGAAAGTAGTCTATGCGGGGGGCAGTGACACCAAAATTGAAGAACTGCTGGCAAGCCATAACAACTCGGTGCAGTTACAGAACAAGCTGGAAGAGCAGCAGGCCTACATCGATACCGTGCTGGCGGGCAAAACCACCAGTCCCGAAGACGTAGCAGTACTGAGGGAAATCAAAGCCCAATATCCGGAAGCCGAAAAAATCGTTGTTGGGCGCGGTTTGGTTTGGGAAAAAGCACAAACTGCACCCGCTACGCAGGAGCAGCCTGAGAGAGTTCAAAGCGAAGAAGCGGACGCAAGTAACAATATTGTTGTCTCCCTCGAATTCGACCAACCTCTGCCCGCCAAAGACCGCGAACGGTTACAGGCATGGTTGAACCAGCGTTATGAAGGTACAGCGGTGCGCTTGTTGGTCAATACCAAAGTTTTGGACAAATAGGCCATCCCTCAAATATTTCGCCTGAACCCCGGAGGCTGGCTAGAACTTTTCAGGTAGCCTCCCCTAATGTGAATTATGAATGACGAAACCTGCCCGCCTAATATAAAAAGGCCGTCTGAAACTTAAACCCATACGGTTTTATATATTGATGCCGCGCAAACCTTATCCCTCCATTTTCAGGTAGCCTTCCAGGCCGTCTGAAAGGCTATCTGAAACCCACACCCCCACCCCTAAGGAGACCAAACATGTCCCAATCCTGCGATATCGCCATCATCGGCGCCGGCCCCTCCGGCGCAGTCGCCGCCGCCCTGCTGCTCAAACACGGCTTTTCCGTGTGCGTGCTCGAAAAGCAGCATTTCCCGCGCTTTGTGATCGGCGAGAGCCTGCTGCCGCACTGTATGGAATTTATCGAAGAAGCCGGATTTCTGCCCGCCGTCGAAGCCGAAAAGCGCTTCCAGTTTAAAAACGGCGCCGCCTTTACCTGGGGCAGCCGCTACACCTATTTCGACTTCACCGACAAATTCACCGCCGGCCCCGGCACCACTTTCCAAGTGCGCCGCGAGATTTTCGACAAAATCCTGATCGACGAAGCCGCCAAGCAGGGCGCGGACGTGCGCTTCGGCCACGCCGTTACCGCCTTCGCCGACACCGACAGCGGCGCCCGCCTCACCGTGCAGCCTGAAAACGGTGCCGAATACGTGCTGGAAGCCAAATTCGTGCTCGATGCCAGCGGCTACGGCCGCGTGCTGCCGCGCCTGTTGGACTTGGACACCCCGTCCCATCTGCCCGTGCGCGAAGCCCATTTCACCCATATCGACGACAACATCAGCGACCCCGAGTTCGACCGCAACAAAATCCTGATTTCCACCCACCCCGAACACCGCGACGTGTGGCTGTGGCTGATTCCCTTCGGCGACAACCGCTGCTCCATCGGCGTGGTCGGCCTGCCCGAGCGCTTTGCCGGACTGGGCGATTCCGAAGCCATCCTGCGCCGCTACGCCGACGAAGTCCCCATGCTCAAGCGCGTGCTGGCCAACGCCCAATGGCACAACGACTTCCCTTTCCGCAAAATCAGCGGCTACTCGGCCAATGTCAAAGCGCTCTACGGCAAACACTTCGCGCTGTTGGGTAACGCCGCCGAGTTTCTCGATCCGGTCTTCTCCTCCGGCGTAACCATCGCCATGCACTCGGCCAAACTCGCCGCCGACCTGCTCGGCCGCGCGCTCAAAGGCGAAACCGTCGATTGGCAAAGCGGCTTTGTCGAACCTTTGATGGTGGGCGTCGATGCCTTCCGCACCTATGTTGAAGGCTGGTACGACGGCAGCTTCCAAGACGCCATCTACGCCCCCGAGCGCAACCCCGAAATCGGCCGCATGATCAGCTCGATCCTTGCCGGCTACGCCTGGGACACCGCCAACCCCTTCGTTGAAAAATCCAAACGCCGCCTCGAAGCGCTCGCCGCCACCGTCGGCCCGCAGGAATGCCGTTAAACCGGCTTTAAGTGCTGTTCAGGCTGCCCTGCCGGCACAGGGCAACCTGAAAACCCAAGCAGCCTGAAACGCTGTTTCAGGCTGCCTTTTCCCGCGCCGCAGCAGCTTGAATTTCCCCACCCAAACTGCCAAACTGCGCCCGTTTTTTTACCTTAAAGGCAGCCTGAAAACATGAATGCCAAACTTTCCGCCCTGATTACTGCCGCCGCGCTGCTGTTGGCCGCCTGCGGCACTTCTTTCAACCCGCAGGCGCGCCCGCAGCTGGATGTGGGCGAGAGCCGCCGTTTCAAAATCGAGCGGCTCGACGGAGCGGGCGGCACCGAACAGGTGTCGCTTTTGGTGGTGCAGGGCGAAGCCGGCGGCCGGACGCGCTGGATTCAGACCGACGCTTTCGGCGCCCCGCTGGCGCGGCTTTCGGCCACCGAGCGCGGCTGGCGGCGTGACGGCTTTGTGCCGCCCAACCACGCGGCGCAGGCGCTGTTTACCGAGATGTTCCCGATGCTCAAAGACTACAGCAGCGACGAGCGGGACATCAATATCAACGCAGGCGGCGTCAAATGGCGGGTTACGCCGCTGCCGCCGGAGAACGGCGATGAATGACGCCGTCTGGCTCGGCCGCCCGGCGCTGGTTTCGGCGCTCGGCAGCGGTTTGGACGAACACCTGCGCGGCCTGTTTGCGCCGCCGCCGGCGAGTCCGCTCACTTTCAGCAGCGAATGGGTAATCGGCAAAAACCGTGCTTTCGGCGCGGTAAACCGCGAACTCAGAAGGCTGCCTGAAAACCTCGGCGCCGAGCATATCAGCCGCAACAACCGGCTGTTGTGGGACGCGCTCGAACAAATCGAGCCGCAGATTCAGGCTGCCCGCAGCCGCTACGGCGCCGAACGGGTGGCGGTGGTCATCGGCACTTCGGTGGGCGGCGCCGACGAAAACATTCCGCTGTTCCGCCACGTTGCCGACGGCGGCGCGTGGGACGGCCTGCCCTTCGGCCAGCAGCAGCAGCTGTTGTCTTCGCCCGCCGATTTCGTGGCCGCTGCTTATGGCCTGAACGGACTGTGCTACGGCGTTTCCACCGCCTGCACTTCCGGCGCGCGGGCGCTGATCAGCGCGGCGCGGCTGCTGCGCGCGAATCTGTGCGACGCGGTGGTGTGCGGCGGCGTCGATACCCTGTCGCCGCTGACGATTAACGGCTTTGCGGCGCTGGAAGTCTTGTCCGCAGGCATCGCCAATCCGTTTTCCGAGCGCCGCGACGGCATCAATATCGGCGAAGCGGCCGCCGCCTTTGTGATGACGCGCGATAACGACGGCGAGAGCCTGCCGCTCTTGGGCTACGGCGCCAGCAGCGACGCCCACCATATGTCGTCCCCCCGCCCCGACGGACTCGGCGCCACGCAGGCTTTTCAGGCTGCCTTAAAACACGCCGCCCTTGCGCCCGCACAAATCGGCTGGATCAACCTGCACGGCACCGGCACCAAACTCAACGACGGCATGGAAAGCCGCGCCGTGGCCGAAGTGTTCGGCTGCGCCACCGCTGCCACGTCCACCAAACCGCTCACCGGCCACACGCTCGGCGCCGCCGGCGCGCTCGAAGCGGCCTTTGTGTGGGGCGCCGTCAGCCGCGCCGACAACCCCGCCGGCCTGCTGCCGCCGCAGCTGTGGGACGGCGAACGCGATGCCGAGCTGCCGCCGATCGCGCTTACCGTTTCAGGCTGCCGCTGGCCCGAAGGCCGCCGCATCGGCGCCAGTTCGTCCTTCGCTTTCGGCGGCAACAACAGCGTGCTTATTATCGGAGAACCCTAAATGCAGCCCTGCCCGATCAAACCCACCGACCACCTGCTGCCGCACAGCGGCCGCATGGTGCTCTTGGACGAAGTGCTGTCCTACGACGACACCAGCCTGCACGCCGTCTGCACCGTCCGCCCCGACTGCATCCTGCTGCCGCCAAACAGCCCCGACGCGCTGCCCGGCTGGCAGGGCATGGAAATCATGGCGCAGGGCGTCGGCGCCTGGGCGGGCGTGCAGGCACTCGATGCCGGCCGCCCCGTGCAGCTGGGTTTTCTGCTCGGCACCCGCAAGCTCGAATTCGGCGTGCCGGCCATTCCCGTCGGCACCGTGATGGACGTGAAATCCGTACTCTCCTGGCTCGACAACGCCAACAATATGGGCGTGTTCGACTGCACGCTTGCCGTGCGCACCCCACCCGCCGGCCGCGAAGCCGAACTGCCCGCCGGCACCCTGCTGCTTGCCGGCGCGCTCAATGTGTTTATGCCCAAAAGCCAGGAAGCGCTGGAAGCGATATTGGCGGGCTGACTTTCAGGCTGCTTTGCCCTAGATAAAAAGCAGCCTGAAAAAACCATGCGGCAGCCCGCCAAACACTCAGGCACCAAACTTTCAGGCTGCCTGAAACCCACCCGCACCGCTGCCGCCCTGCGTCCGCCCGGCTAAAATAGCGCTTTCAGGCTGCCCTTATGTTTTCAGGCAGCCTGAAAGGGCAAAACGGCATCGCCGGGCAGGCAGCCTGAAACCCTTTTTCCGTCCGAATTTGCAAAGGAAACCCCGCACCATGAGCACCCCCACCATTCTGATTACCGGCTCCAACCGCGGCATCGGCAAGGCCGTTGCCCTGGGTTTGGCGGCCGACGGTTTTGACATTGTCGTCCACTGCCGCAGCAGGCGCGACGAAGCCGAAGCAGTTGCCGAACAAATCCGTGCGCTGGGACGGCAGGCGCGGGTGCTGCAGTTTGACGTATCCGACCGCGCCGAGTGCCGCGCGGCGCTGGAAGCCGATATTGAAGCACACGGTGCCTACTACGGCGTGGTGCTGAACGCGGGGCTGACGCGCGACAACGCCTTTCCCGCGCTGGAAGACGACGACTGGGACCGCGTGCTGCGCACCAATCTCGACGGTTTTTACAATGTGCTGCACCCGCTGGTGATGCCGATGATCCGCCGCCGCGCGCCCGGGCGCATCGTGTGCATGGCGTCGGTGTCCGGCATCACCGGCAACCGCGGCCAGGTCAATTACAGCGCGTCCAAAGCCGGGCTGATCGGCGCCGCCAAAGCGCTGGCGGTGGAGCTGGCCAAGCGCAAAATCACCGTAAACTGCGTCGCTCCAGGCCTGATCGACACCGAAATCGTCGATGAGCGCGTGCCGGTGGACGAAATCCTGAAGGCCGTTCCCGCCGCGCGCATGGGGCAGCCTGAAGAAGTGGCACACGCGGTGCGTTTTCTGATGGACGAAAAAGCCGGCTACATCACCCGCCAGGTGATTGCGGTAAACGGGGGGCTGTGCTGATGAAAAGCAAACGGGTGGTGATTACCGGCGTCGGCGCGGTGAGCGCTTTCGGCCGCACTTGGGACGACATCCGCGCGCGCTTTGCCGCCGGAGAAAACGCCGTGCGCTACATCGCCGCTTGGGAGAGCTATCCCGAGCTGGAAACCAAACTCGGCGCGCCGATTGCCGATTACGCACCGCCAGCGCATTGGACGCGCAAGCAGCTGCGCAGCATGGGGCCGCTGGCGCAATACTGCACCGACGCCGCCGAACAGGCGCTCGCCCAAGCCGGCCTGCTCGGCGACCCGGCCATCCGCGACGGCCGCATGGGCGTGGCCGCCGGCTCGTCGTCCGGTAGCACCGCCGACGTGCTCGACATCGGCCTGATGCTCGCCCACCAGCCCAACAACTTCAGCGCCAACACCTATGTACGCATGATGCCGCACACCACCGCCGCCAACGTGGCGATTTTCTTCGGCCTGACCGGCCGCCTGATTCCCACTTCCAGCGCCTGCACTTCCGGCAGCCAGGGCATCGGCTATGCCTACGAAGCCATTAAATTCGGCAAAATCCCGATGATGCTCGCCGGCGGCGCCGACCAGCTGTGTCCGTCGGAAGTATTCGTGTTCGACACCCTGTACGCCGCCAGCCGCCGCAACGGCGAAGCAGCGCTCACCCCGCGCCCCTACGATGCCGCGCGCGACGGCCTGGTGCTGGGCGAAGGCGGCTGCATGATGGTGCTCGAAGAGCTGGAACACGCCCGCGCGCGCGGCGCCGACATCATCGCCGAAATCGTCGGCTACGGCGCCAACTGCGACGGCAGCCACATCACCCGCCCCGAAGAAGCCACCATGCGCCGCTGCATCGAGCTGGCGCTGGAAGACGCGAATCTGCCGCCCGATGCCATCGGCTACGTCAGCGGCCACGGCACCGCCACCGAACACGGCGACATCGCCGAAACCCGCGCCACCGCCGCCGTTTTCGGCCGCATCCCCATCAGCTCGCAAAAAAGCTATCTCGGCCACACCCTCGGCGCCTGCGGCGCGCTCGAATCGTGGTTCGCCATCGAAATGATGCGCGACGGCCGGTTCTTCCCCACCCTCAACCTCGACAACCCCGACCCGCGCTGCGGCGACGCCGACTACATCGCCGGCAGCCCCCGCGCCATCAATACCGAATACGTAATGAACAACAACTTCGCCTTCGGCGGCGTCAACACCTCGCTGATTTTCAAACGCTGGGCAGAATAGGCAGCCTGAAACCGCCGTTTGCCACAACAAAGCAGCCTGAAAACGGTTTTCCCGTTTTCAGGCTGCTTTTGGCTCAAAGAAACAGCGCCGGCAATCAGCCCTAGAATATGCCCCGCGCGCAGCAAATCCCCAACCGGCACCGTATCGGTGCGCCCCCTACAAAGCAGGCTGCCCCGCAAAAAAAGCAGCCTGAAAAACCAAAGCAGCCTGAAAGCCGTTCCAAACGGTTTTCAGGCTGCTTTTTGCAACGAAAAACGAAACACGGGCGCTGCGCCCCTATTCTTCCCCGCCCTCTTCTGCGTCTGCATCGGCCAGCATCCGGCGCAGCAGGGCGGCTTCGCGGCGGCTGACCAAATGACGCATGGCGCCGACGGTCATTTCGCAATACTGGCGCTGCTGTGCCGGATCCAGCTGTGCCGGTTCGGCATTCATGACTTCCTGAGCTTCTTCGCCATATTGCTGCAACAGATAATCGCCTAAGGATTCCCCTGCGGCGGCCACTTCGCTTGCTGTCGGAATGCTGCGCTCGGCACGGTAGCTGCGGATGGCTTGGGCAACGGCGCGATCCATGGCGCCCAAATCCAGCGATTCCGATTTTTTACGGACAATACTGTAGGGGGTTTCGAGAAGGTCGATGCAGTTGCGGGTGGGCTGGCGGTTGGCCTGATCCAGCAGGTCGGCGGTAGCAGAGAATAAGGACAATATGGCTTCGTCGCTGCCTTTAACCATATATCTGCCGGCAACAATATCGATTTCAGGGCCGATTTCTTGGGCAACGGCCGCTTGGCCGTAGGCATCGGTTGCTCCGCCGGCCTGCAGATGGCGATCGATTGCGGCGTGCAGTTTTTCTTCCAGCCGGCCATAGGCAGCGGGATCGGCGGCCTTGAGAGCCAAACCGGTTTCGCCGCCGATGGTTTTGCTGATCACGCTGTCCCTGAAATCCTGCTTGCGCTGCCGGCGCAGCTGCAGATCAAAGACAAACAGCGACACCAACACCAGCAGTACCAAACCGATAAGTATGCGTTTTGTTTTATCGGACATGGCCGGTTTTCCTGTTCAAACGGTTTTAGCTTCGCAACTCCGCTTTGCTACGCAGGCTGCTTTTTTTTTGCGCGGCTCAGGCAATCAGCCGCATCACCACCACCATTACCACCGCCAAAAACAGGCCGAAGGCGGCGGCGATGCCCAGGCGGATGAATTTTTGGCGGTAGGGGTCTTCGTCGTCCTGCATCAGCTCGGGCATGTTTTCGGGGAAAACGACGATATCGTCTTCTTCGCTGGGGGTGTGCGGGCGGCTGCTGCGCGGCTGCAGGCGGTTGTTGAGCCAGACGGCGATGTCGCTGTATTGCGGTGCGGGCGGGGCGGCGGTCAGCGCACCCTGCGCCACCAGCTCGGCGATGCGCGCTTCGGCGTGCGGGTGGCCGGCTTGGGCGGCCTGCAGCAGTTTGGCGCGTGCCATTTGTCTGACGGCGGGGTCTTGGACGAGAAACTGGCTGACGGCGGTGGCGATTTTGCGCTCGTCGGGTGCCTTGCCCTGCGGCCATGCCACGGCGGCGGCCTGCTCTTCGGCATCGGCGGACAGCAATTCTGGCGCGGCTTCGGGGGCGGCGAGCACCATTTCGGCGTGCAGGCGCAGGCCGCGCCAGTCGCCGGCGGCAGCGGCGCGGCGCGCCCAGGCGGCGGCTTCGCGCAGGCTCTGCGACACATACAGCCCTTTGCCGTAGAGATAGGCGAGATAAACGGCGGCGTTGGCCTGGCCGCTGTTGTACAGCCGCAGCAGCGCGGCAACCAGCGCCGGCGCCTGCTGGGCGTTCAGGCGGCCGCTTTGCACCGCCTGATGGATTTTGTCGGGCGTGCGGCTGTTAAGCAGGCGGTTGAGCGCGTCGTCGGCCAGCTCGGCAAAGGCGCCGCCGAAGTCGGCCAGCCGCAGTTTGGCGTAACGCACGGCGCCGTCATTGCCGGCATGCTGGCCGGACACCAGTTTTTTCGCCGCCACCATTACCGCGTCGTCGCCGGCGCCCTGCTCGCTGCTGCGGCCGTAGCTGCGGCCGGCCTGCCAGCGGCAGTTGCGCACGAACTGTTTGCCGCGGGCATCGTCGGCAGCCTGAAAGGCGGTGCCGGGCACGCTGCCCAGCGTCGGCAGTTCGGCGGCGCTGGGGCGCACGGCGTCGGCAAAGCCTTTCCAAAACACCGGCTCCTGCGCCAGCAGGCCGGCAAAGGCGGCAGCGGCATCTAAACCCTGTCCGGCGGCCACCCACTGCCGGTAGTAGGGCGTATGCGCCCAGTAGCGGGCGGGCAGCAGGGTAACGGCGGCCACGCCCTCGGCGGCGAGTATCGGCACGCAGCGGGCGCGCAGCACGCCGTCGGGCAGGTGCGGCCGCCACAGCAGCATCCGTGCCAGCCGCAGCTGCGGCCGGGCGGGCAGCGGGCGGATCAGGCTGCCTGAAAGCGGCTGCGGCGCCTGGCCGCCCAGCGCTTCGGCAGCAGCGAGCAAATCCTGCGGCGCGGTGCGGCCGGCGGGGTCGTACACCACATCTACAATCTCGGCGTCTTCGCCCGCTTCAAAGGCGGCGCCGTTGCCGACTACGGCGGCACACACGCTGCGGCCGGCGGTGTAGAGCCTGGCCAGCGCGTCGATTTGCGCGTAAAGCGGGCTGGCGAGCAGCTCGAACGGCGGCAGGATTTGCAGATAGGGCAGATCGTGCTGCGGGGTGCGCTCGACGGCGTCGGCGCAAACGGGCAGGGTGGCGGGAAAATCGGCGGCGTTCAGCATGGCGCTCTTTCGTAGGGGGATGGTTTTGGGTTTTCAGGCTGCCTGATTGGGCTGTGCGCTTATCGCCCAAGCAGCCTGAAAAAGGCGGATGGTCGGGAAAACGGTTTTCAGGCTGCTTGGGCGGCGGTGCGCTCCAGCTCCAGCGCGGCGGCCAGCAGCGAGAGCCGCGCCATTACGCCGTAAACATACAGGCGGTTGCCGGTACTGTCGGGGTCTTGCGGGTTGGGGCGCGGGATGCCCAGCTCGTCCCATTGGGCGAACACGCGCTTGCAGTCGCCGCTCTCGTCGCTATCCTGCGCTTCGTTCTCGTCGGCGCAGCCGGTGGTGGGAATGCTGTGGTTGAGCGGCACGAACACCATGCCGCCGGCGTTCAGGTTTTCGTCGGCGCCGCGCCCTTCGTGCACGCGAAAAAAGCCGCCGATAACGAAGCGGTCCATCATATACACCACCGGCTCGCACACCGCGCCGTTTAGGGTTTCGTAGGTGTAGATGCCTTCTTGGACAATGACTTCGCTCACCTCCAGCCCTTCTTTGACTTTGGCCATTTTGTTGCGGTTTTTGCGGTTCAGGCCGCGCACTTCGTCGGCGGATTTCACGCTCATCACGCCCATGCCGTAGGTGCCGGCGTCGGCTTTAACGATCACAAAGGGCTGGTCGCTAATGCCTTTTTCGTCGTATTTCGCCTGGATTTTCGCCAGCACGCGCTCCACGGCTGCGGCCAGCGCGTCTTCGCCTTCGCGCTCTTGGAAGTTCAGTCCGCCGATTTTTTCGAAATAAGGGTTGATCTGCCACTCGTCGATGCCCAGCAGCTCGGCAAACTCGGCGGCGATGCGGTTGTAGGCGGCAAAATGCTCGGTTTTGCGCCGCGTCGTCCAGCCGCCGTGCAGGGGCGGCAGCACGGTTTGGCTGATATCCTGCAGGATTTCCGGCACGCCGGCGGAAAGATCGTTGTTCAACAATACAAAGCAGGGCGAAAAGCCGTCGGCCAGATGCACGCGGCCGCGGGTGCGCAACAGCGGCTCGATGGTCAGCCGGTTACCCAGTGCGGTTTCCAGCTCCACCGCTTCGGTGATTTCGGGATTCAGGCTGCCGATGCGCACTTCAAAGCCGGCATTGCGCAAAATGCCGGCCAGCGCGTAAACGTTTTGCAGATAGAAGGTGTTGCGGGTGTGGTTTTCCGGCACCAGCAGCACCGAACGGGCGTTGTCGCAGGCGCGATCGACGGCATCCTGCGCGGCGATGCTCGCCAGCGGGATAAAGTTGGGATTGAGATTATTAAAGCCGCCGGGAAACAGGTTCATATCGATAGAAGCCATTTTGTAGCCGGCGTTGCGGATGTCCACCGAGCCGTAAAACGGCGGCCGGTGCTGCTTCCATTTCTGGCGGAACCACGCTTCGATGCGCGTTTGGTTTTGCAGCAGGATTTGTTCGAAATCTTTAAGGCGGGCGGCATATTCGGGGGCAATCGCAGGCAGTTTCATACGGATTCCTCTTGCGGCGGAAAAACAATCACAAGCGGCGGCATACAGGCGCCGCAGCGGCGTGCGGCATTATACACGGCACACCGCGCGCCCCAAGCGCCGCCATAGCGGCAAGCAGCCTGAAAAGGGCGGCAATGCGACATTTTATGCTTTCAGGCTGCCTCTTTATTTGCGTATATAATCGGCTGCCTGTGCAATCCAAACAACCAACCGCCATGAAACCTATACTCCGCCCTGCCGTTCCCGCCGCACTGGCGCTGCTCTTGGCCGCCTGCGGCAGCAGTGAGCAGCCGATCACGTCCACCCCCAATGCCGCCGATACCGACCCGCTGGCGCCTTTGCTGATTCCCAAGGTAAACCTGCCCGCGCCCGATGTGGCGCAAACCGGCTACTCCGCCCATCCTGATGTGCAGGCGTTTGTTGCCGAGCGGCGCAATCAGGGGCGCGGGTTGGACGAAGGCAGCTTGAAAGCCTTTTTCGATAGCGCAGGCTACCGCGGCGACATTATCCGGCTGATGGACAAGCCCGGCACTTCGCGGCCGTGGTATGTGTTCCGCAACAATAACGCGCCGGCCGCGCGCATCACCGCCGGCCGCCGCTTCTATCAGGCCAACCGCGCCGCCATCGACCACGCCGCCGCGCAATACGGCGTGCCGGCCGGGCTGATTGTCGCCATTCTCGGCATCGAAACCAATTACGGCAGCAATATGGGCAACATCCGTCTGGCCGATTCGCTGCCCACGCTTGCGTTCGGCTATCCGCGCCGCGCCGCTTATTTCCGCGGCGAGCTGGCGGAATTCCTGCAGCTGGCCGCCGAAGAAGGGCGCGATCCGCAGAGCTTTAGCGGCAGTTTCGCCGGCGCGATGGGCATGCCGCAGTTTATGCCCTCCAGCTACCGCAAATGGGCGGCGGACGGCGACGGTGACGGCCGCCGCGACATCTGGAACAGCGTGGCCGACGCCGCGGCATCGGTTGCCAACTATATGAAGCAAAACGGCTGGCAGAGCGGCGGCCGCATGGCGGTGCCGGTTACGCTGACGCCCACGCCCGAACTTTCGGCACTGATGGAGCGCAAAACCGAGATGGACCACACCGTGGCCGATCTCAAGCGCATGGGCGTGATGCCGCAGGAAGCGGTGGCCGACGATGAAAAAGCGGTGCTGTTCCGCTTGGAAACCGCGCCCGGCGAATACCGCTACTTTATCGGTCTCAACAATTTCTACACCGTCTGGCACTACAACAACAGCCGCCTGTATGTAATGGCGGTGCGCGACATCGCCCTGGGCGTTGGCGCCAACGGCCTGTAGAGCCACCAAGCAGCCTGAAAAGCTTTCAGGCTGCCTCAACCGCATCATCGGAACGAAAGGAAAAACCATGAAACGCCCTGTCTTGTTATGCGCCGCCGTGCTGCTGGTCGCCTGCGCGGTCGAACCGCCGCCGCACGCCCCCCGCCATCACGATCCCGAACCGCAGCACATCCACCGCCACCGGCCGGTTACTGTTGTCCAGCCGGCCAAAGACAACAGCCGCCATGTGCCGGCGCAAAGCGCTTTCGGCCGCGATATGGTCGAGCGCTTCTGCGCCCAAAACGGCGGCCGCATCGAACAACCAGGCGGCCGCAGCACCTGCCGCCTGCCCGACGGCACGGTTGTTGAAGAGTGGGAATACTTCCGCCAGCGCCCGAGCCGCCCCGACTACCGCCGCTAAGGCCCCCGCTTTCCCAACCTGCGGCCGCCGGCCGCACCCACCATCCGAAAGGAAAACGCCATGAGCAAACTGATCCCCCTGTCCGCCGCCCTGCTGCTGGCCGCCTGCGCCGGCAACGGGCAGCCTGAAAAACACCCGGATTCGCCGATGGTCGGCATGTCCAACCCCGCTTCCGAGTTCTGCATCAAACAAGGCGGCAAGCTCGAAACCAAAAAAGACGCCGAAGGCGGCGAATACGCCCTGTGCCACCTGCCCGACGGCACGGTTGTTGAAGAGTGGGAATACTTCCGCCAGCACGCCCCGCGTTAAACTCGCTTTTAGCCAAACGGCCGCCGCAACACTTTTCTGCGGCGGCCGTTTTTTCAGGCAGCCTGAAAGACCGCGCGGTTTTTTCAGGCTGCCTGTCTGTAGCGGACTGGCGTAAGCTAATGGCGTCGTGTGAAAGGGGCAGACTTGGTAAAGGTTTCAGGCTGCTTTTTCCTGCTTTCGGGCGGCTTTTCTGTTTTGACTTCGTTGAAAACTGCGGCTTTCAGGCTGCCTTTGTGTTTGCCTGCCGGATAAAAAAACGCCGCAATCCTGCGCGGATTGCGGCGTTGGTTTTCATAAAACGACTGCTTATTTCTGGTCGTCTTTCACTTCTTCAAAATCGGCATCGACTACGTCGTCGTCTTTCTTGGCGGAAGATTCCGACTGCGCCGCGCCTTCGCCGGCTTGGGCTTCGGCCTGCGCCTGTGCGTACACCATTTCGCCGAGCTTCTGGCTGGCGGCGCCGAGGGCTTCGGCTTTGGCGTCGATGGCGGCTTTGTCGTCGCCTTTCACGGCTTCTTCGGCTTCTTTCAACGCGGCTTCGATTTTTTCTTTCTCGGCAGCGTCGAGTTTGTCGCCGTAGTCGGCCAGCGATTTTTTCACCGAATGGATCAGGGCTTCGGCCTGGTTGCGGCTTTGCACCAGCTCGTGCAGTTTTTTGTCTTCTTCGGCGTTGGCTTCGGCGTCTTTCACCATGCGTTCGATTTCTTCCTCGCTCAAGCCGGAAGAGCCTTGGATGGTGATGTTGGCGGCTTTGCCTGTGCCTTTGTCTTTGGCAGACACGTGCAGGATGCCGTTGGCGTCGATATCGAAGGTTACTTCAATCTGCGGCATACCGCGCGGGGCGGGGGCGATGTCGCCGAGGTTAAACTGACCCAGTGATTTGTTGGCCGAAGCGCGTTCGCGTTCGCCCTGCAATACATGGATGGTTACCGCGCTCTGGTTGTCTTCGGCTGTGGAGAACACCTGCGACGCTTTGGTCGGGATGGTGGTGTTTTTCTGAATCAGCTTGGTCATCACGCCGCCCATGGTTTCGATACCGAGCGACAACGGGGTTACGTCGAGCAGCAGTACGTCGCTGCGGCCACCGCCCAATACTTCGCCCTGAATCGCGGCGCCCACGGCCACGGCTTCGTCGGGGTTGACGTCTTTGCGCGGCTCTTTGCCGAAGAAGTCTTTAACGGCTTCCTGCACTTTGGGCATGCGAGTTTGGCCGCCGACCAAAATCACGTCGTCGATGTCGCTGGCGGACAGGCCGGCATCTTTGAGCGCGGTGCGGCAGGGCTCGATGGAACGTTGGATCAGGTCTTCCACCAGGCTTTCAAATTTGGCGCGGGTGATTTTCATCGCCAAGTGTTTGGGGCCTGCGGCATCCATGGTGATGTAGGGCAGGTTGATTTCGGTCTGCTGGCCGCTGGAAAGCTCGATTTTGGCTTTTTCGGCGGCTTCTTTCAGGCGTTGCAGCGCCATCACGTCGTTTTTCAGATCGATGCCCTGTTCTTTTTTAAACTCGGCGATGATGTGGTCGATCAGGCGTTGGTCGAAGTCTTCGCCGCCCAGAAAGGTGTCACCGTTGGTGGCCAATACTTCAAACTGTTTTTCACCGTCCACATCGGCGATTTCGATAATGGAAATATCGAAAGTACCGCCGCCCAAGTCGTAAACCGCGATTTTGCGGTCGCCTTTGGCGTTTTTGTCCATGCCGAAGGCCAAAGCTGCGGCGGTCGGCTCGTTGATGATGCGTTTGACTTCCAAACCGGCGATGCGGCCGGCGTCTTTGGTGGCCTGGCGCTGGCTGTCGTTGAAGTAGGCCGGAACGGTAATCACCGCTTCGGTAACCGGCTCGCCCAAATAGGCTTCGGCAGCCTGCTTCATTTTACGCAGCACTTCGGCGGAAACCTGCGGCGGGGAAAGTTCTTTGCCTTGCGCCCTTACCCATGCGTCGCCGTTGTTGGCTTTCACGATGTCGAAGGGCATGGTTTCGATGTCGCGCTGCACTTCTTTGTCTTCGAATTTGTGGCCGATTAGGCGTTTGACCGCGTAAATGGTGTTTTTCGCGTTGGTAACGGCCTGGCGTTTGGCAGGTGCGCCCACCAGGATTTCGCCGCCGTCAAGATAGGCGATGATGGAAGGCGTGGTGCGCGCGCCTTCGGCGTTTTCGATTACTTTGGTTTGGCCGTTTTCGGAAATGGCCAGGCAGGAATTGGTGGTACCCAGGTCGATACCGATGACTTTTGCCATGTTTGCGTCTCCTAACAGATGGATAAAATAAATTCAGGCGGATGCGGCTGCATCCCGACGGCAGGCAAAATAGGGGAACTTGGCGGCTTTTCAAGGGGCGGGGCGGGGATTTTTTGCAAGAGACGGCAAGGCTAGGGCGAAAAACGGCATTTTTCGGCGCAAAAAAGTTTTCAGGCTGCCTTTGCAGCATAGCAAAGGCAGCCTGAAAACAAGGGCGCAGCGGTTTGAAACCGCTTTAGGAAAACAGCCGCTTGGCCAGCGCACCGCCGGGGACGATTTCCACCGCCAGCATTTCTTCCTGCCGCGCCTTGATGTAGCGGCGCACGTTTTTCAGCCACTGGCTGGAAATCGGCTGGATTTTTTCGTCCACCAGATCGAGCCGTAATTCTTTGGACACCGCCACCACCAGATTCATAAACTGGTCGAAATTGTCGTCGGATGCCGGCACACGGGTGATGTCGAACAGCAGGCTGAAGCCTTTGTAGGGCTGGCTGGAGAGCAGGCCGTCGGTAAACGGGTTGCCGTCCAGCGTAACCGCGGTGTATTTGGCGCCGCCGGTATCGGCCGCCAGCACAAACGAACCGTCGGGCATCAGCTCGAAGCCGCGGCGGGTAAGCGCGGCGCGCAATTCGTTGCCCGACACGCCGGCCTGGTTTACCAGATGGATGGCGATGGCCTGATCGACGCGGGCGCACAATTCGTCGAGCGGGCCGGCGGTTTCGAGAAAGGCGGTGGCGTTTTCAAACAGCGCGCTGCCGCCGTTTTTTGCCGCAAAGCGCTCGACCTGGCTGCGGAAGTCGTCCAAATCGCGCCGCTCGGCCAAACCGATGCGGCTCACCGCCTGCAGGCCGATAACAAACGCTTGGTAGAGAATGCCGGGAATCGGCTCGGCAGCCTGAAAACGGCCGTCCATGGTGCAGCCGATTACCTGAAAGCGGTGGCGGCCGGACAGACGCGGCACCGAATGCAGCTCTCTGGGCTCGTTCAGCGACACATAGGTCATATAGTCGAAACGTTTGTCGAACCATTTGAGCTTGGCGCGGCGCAAGTCTTCCAAATCCAGCGCCTGATGTTTGGGCGCGGCGCTTTTGGCGGCGCTTTTGCGCTCGACTTTGGCCGGCTTGGGCGGCTGCTCGGGCGACACCAGTTCAAACGGAAATTCGCTTTGCGATCGGGCGGCGGGCGCTTCGGCGGCAGGGGTTTCGGCAGCGGGCGCGGGTTTTTCAGGCTGCTTTTGGGCAGCGGTTTCGGTGCGGTCGCCGTCGGCTTGGGGGGCGGCGGACGGCGCGGGTGATGCGGGAGTTTCAATAGGCTCGTCAGGCTTTTCAGGCTGCTTGGGCGCGGCGGGCGTGCGGTTGAGCGATGCGCCCAAACCGCTGCCGCCGCTTTCGCCGAAAGTCTGGCCGTCGCGCACCGACGTGGTTTGGCTCTGCATCAGCGCGTCGCGGTCGGCATGGCCGAACTGGCTGCGGATTTTTTTGCGGTATTGGTTTTCCTGGTGGATGTTGTAGGCCACCACCGCCACCAAAACGGTCAGCAGCAGCACGATGATGATCAGAAAAGTGGTGTTGTTCATGCGTAAACCTAGGATGTTTGCGTGAATCGGCGCCGCAATTATATAGTAGAACCCGCCCGCAGTCTTTTCAGGCTGCCCGCGCATGGACAAACCCTGCCGGCGCGTGTAGCATTTTGCCGCCGTCCGTGTACCGCGCCGCCTGTTGCGGCGCGTTTTCCCCGCCGCCGCGCCGCCAGAGTGCCGCGCATTTCAGGCAGCCTGAAACGGTTTCAAAGGATTGTTATGCCGCCCGATTTCGATATGGTTTTATTCGGCGCCACCGGCGATTTGTCGATGCGCAAACTGCTGCCCGCACTCTATCAGGCGCACGCCGCGGGCGAGCTGCATCCCGACGGGCGGATTATCGCGCTGGGGCGCAGCGATCTGGATACCGCAGGCTTTGTCGCCAAAACGGACGCCGAAGCCAAAATCCACATCAAAACCGCGTTTGATGAAGCGCAATGGGCGGCATTCACCCGCCGCATCGTCTATCTCAGGCTCGACATCACCCGCCGTGCCGACTTCGACGCGCTGGCGCAAACCGTGCAGCGGCGGCAGGCGGCAAGCGTTGTCGTCTATCTTTCCACCGCGCCCGAATTTTTCGCCGACGCCTGCGCCAATCTGGCCGCGGTCGGACTCAATACGCCACAGGTGCGCATCGTGCTGGAAAAACCGCTGGGCACCGACCTTTCGTCCGCCCGCGCCATCAGCGAAGCCGTCGGCCGCCATTTCGGCGAAAACCAGATTTACCGCATCGACCATTATTTAGGCAAAGAAAGCTTGCAAAACCTGCTGCCGCTGCGTTTTGGCAATACGGTGTTCGAGCCTTTGTGGAACCGCGATTATGTGCGCTCGGTGGAAATCACCGCCGCCGAAACGCTGGGCGTGGAAGAGCGCGGCGGCTTTTATGACGGCGCCGGCGCCCTGCGCGACATGCTGCAAAACCACATCATGCAGATGCTGTGCTACACCGCGATGGAAGCGCCGGCAGCCGCCGATGCCCAAGGCATCCACGCCGCCAAACTCGCCTTGTTGCAGTCGCTCAAACCGATGAGCCGCGACGATGCCGCCGCCGGCAGCGTCCGCGGCCAATACGCCGCGCAAGGCAGCCTGAAAGGCTACCGCCAAGAGTCCAAAGTCCCGCCCGAGAGCCGCACCGAAACCTTTGCCGCGCTGCGGCTGGAAATCGACAACCCGCGCTGGGCGGGCGTGCCGTTTTACCTGCGTACCGGCAAGCGCATGACCGAGCGCAGCGCCCGCATCGTGCTCAACTTCAAAGCGGCAGCCGGCGCTTTCGGCGGCAGCGCCAACCGCCTGCTGATCAGCCTGCAGCCGCAGGAAACCGTGTCGCTGTCGCTGCAGGTGAAAGCGCCCGGCGGCAGCGAAACCACCGCCGCCGAGATGACGCTCGATCTGGCGCAGGCCGCCGCCGGCCGCCGTGCCGACGCTTACGAGCTGCTGCTGCGCGAAGTGATTGCCGGCCGGCAGGAATTGTTTGTCCGCCGCGACGAAGCCGAAACCGTGTGGGCGTGGCTCGAGCCGCTGCTGCAAAACTGGGCGGCCGACAGCGTGCCGCTGTACGACTATCCCGCCGGCAGCTGGGGGCCGCAGGCCGCCGACGAGCTGCCCGCGCGCGACGGCAACCGCTGGTCGGAAGCAGCCTGAAACGTCTGTTCCAAACGCGCGGCGGCTTTCAGGCTGCCCGCAGCGTTTTCAGGCTGCCTGAAAAACGCCCTGCCCTACAGCCCAAGCACCAAACGCATGGCGCTTGCTTTTACGTTTCAGGCTGCCTGCCGCGGTCATCCGCTCCCCATTCGCGACAGGCAGCCTGAAAGACTGTCTGCCCTGCCGTATCGCTTTTTCAGGCTGCCTGCCGCAGCCTGCCGGAGAAAATCCCATGTTCCGTATCACCGAAACCGCCGACGCCCAAGCAGCGGCGCAAACGCTGGCCGATGCCGTGGCCGCCGATTTGCGCCGCGTGCTGGCGGAATCGCCGCAGGCCGTGCTGGCGGTATCCGGCGGCAAATCGCCAGTGGCGTTTTTTGAAATACTCAGCCGCACCGATCTCGACTGGGCGCGCGTTGCTCTGACGCTGGTGGACGAGCGGCTGGTGCCGACCGATCACACCGACAGCAATACCGCACTGGTGCGCCACCATCTGCGGCAAAACCGCGCCGCCGCCGCGCAATGGCTGCCGCTGGTGGCCGATAATGCCGACGAGGGCAGCCTGAAAAACCACGAGCAGGCGCTGGCTTTCGCGCTGTCGCAGTTCAAACAGCCCGATGTGCTGGTGCTGGGCATGGGCGGCGACGGCCACACCGCCAGCCTGTTTCCGCAGGCGCCGCAGCTGGCGCAAGCGCTGGCCGCCGATAATCCGCAGCCGCTGGCCGTTACCAGCCCTCAAACCGCGCCGCACGAGCGCATCACGCTGACGCTGGCGGCCATCGAGCGCACGCCGCACTGCTATCTGGCGCTGGGCGGCGGCGACAAGCTGCGCGTGCTGCAGCAGGCCGAGCAGGGCGTCGATCCCGAACTGCCGGTCAGCTTCGTCCTTCATTCCGCAAAGGCAGACTGCCATGTCATCACCCACCCCTGACACCTATCCGCGGCTGGTGGCCGATATCGGCGGCACCAACGCCCGCTTCGCGCTGGAAATCGCGCCGCAGCAGTTCAAATTCGTCGAAGTGCTCGCCTGCAACGACTACAACACGCTGGTCGATGCGGTGAAAGAATTTCTGCGCCGCCACGATATTTCCGCCGTGCGCCACGCCGCGGTGGCGATTGCCAACCCAATCGTCGGCGATTGGGTGCAGATGACCAACCACCATTGGGCGTTTTCCATCGAAACCACCCGCCAGGCGCTGCATCTGGAAACCCTGCTGTTTCTCAACGATTTCACCGCGCAGGCGCTGGCCATTACCCGCACACCCAGCGAAGAGTTGCTGCAGGTGGGCGGGCTGGCGCCGGTGGAAGGCGCGCCCAAGGCGGTTATCGGCCCGGGCACCGGCTTGGGCGTGAGCGGGCTGATTCCGTCGCCCGCCGGCTATGTGCCGCTGGCCGGCGAAGGCGGCCACACCAGCTTTCCGCCTTTCGACGATGCGGAAATGGCAGTCTGGCAGTATGCCAAACAGCGCTACGGCCACGTTTCCGCCGAGCGCTTTCTCAGCGGCGCTGGACTGGTGCTGATTTACGAAGCGCTGGCCGAGCGCGAAGGCGCGCGCCGGCAGGATCTGACCGCCGCCGAAATCAGCGAACGCGCCCTAAGCGGCTCGTCGCCGCTGTGCCGGCTGACGCTCGACATTTTCTGCGCCATGCTCGGCACCGTGTCGTCCAATCTGGCGCTCACTTTAGGCGCGCGCGGCGGCGTGTACCTGTGCGGCGGCATCGTTCCGCGCTTTATCGACTACTTCCGCCAGTCGCCCTTTCGCAACCGCTTCGAGAGCAAAGGCCGCTTCGACGCCTATCTGGCGGCGATTCCGGTATATGTGGTGCTGAGCAAACACCCCGGCATCAGCGGCGCGGCGGTGGCGCTGGACAACCATCTGCAGGCAGCCTGAAAACCTTTCAGGCTGCCTGCCATCGAAGAGAGGACATCGTATGGCGGCTTTCGACAGCGAACGCGGCAAACCCGAAATCCTGGCGGTACGCACCGCCGCCCAAACCCGCATTTTCCAAGTGCAGGCGGTTGATCTGCGTTTTGCCAACGGCACCGAGCGCACCTACGAGCGGCTGACCCCCGCGCGCCGGCCGGCGGTGATGGTGCTGGCGCTGCACGAAGGCAGCCTGATGATGATCCGCGAATACGCTGTCGGCACCGAGCGCTACGAGCTGACGCTGCCCAAAGGCCTGATAGACGAGGGCGAAACGCCCGAGCAGGCCGCCAACCGCGAATTGCAGGAAGAAATCGGCATGGCCGCCCGCAGCCTGAAACCGCTGCGCGTGCTCTATTCTTCGCCCAGCCACATGTACAGCCCGATGCACGTTTTCCTGGCAGAAGACCTGTACCCGTCGCAGCTGGAAGGCGACGAACCCGAACCGCTAATCCTGCACCCGCTGCCGCTGTCGCGCCTGGACGAAATTCTCGACAACCCCGCCACCGGCGATTCGCGCACGCTGGCTGCGCTGTTTCTGCTGCAGCGCCTGCTGGCCGAGCGCTAAATGTTTTCAGGCTGCTTTTTGCAGATTCGGGATAGGGCGAAAGGAATCAGGCAGCGCCGGTTTGCGGTGCGCGGGGCGCACCCTACAGCCGAAACGCCAAAGCAGCCTGAAAATGCGAAACCCTGCCCGCCGTCCGTTTCGCACCGATATGCCCGTTTCGCCAAAGCGCTGTAGGGTGCGCCCCGCGCACCGAAACACGCGCCGCAATGCGGCATCCGCGTTTTGCCGCACCCGCCGCGCTCCATAGCCCAAAAGCAGCCTGAAAAACCGCGCCGCCCGTTTTTTGCCTTTCAGGCTGCCTGAAAGCCGCCCGCTACCGCCACGATACGGAGTTTCCCATGCTTGCCACCATCAGCCGCCAACTCGACACCCTTTCCAAAGCCGAACGCAAAGTCGGCGAATATGTGCTGGCCGAGCCCAAATGGTTTGTGCAGTCGCCGGTGGCGGAAATCGCCGCCCGCGCCCAAGTGAGCCAGCCCACGGTGATCCGCTTTTGCCGCAGCCTGGGTTACGACGGCCTGCCGCAGTTCAAGCTCGCGCTGTCGGCCGCCACCAGCCACAACGGCCTGCCCTATGTGCATGAAGAGCTGAACATCGACGACAACGTTGCCGCCGTGCGCGAAAAAGTGCTGTCCAACACCGCCGCCGCCATGCTCGGCTTGCGCGGCAGCCTGGACGACGCCGAAGTGGAACGTGCGGTGTCGCTGCTGGCGGCAGCGCGGCGGGTGGAGTTTTACGGCGTCGGCAATTCCGGCATCGTCGCGCAGGACGCGCAGCACAAGTTTTTCCGCTTCGGCATTTCCACCGTCGCCTATGTGGACAGCCACATCCAGCTGATGGCCGCGTCGGTGCTCAGCCCGCAGGACGTGCTGGTGGCGGTGTCCAATTCCGGCCTGTCGCGCGAGGTGCTCGAAGCGGTGGAAATCGCCAAAAACAACGGCTGCGTGATTATCGGCCTAACCCGCCCGGGCAGCCCGCTGGCCGAACAGGCCGACTGCCTGCTGGCGGTGCCTTCGCGCGAAGACGGCCGGCTGTACACGCCGATGGTGTCGCGCCTTTTGCATCTGGCGGTGATCGACATTCTGGTGATTTCGCTGGCGCTGCGGCTGGGCGAGGCCGCCAGCAGCAGCCTGGCCAAAGGCAAGCGCAGCGTGGAGGCGCACCGCGCCGGCGCCGCCGAAGAATGAAAACGGCTTTTCAGGCTGCCTGCCGGCACAGGGCAAAGGCAGCCTGAAAAGCCTTATTCCGTTTTTCCATTGCCCCTAAGGGTAAAACCCGTTTGGAGCCGACTATGTACCCTATCGACCTGCCCGCCTGGCAACGGCTGCAGCAAGACTTTGAAGCCACCCGCCACCTGCATATGCGCGATTTGTTCCGCCAGGACCCCGGCCGCGCCGAGCGCTACTGGCTGGAAGCCGGCGGCATCCGGCTCGATTATTCGAAAAACCGCATCACCGACCGCGTGATGAACGATTTGGTGGCGCTGGCCGAAGAATGCCGTCTGCCGGAAAAAATCGCCGCGATGTTTGCCGGCGAAAAAATCAACCGCAGCGAACACCGTGCCGCGCTGCACACCGCGCTGCGCAACCTTTCCGCCGCGCCGGTGGTGGTGGACGGCGAAGACGTGATGCCCAAAGTGCGCGCGGTGCTTTCGCAGATGGGCGACTTCGCCCGCGCGGTGCGCAGCGGCCAATGGCTGGGCTATACCCGCCAGATGATTACCGACGTGGTCAATATCGGCATCGGCGGCTCGGATTTGGGGCCGCTGATGATGTGTTCGGCGCTCGCGCCTTACGGCTCGCCGCGGCTGAACATGCACTTCGTTTCCACCGTGGACGGCGCCCAGCTGCGCGACGTGCTCGATAAGGTGCGCCCCGAAACCACGCTGTTTGTAATCGCGTCGAAAACCTTTACCACCCAGGAAACCATCACCAACGCCCGCACCGCCCGCGCATGGTTTTTGCGCGAAGCCGGCGAAGCGGACATCGCCCGCCATTTCGTTGCCGTTTCCACCAACCGTCAGGCGGTGGCGGAGTTCGGCATTGATCCGGCGCATATGTTTGAGTTTTGGGACTGGGTGGGCGGCCGCTACAGCCTGTGGTCGGCCATCGGCCTGCCGATTATGCTGTATCTGGGCGAAGAAAACTTTATCGACATGCTCGAAGGCGCCCACCTGATGGACCGCCATTTCGCCACCGCGCCGCTGGCGCAGAATATGCCGGTGGTGCTGGCGCTGCTGGGCATCTGGTATATCGACTTTTACCGCAGCGGCAGCTGCGTGGTCGCCCCTTACGACTACCACCTGCACCTGCTGCCCAAATTCCTGCGCCAGCTCGATATGGAATCCAACGGCAAACAGGTGCGGCTCGACGGCGGCCGCGTGCGCGCCGGCACCGGCCCCGTGCTGTGGGGCGAGTCGGGCATCAACGGCCAGCACGCCTTTTTCCAAATGCTGCATCAGGGCACGCAGCTGGTGCCGGTCGATCTGATTGCCAGTTTGGAAAAACGCAGCAACCTGCCCGGCCACCACGAAATCCTGCTCTCCAACGTATTCGCCCAGGCCGAAGCGCTGATGCAGGGCAAAACCGCCGCCCAAGTGCGCGCCGAGCTGCAGGCGCAGGGGCAGCCTGAAAACGAAATCGCCGAGCTGGTGCCGCACAAAGTGTTCGACGGCAACCGCCCCAGCAACATCATCCTGACCGACCGCATCGACCCGCGCAATATGGGCAGCCTGATCGCGCTTTACGAACACAAAGTCTTCGTGCAGGGCGTAATTTGGGGTATCAACAGCTTCGACCAATGGGGAGTGGAACTGGGCAAGCAGCTGGCCAAAACCATACTCGGCGAGCTGACCGGCGCCATCGAACCGGCCGAACACGACTCATCCACCACCCGCCTGATCCGCCTTTACCGCCGCACCAACTGCGCCGAAGACGGCACTTGCGCCCTGTTCGAATAGCCGCGCCCGCCCGCCGCCAACTTGAAAGCAGGCAGGTTTTGACGTAGAATGCGCTGCTTTCTGCGGCAGGGAATCCGCCGCGTACAGAAGCACGTCACACAGCCGCTTAGCAGTTGTGCGCGTGCTTTTTTTTGAACAGGTTTCCAGAACACTTCAGGCAGCCTGAAAGCTTTTCAGGCTGCCTTCACAGCGAAACACACACCCATTCTTGCAGGCCGACCGCGCCTTCCGACCCATCACAGGAGCCACCCATGTCCACCCCCGCCATTCTCGTTCTTGCCGACGGCAGCATCTTTCGCGGCATCTCCGTCGGCCATCCGGGTTCGACCTCCGGCGAAGTCGTGTTCAACACCTCGATGACCGGCTATCAGGAAATCCTTACCGACCCATCCTACAGCAGGCAGATCGTTACCCTGACCTACCCGCACATCGGCAACACCGGCGCCAACGGCGAAGACACCGAAGGCCGCGAAGTGTACGCCGCCGGCCTGGTTATCCGCGATCTGCCGCTTTTGCACAGCAGCTTCCGCGCCCAAGAGAGCCTGCAGGAATACCTGATCCGCACAAAAACCGTCGCCATCGCCGACATCGACACCCGCCGCCTCACCCGCATCCTGCGCGACAAAGGCGCCCAGGCCGGCGCCATTCTCACCGGCAGCGACGCCACCGAAGACAAAGCCCGCGAACTGATCGCCGCCTTCGGCAGCATGGTCGGCAAAGACTTGGCCAAAGAAGTTACCGTCAGCCAGCCCTACCAATGGACCGAAGGCGTATGGCAGCTCGGCGAAGGTTTCAGGCAGCCTGAAAGCCGCTATCACGTTGTCGTGTACGACTTCGGCATCAAAACCAACATCCTGCGCATGCTTGCCGAGCGCGGCTGCCGCCTGACCGTCGTCCCCGCGCAAACCCCCGCCGCCGAAGCCTTCGCCCTGAACCCCGACGGCATCTTCTTCTCCAACGGCCCGGGCGACCCCGAACCCTGCGACTACGCCATCACCGCCCTGCGCCAAGTGCTCGACAGCCGCAAACCCTTCTTCGGCATCTGCCTAGGCCACCAGCTTTTGGGACTCGCGCTCGGCGGTAAAACCCGCAAAATGCCGTTTGGGCATCACGGCGCCAACCATCCCGTGCAAGACTTGGACAGCGGCCGCGTGATGATTACCAGCCAAAACCACGGCTTTGAAGTCGATGCCGACACCCTACCCGCCAACGCCCGCGTAACCCACCGTTCGCTGTTCGACGGCTCCTTGCAAGGCATCGAACTGACCGACCGCCCCGCCTTCACCTTCCAAGGCCACCCCGAAGCCAGCCCCGGCCCGCACGACGTCGGCTATCTGTTCGACAAATTTATTGCCAGCATGGCAGCGGCCAAAGCGTAAAACCGCTAAAACAGGCAGCCTGAAAGCGCAAAAAGACTTTCAGGCTGCCTGAAAAAGTAGTTTGAAATTGGGGAGGCAAGTAGGGTAGGTTGGGTTGTAAACCCAACATCAAACGCACAAACTTACTACCTTGTTAAACCCAAACGAAAACATAAACGGGAGCAGGCCATGCAATACCGCCGCGCATTTACCCCGGGCGGCAGCTATTTTTTCACACTTGCCCTGCAAGACAGAAAACAAGATTTGCTGGTGCGCTATATTGGCAGCCTGCGTCAGGCGTTTGCTGAAGTCAGGGCGCGGCATCCTTTTGAAATTACCGCCGTGTGTGTATTGCCCGACCACCTGCACCTGTTGGTCAAACTACCCGAACACGATCAAAACTACCCAATGCGCCTGCGCCTGATTAAAGCCAAGTTTTCGCGGGCACTACCAAAAACCGAAACCGTTTCCCCGTCGCGCAGACATAAAAACGAGTGCGGCATTTGGCAGCGGCGCTATTGGGAACACGAAATCCGCAGCCAAGAAGATTTAAACGCCCATATCGACTACATCCATATCAACCCCGTCAAACACGGATACGTTACCCGTGTGGCAGATTGGCCGTATTCCTCGTTTCACCGTTATGTGCGGCAGGGAATATTGCCCGCAGATTGGGCAGTCGGCGATATGGAAGACAGCAGTTTTGGCGAACCTTGGTAGCTTGGGTTGTAAACCCAACATGAGATAGATAATTTAACGGTTTCTTGTTGGGTCTCGACCCAACCTACAGTTTCAGACGGCCTCAAGCAACGGCCAAACACCTCGCGGTAGGTTGGGTTGAAAACCCAACATGAGGCAGATAATTTAACAATTTTGTTGGGTCAAGACCCAACCTACGCTTGCTTACTCTCAAAAAGAGTCAACTAATTTTCAGGTAACTTTTAAAGCAATAAAAGATCATTCAACTCTATATGTACATTACTGCATCTTAAAGACTTATCATGATTACTTTAAAAAAAGATAGAAACTTAGTTTACATAAAAAACTGGTCTGACTTAGAAGAAATGGCTGGTTTTAGAAGAGAGATAAATCCAGAAGAAACCAAATTAAAAGAAATTATAGGTCAGTACAGTGGAGAACATGGAAAAGTTATATGTGGATTGAAAAATTGCCACACTCAACATCAAAATGGTTACATTGTAGTATCTACTGATGGGCATATTACAAATATTGGAAAAGATTGTGGTGAAAAATATTTTGGGGTTGATTTTAAAACTATGTCATCAAAATTAACTCAAGATATCAAAGACTACACTAATCGAGAAGAATTACATACCTTCAATTTAAACAACTTAAATGAATGGTGTGAGACACGACTTAAAATTGCAAAAAATATTAATCGATATATTAGTCAATTAAGAGATGGCAAAGGAATTCCAGAAACTGTTCGAAAAAAAATTTCAAAAATGTCTAGAGATAGGACTTATCAAATAACAATTGAAAGAGAACTGACAGAAAAAGAAAAAGCTATCTACGAAAATATAGGTAGGACCGAAATTAAATATATCGAAGAAAATATAGCTACAGTTTCTGGTATAGAAGCAATGTATGATCAGAATAATTTAAAACTTCTAATTACTGATACACTAAAAAAATTTATAGAAAATTTCCCAATAGATAAAATTGATTTATTATCATCTAAAGACTTAGCACATTGGGCAAAGGAAGTAAAAGAAATTCCAAATTTAAAAAATAAAATAGATACTGCTATTAAATTTTGCGTTAATTTCCTAACCTTTGAGAATTTATTGCCATTTGAAAAAATTATTGAGAAACAGGAGGAAGTTGCAGAATGGCATAACTTTCTCAATTCATTGAAAACATTACCTTCAGTTAAAATAGATTAACTTTAGACTTAATCCAACAGGAAACATCATGCCCAAACGTACTGACCTAAAATCCATCCTTATCATCGGCGCCGGCCCTATCGTTATCGGTCAGGCCTGCGAATTTGACTATTCGGGCGCACAGGCCTGTAAGGCTTTGCGTGAAGAAGGCTATAAAGTCATTCTGGTGAATTCCAACCCCGCCACCATCATGACCGACCCTGAAATGGCGGATGTTACCTACATCGAGCCGATTATGTGGCAGACGGTGGAGAAGATTATCGCCAAGGAACGGCCCGATGCGATTCTGCCCACGATGGGTGGTCAGACTGCGCTGAACTGTGCGCTGGATTTGGCGCGCAACGGCGTGTTGGCGAAATACAATGTCGAGCTGATCGGCGCGACGGAAGACGCCATCGACAAGGCGGAAGACCGCGGCCGCTTTAAGGAAGCGATGGAAAAAATCGGCCTCTCCTGCCCGAAATCTTTTGTCTGCCACACGATGAACGAAGCCTTGGCGGCGCAGGAACAGGTCGGCTTTCCGACGCTGATTCGTCCGTCTTTCACGATGGGCGGTTCGGGCGGCGGCATTGCCTACAATAAAGATGAGTTTTTGGCGATTTGCGAACGCGGTTTTGACGCGTCGCCCACGCATGAGCTGCTGATTGAGCAGTCCGTGCTCGGCTGGAAAGAGTACGAGATGGAAGTGGTGCGCGATAAGGCGGACAACTGCATCATCATTTGTTCGATTGAAAACTTCGACCCGATGGGCGTGCATACGGGCGACTCGATTACGGTTGCGCCGGCGCAAACGCTGACGGACAAGGAATACCAAATCATGCGCAACGCAAGCTTGGCGGTATTGCGCGAAATCGGCGTGGATACCGGCGGCTCGAACGTGCAGTTTGCGGTAAACCCTGCAAACGGCGAGATGATTGTGATTGAGATGAACCCGCGCGTGAGCCGTTCGTCCGCGCTGGCTTCCAAGGCGACGGGCTTCCCGATTGCGAAGGTGGCGGCGAAGCTGGCGGTCGGCTTTACACTGGACGAGTTGCGCAACGACATCACCGGCGGCCGCACGCCCGCGTCGTTCGAGCCTTCCATCGACTATGTGGTTACCAAAATCCCGCGTTTCGCGTTTGAAAAATTCCCCGCCGCAGACGACCGCCTGACCACGCAGATGAAATCCGTGGGCGAAGTGATGGCGATGGGCCGCACCATTCAGGAAAGCTTCCAAAAAGCCCTGCGCGGCTTGGAAACCGGCTTGTGCGGCTTCAATCCGAGAAGCTCCGACAAAGCGGAAATTCGCCGCGAACTGGCCAACCCCGGCCCCGAGCGTATGCTGTTTGTGGCAGACGCGTTCCGCGCGGGCTTCACGCTGGAAGAAATCCACGAAATCTGCGCCATCGACCCTTGGTTCTTGGCACAAATCGAAGACTTGGTGAAAGAAGAGCAGCAGGTAAGTGCAGGCTGCCTGCAAGATTTGGATTTCGCCGCCCTACGTCGTCTGAAACGCAAAGGCTTCTCCGACAAACGCATCGCGCAGCTTTTGGACGTAAAAGAAAAAGAAGTGCGCGAACACCGCTACGCACTGAAGCTGCATCCCGTCTATAAACGCGTCGATACCTGCGCCGCCGAGTTCGCCACCGAAACCGCCTATCTCTATTCCACTTACGAAGAGGAATGCGAAGCGCGTCCTTCCGACCGTAAAAAAGTGATGATTCTCGGCGGCGGCCCGAACCGCATCGGTCAGGGCATCGAGTTTGACTACTGCTGCGTTCACGCCGCGCTGGCGCTGCGCGAATCGGGCTTTGAAACCATCATGGTCAACTGCAACCCCGAAACCGTGTCCACCGACTTCGACACCAGCGACCGCCTGTATTTCGAGCCGCTGACGCTGGAAGACGTGTTGGAAATCGTCCGCACCGAAAACCCGTGGGGCGTGATTGTGCATTACGGCGGCCAAACCCCGCTGAAACTCGCCAACGCACTGGTTGAAAACGGCGTGAACATCATCGGCACATCCGCCGACAGCATCGACGCCGCCGAAGACCGCGAGCGTTTCCAAAAAGTATTGAACGATTTGGGCTTGCGCCAGCCGCCCAACCGCACCGCCCGCAGCGAAGAAGAAGCGCTCGCCAAAGCCGAAGAAATCGGCTATCCGCTGGTGGTGCGCCCGTCTTACGTACTCGGCGGCCGCGCCATGCAGGTGGTGCACTCCGCCGAAGAGCTGCAAAAATACATGCGCGAAGCCGTGCAGGTATCCGAAGACAGCCCCGTGTTGCTCGATTTCTTCCTAAACAACGCGATTGAAGTTGATGTGGACTGCGTTTCAGACGGCAAAGACGTCGTTATCGGCGGCATCATGCAGCACGTCGAACAGGCAGGCATCCACTCTGGCGACTCCGGCTGCTCGCTGCCGCCCTACTCGCTCAGCGAAGAAATCCAAGACGAAATCCGCCGCCAAACCAAAGCGATGGCGTATGCGCTGAATGTGGTCGGCCTGATGAACGTACAGTTTGCCGTGCAGGACGGCGTGGTGTTTGTGTTGGAAGTGAACCCGCGCGCTTCGCGTACCGTGCCGTTTGTCTCCAAAGCCACCGGCCAGCCGCTTGCCAAAATCGGCGCGCGCGCGATGGCAGGCATCGCCCTGAAAGAGCAAGGCGTAGAACACGAAATCATCCCCGATTTCTATGCCGTGAAAGAAGCCGTGTTCCCCTTCATCAAATTCCCCGGTGTGGACACCATTCTCGGCCCCGAAATGCGCTCCACCGGCGAAGTGATGGGCGTGGGCGAAACCTTCTCCGAAGCCTATCTCAAAGCCCAGCTCGGCGCAGGCGAACGCATGCCCGCCACCGGCAAAATCTTCCTTTCCGTGCGCGAAGAAGACAAGCCGCTGATTGTTCAGACGGCCAAAAACTTCCAAACCTTAGGCTACGGCGTGTGCGCCACACGCGGCACGGCGGCTTATCTCACCGCGCACGGCGTGGTGGTGCAAACCGTGAACAAAGTCCCCGAAGGCCGCCCGCACATTGTCGATGCGATTAAAAACGGCGAAATTGCCCTAGTGGTGAACACCACCGCCAGCAACCCGCAGGAAATCGCCGACAGCCACAGCATCCGCCGCAGCGCCCTCACCCAGCGCGTGCCGCAATACACCACCGTCGCCGGCGGCGAAGCCATGAGCGAAGGCGCCAAAAGCCTGAACAACATGGGCGTGTACAGCGTGCAGGAACTGCATGGCAGGTTGAAGAAATAAGGCAGCCTGAAAACGCCGTCTGTAAAGCAAAAAGCAGCCTGAAAACGGAAGATTGCGTTTTCAGGCTGCCTTGTTTGCACGGCTTACAGCAGGCGGACGATGTCGGCGGGGTGGCGGACGGTGTAATCGGCCGGCCAGTCTGCTATGCAATCGTCGGCGCCGATATAGCCCCATTCGGCCAGCACCGCCACCATACCGGCGTTTTTGGCGGCCTGCATGTCGCGTTCGGCGTCACCAATATACAGGCAGTGCGCGGCGGGAATGCCAATGGCGGCGCAGGCGTGGTGCAGCGGCTGCGGCGAAGGCTTGGCTTGGGCGCAGGTGTCGCCGCCGACCAGCACCGCAGGTAGCACCGGCAGCGGCAGCGCGTCGGCCAGCTCTCGGGCAAGGGCTTCGGGCTTGTTGGTTACGATGCCCCAAACCAGATTGCGGCCGTCGATCTCTTCCAACAATTCGGGAATGCCGTCAAACAAAACACTCGCTTCGCCGTTGCAGGCTTGGTATTCGTCCAGATAGCGGCGGCGCAGCCCGGGATAGTCGGGATGCTCGGGCGTGATGCCCATGCCGAAAGCGAGCAGCGCGGCGGCACCGTGGCTGGAGTGGGGACGGATGTCGGCCAGCGCTTTTTCAGGCTGCCCCAGCGCGCGCAGCAGGCTGTTGAGCGCCGCACCCAAGTCGGGCGCGGTATCGGCCAGCGTGCCGTCGAGATCGAACAATACGGCGCGGATATTCATGGGCGTCTCCTTGCGAATGGTTTTTCAGGCTGCCTTGCGGGCGGCAGGCAGCCTGAAAATACGGGCGGCGGCGCTATTGCACCAGCTCGTTTTTGATGCCGGCCTGTTTGGACAGCTTCAGCAGTTCGGTGAGCGTTTGCGATATTTCCACCTGGCGTTCGCGTTCGCCGGCAGTTAGTTTGGCAAACTGCTCTTCGCTCAACACGCCACCGCTTTTCTCACGGGCAACGGCCAGCTCGGCCTGATAGGCTTCGCTGCTCTTGCGCCCTTCGAGCACCAGCCGGTCGCGCAGCGACTGCGCGGTGGAATCGACCAGCTTCAAATCCTGCAGCGCGCGCCATTGTTTGTCGTTCAACGCCAGCCTCTCTTCGGCAACCGCTTGGACTTGCGCCGTTGTTTTCGCCGCATCAATGCGGCGCGACCATTCCACTTCCTTGGCCGCCTGCTCGCTAAAACCGGGCTGCAGCACCGACCAAATCTGCTCCAAATCGGTTTTCATCGCCAGCGAAAACGGTGCCGACGCCGAAGCGGCAGATGATGCGGCGGTATCAACGGCGGGAGCGGAAGCGGCGGATGATGCGCTAGGCGCCGCCGAAGCGGCATTTTGCGCAGCCGGTTCGCCGCAGGCTGCCAGCAGCAGCGCGGCGGCAAAGAGAGTGAAGCGTGGTTTGACGGTCATATTCGTTTCTTTCTGTGGTTTTGTGGTTTGGCAGCAGCTTTCAGGCTGCCTGAAAAAGCGCGGATTATACTAAAAGCCGCCGCGCTGCAAAGGCAGCCTGAAAAGAGCCAGGCGGGTTTGCTTTAACCGCAATGTCCTGATTGCTCATTGCGCGCGCCGATGGCGGGTAATAGGCAGGCTGATCAGACTTTCGCGGCTGCCGCAAGCAGCCCGTTCGGCGGCATATATTTTCAGGCTGCCTGCGGGACGTGCGGCAGGCAGCCTGAAAACTTGGCGCGCAAAGGGTAAAACGCCTGTTGCCGGCTTGGGAACTGCGGCAGCGGCAGCGGCATCTGCAAACCGCCCGCCCGATTGCTTCGACACAATACGAAAAAGCCTGCAATCGCTTGCAGGCTTTTTCTCTAAACTGGCACGCCCACGGGGAATCGAACCCCGGTTACCGCCGTGAAAGGGCGATGTCCTAACCGCTAGACGATGGGCGCGGAATGGTTTTTGGCGCACCCGGAGCGATTCGAACGCCCGACCCTCTGGTTCGTAGCCAGATACTCTATCCAACTGAGCTACGGGTGCAGCAAAGATTCGGATTATAGTAACGGCACCGTTTTGCGTCAAGCATTATTGCCGAAAATTTTTAAAAAACTTTATAATCCGCGCCCCATTTCCAGCGGCTTTTCCGGTTTCCCTGTTGAAAACAAGAAAAAATCCCGCCGCACCCCTGCCGAAAAATTTTCCGCCGCCCGCGCGGCACCCATCCCATGCCCTACCGATATTTACAGCCGCTGGCCGAACAGCTCGCCGCCTTCGGACAGCCGGTGGCCATTCTTGATTTGGAAACCACCGGCGGCCATCTCGAGCGCGACCGCATTACCGAAATCGCTTTTTTGCGTTTTGAAAACGGTGCGGTGAGCGCCGTCGAACAACTGGTCAATCCGCAGATTCCCATCAGCCGCTTTGTTGCCGAACTCACCGGCATCAGCGACGACACCGTTGCCGGCGCGCCGACGCTCTCCCAATGCCTGCCGCAGATTCTGCCGCAACTGCGCGGCAGCCTGCTGATCGCGCACAACAGCCGTTTCGACTACACCATGCTGCAGCAGGAATGCCGCCGCCACGGTTTTGCCTTTGGCGCGCCGGCGCTGTGCAGCGTCCAGCTTTCGCGCAAACTCTATCCGCAGCAGCGCAAGCACAGTCTCGACAGCATTATCGAACGACACCAAATCAACGTGCGCGGCCGCCATCGGGCGCTGGCCGATGTGGAAGCGCTGGCGCAGTATCTGCAGGCCGCGCTGGCCGAGCACGGTGCCGAGCGCTGGCAAAACACCGCCGAGAGCCTGCTCAATCCGCAGCGGCTGCCGGCGGGTATTTCCACTGCGCTGCGCGACGATTTGTCCGCGTTTGGCGACGGCTATGGCGTATCGGTTTGGTACGGGCACGACGGTGCCGTTGGCGCCGTGCACAGCCACCGTCAGGCTTTTCGCGAAACCGTGCGGCTGCTGCACCGCCAGCCGGATGCCGTCGCGCGGCTGCAGTTTCTGCCCGCCGCCGGCAGCCTGCACAGCCACGCCCTGCGCATTGCGCTATTGGCCGAACACCGGCTGCCGCCACCCGAAGAAAATACCGGCTGCCACAGCATCGAATGGTTTGCCGGCGCCCCCGCAGGCAGCCTGAAAGCCCGTGTGCGCCCGCTGCTTTCAGGCTGGCGCGAGCATGCGCCGACGGGCGTGTTCAAACATCCGAAAGCCGCTAAACGCAGCCTGCAGCAATGGGCGCAGGACAGCGGTTTGTGCCCGACCCTGCTCGGCATCCTGCCCCACACCCTGCCGGCGGGCGCACCGTGTCCCGCCGCGCTGGCCGGCGGCTGCAGCCCTGCCTGCGCGCGGCAAGACTTTGATTTACACGAGCGCAGCGCGCGCCGGGCGCTGCCCGCCCTGCCGCGCGGCATCTGGCCGGCCGCCGGCCGCTTGCGCATCCGCGAAACTGATCCCGTTTCCGGCCGCAGCGCCGTTATGGTTTGCGACAGCGGCGCCCTGCTCACCGATAACGGCCGCTGGTACACCGACGCCGCGCTGTTGGCGGCTTTTCAGGAAGCCTTCAAACAGCGCGGCCCGCACCTTGAAATCGAGAGCGATAACGATCAGGCAGCCTGAAAGCACTGATTCCGTTTTCAGGCTGCCTGATGGCACGTTTGGAAAAACAAGCAGCAAATGCCGGCGCACGGTTTCGTCTCTCCATCAGCACTAAAACAGGCGGCCTTTTCAGGCTGCCTGTTTGATTCCCACTATTTTCAGGCTGCTTTTGCCAAACACTCAGGCAGCCTGAAAAAAACGCCGCTGAAGTTTTCAGGCTGCCTTTAGCTTTAGTGAAAGCAGCCTGAAAGCGTTTGAACAGGCAGCTTCAGCGGATAATGGCGCTTGCGGTTTTTTGGCTGGTTTGGCGAGCGATGCCGAAACCCAAATCATCAGGCAGCCTGAAAAAGGCTGCCTGTTTGGTTTTTGCCGTTTTCAGGCTGCTTTTGCCATTGGTGTTTGGTAAAGGCAGCCTGAAAACCGTTTGCCATCCAGTCTAATGATCCGACGCTTCCGCCGCACCGATGCCTGTCATCGAGCGCACGTATTGGGCATCGAAACCGGCTTTGTCCTGCGCGGCCTGCTCGGATTTGTCGAGCACCGACACGATCCACGCCACGACAAAGGCCAGCGGGATGGTAAACAGGGCGGGGTTGCCGTAGGGGAAGATGGGGCTGTCGTTGTGCAGCACGCTCACCCACACGGTGGGGCCGAGCACGATAAGCACCAGCGCGCCGATCAGTCCCGCAAAGCCGCCGGCGACGGCGCCGCGCGTGGTCAGCCCTTTCCAGAACATGCTCAGCATCAGCACGGGGAAGTTGGCCGAGGCAGCGACGGCGAAAGCAAGGCCGACCATAAAGGCGACGTTTTGGTTTTCAAAGGCAATGCCGAAGATGATGGCCAACACGCCCAAACCCAAAGTGGCGGCGCGGGATACGCGCATTTCCTCTTTCGGCTGCGCCCGCCCTTTGCGGATCACCGACGAATAAATGTCGTGGCTCACCGCCGATGCGCCCGACAGGGTCAGCCCGGCCACCACCGCCAAAATGGTGGCGAAAGCTACGGCGGAAATAAAGCCCAACAGCAGGTTGCCGCCGACGGCTGCCGACAAATGCACCGCCGCCATATTGGTGCCGCCGATCATTTCGTACACGGTTTTGCCGTCTTTGACTACGGCTTTGAAAAACTCGGGATTATTGGTCAGGAAAATAATCGCGCCAAAACCGATGATAAAGGTGAGCAGGTAGAAATAGCCGATAAAGCCGGTAGCGACGACCACCGATTTGCGCGCTTCGCGGGCATCGGGCACGGTGAAGAAACGCATCAGGATATGCGGCAGGCCGGCGGTGCCGAACATCAGCGCCAGGCCGAGCGAGAGCGCGTCCACCGGATTTTTCACCAAGCCGCCGGGCGCCAAAATCGCCTCGCCGAGCGTATGGGTATCGACGGCTTTTTGGAACATCGTTTCCATGCTGAAACCGCTGACATACAGCACCATAAACGACATAAACGTTGCGCCGCCCAACAGCAACACGGCTTTAATCATCTGCACCCAAGTCGTCGCCAGCATACCGCCGAACAGCACATAGGCCACCATCAGCGCACCGACAATCAGCACCGCCCAAATATAGTCCATGCCGAACAAAAGCTGGATCAGCTTGCCCGCGCCCACCACCTGCGCGATGAGATACAGCATCACCACCAGCAGCGAACCCGAAGCGGCAAACAGGCGCACCGGCGTCTGTTTCAGGCGGTAGGCCGCCACATCGGCAAAGGTAAACTGCCCCAGATTGCGCAGCCGCTCCGCCACCAGAAACAGCACCAGCGGCCAGCCGACCAGAAAGCCCGTCGAATAAATCAGGCCGTCGTAACCGGTGGTGAACACCATCGCCGAAATGCCGAGAAACGACGCGGCCGACATAAAATCCCCCGCAATCGCCAGCCCGTTTTGAAAGCCGGTGATACCGCCGCCGGCGGTGTAGAAATCCTGGGTGGAACGGTTTTTCTTCGCCGCCCATTTGGTAATCCACAGCGTGGCGCCCACGAAGATGAAGAACATCACCACAGCCGTCCAGTTGGTCGCCTGTTTCTCCACCTCGCCGCTAAACGCATCCGCCCACAGGCAGCCTGAAAAACCCGCCGCCCACGCGGCAAACAGAAACTTATGTTTTCCCATCATTTTTCTCCTTCTTGTGTTTCGCGCACCGCTTTTTGCGTCATCTCCTCAAATTTGCCGTTGGCCAGCCACACATAAACCAGCGTAATCAGGAAAGAAAACACAATCACAAACATCCCGACCCAAATGCCCCAGGTCGTCACCTCCCCCGGATTCACCTTCGCCGCCAGCGTTTGCGGCGACGTGCCGATTACCCAGATATAGGCCACATACACCGCGAACACAATCGCGGAAAAACTCCAGCCCAACCAGGCTTTCTGCCGCGCCATCGAACGGAAAGCCGGATGCGCCAGCACCCTGGCCGCCCGCGCTTTTTCCGCAGCATGGTTTCGAGTTTGCGCTTTACTCATCGGTTTGCTCCTCTTCTCATCGTTTTTCGGATCATTGTCGGCCGGGGAAGCGAAAGAGCTGCAGCCTGAAAACACAGACAGCCTGAAAACCTTTCAGGCTGCCTGCGAACCGTCTGCAACGGCCCGCGCCCCAACCTTGCAGCAATTTATAAACAAGCCCGAGCGCCCCAGGCTAATTTTTTTTTCTGATACCGCATATCCGCGCCGCAAATAACCGCCGCATTCAAATTTGATTTAACAAAGTTTTTTTACAGATAACTACTGCTGCGCCGGTTTTGTTTTTTGTTAAAAAACGCAAAGCAAAACCAACAGCGCAGGCAGCCTGAAACATTTTTCAGGCTGCCTTTGCGTGTTCGCGGCTCTCTGAAAACCTGATTTCGGGTTCAGACGGCTTCTGTTTTTTCAGGCTGCTTTTTGCCGTCCATCCACTCCCAAAAAAGCAGCCTGAAAAACATCTCCGCCCGCCCGCTCAGCCACCGCTTCCCATCCAAAAGCAAACTGCTTTACCCGCCGCCCTGCATTATGTTAAAAAACGAAAAGCAGCCTGAAAGCCGCAAAGGCGTCTGAAAAAACCGTTTCAGACCTCCCCCGCAAAACAAAAGCAGCCTGAAACCCTGCCACCGGTTTTCAGGCTGCCTCAAACTAGGGCGTGTTGACATTCGGCTTGCGAAGCGGTTTTTTGAGTAAAAAATGGCCGAATGCAAGGAAAAAAGCACAGCAAGGTTGGACACCTTGCGAGCATTTTTGACGCGGCAGGCGGGCATTTTTTGCCAAAAACACCGCCGCAACGCTGATTGTCAACACGCCCGAAGACACGGAACCCACATGGACATCAACCAACTGCGCGCCTTTATCACCGTCGCCCACACCCAAAACCTTACCCAGGCCGCCGAAAAGCTGTTTCTTTCCCAGCCCGCCGTTTCCGCCCAAATCAAGGCGCTCGAAGCCGACGTCGGCACGCCGCTGTTTACCCGCACCAACAGCGGCATGACCCTCACCCGCGCCGGCGAAGTGCTGCTGCCCGAAGCCGAAGAGCTGTTGCAGCACAAACACCGGCTCGAAGTGTTCGCGCAAACCCTGTCGGAAGACTACATCCACCACGCCCGCCTCGGCCTGATCCACCCCATCCGCGCCGACAAAGTCAGCCGCCTCACCCGCAGCATCGTGCGCCGCGAACCCGGCGTCCAACTGCACATCCAATACGGCATGAGCGGCGAAATCCTCAGCCGCATCCTGGCCAAACGCCTGCACGGCGGCTTTTTTCTCGGCCCGCTCAACCAGCGCACCCTGCAAAGCGTGCCGCTGGAGCACATCGCCTACTCGCTCATCTGCCACACCGACGACGAAAGCCGCCTGCGCAGCGGCCTGCCGCGCAGTCTCAACGACTTCACCTGGATCGAAATGTCCGGCGTTTCCGGCAGCCACAAAAACCTGCAGCAGTTCTGGCACCGCCACAAACTCACGCCGAAAAAACAGATTATCTGCGACTACCCGCAGGCCATTATCGGCCTGGCTGCCGACGGCATCGGCCTGGCGATGGTACCCAAACACAGCGCCCAAGCCGCCCAAGCCCAAGGCAGCCCCATCGCCCTGATCGACGAATTCGAGCAGCAACTGCCGATGAGCTTCGTCTATCTCGACGAATACGGCCAGGATCCGGCGCTGGCGCTGCTGCGCGACGCGGTGCAGGAAGTGTGGCAAACTGCGCCCCCCGTATCCGAAGCAGCCTGAAAACAATGAACGAAACCGATTACGCCGCCGCGCTTGCCGCCATCCTGCCGCAGCAGCAGGACACCATCGCGCGCCACACCCTTGCCGACGGCCAAACCGTATGGGTGCGCAAAACCGGCAAGACCATCGCCGCCTGGCGCTACCGCCTGCTTGGCGCCATCGCTTCGCTGCTGCGGCTGGGCGTGCTGCGCCCCGTACCCAATTTCGGCGGCCGCACCGCGCTCGATACCGAAGCCCAAAGGCTGACCACCCTCACCGCCGCCGGCGTGCGCGTGCCGCAGCTGCTCGCCCGCAACGCCGACGCGCTGATGTTCAGCCATCTGGGCGACACCGATATTCTCGACGCCATCAAAATTGCCGCCGATCCGGTTGCCTGCTGGCAGCGCGGACTGGACGCCATCGCCGCCGTCCATCAGCGCGATCAGTATCTCAGCCAGGCTTTCGGCCGCAACATCATCGCCTGCGACGACGGCGAAACCGGCTTTATCGACTTTGAAGACGACCCCGGCCGCTATCTGCCGCTGGCGCACTGTCAAAGCCGCGATTATCTGTGCTACTTGCAATCCAGCGCCTTCTGGCTGCGCGAAAACGGCCTGCTGCCCGCCGCCGCCGCCGTTTGGCGCCGCCACCGCACCCTGCCGGCCGCCGCTGCGGTAGGCAAAACCGTGCGCCCGATTTTATGGATGCGCCGCCTGCACCACCCGCGCTGGGGCAGCGACACCCTGCGGCTGGCGGCGCTCGCCGAGCTGGTGTTTCTCGCCGGCAGATAGTCCGCACGGTTTTCAGGCTGCCTGGCCGCCATGTCCAAAAAGCAGAAAGCAGCCTGAAAACCGCTTTTTCCCACCACCCGAAGGAAAGAAATCCATGACCGCCAAAACCGTACTCGCCGCCGCGCTCTTTTGCACCCTGCTCGCCGGCTGCAACCCCGGCAGCGACACCGCCAACAACGCCGGCGAACCCGACGAAGCAATCATGCGCAAAAGTTTCGTCGATTCCTGCGCCGCAAGCGCGCACCAAGCGTCCAACGGCTCCGTGAGCAAAGCGCAGGCCGCCGAACTGTGCGGCTGCGGCTACGACAAAGTGTCCGCCAAATACAGCGACCGCACCGCCTGGCGCCAAGCCTTCGCCGAGTACAACAGCAACCCTGCCAGCGCCAAAAACAAGGCTTTTGAAAAGCAGCTGGTCAAGGCCGTCGAATCCTGCATCGAATAAGTCTTCCCCTTTCAGGCTGCCTTACCCACCAGACAAGGCAGCCTGAACGCCGGCTTGACGGACTTCTACACAGCCCCCCAATCTTTAATTCATCCATAACCATGAAAACCCTGCTCCCCGCCCTTGCCCTAACCCTGCTGCTGGCCGGCTGCGATACCGCCGTCGAAACCATGGCCAACAATATTGACGACAAGGAAACCCGCCAAGAAGTCATCAAAAGCTGCTCCGAAGAAATGCAGCAGCCTGAAGACGGCGAACCGGGCTATACCGCGGCGGCGGCCGAGAAAATCTGCGGCTGCGGTTACGACCAGGTTTCCGCGCAATACCCCGACCGCACCGCCTGGCGCAAAGCGCTGATCAGCCACGGGCTTGGCCGCGAAACCAAAGAAAGCAAGGAGATTTTCGACAAACTGGTTACCGCCTTGCAAAACTGTATCGCCGAACACGACGCGGCAGCGGCACCGCAATAGCGTCAACACATTAAAAAGGCAGCCTGAAAAGTTTTCAGGCTGCCCTTTAATATTGGCATATTGGCGGCGGTTGCCTGGTTTTCAGGCTGCCGCCGGTTTATTGCTGCGCGCTGCCGGCATCGGCGCGGTAAATGCTGGTGCCGCCGCAGGATTTGTCGATTTGGTCGAGAAAAGCTTCGTGGGCGGCGCGCTCTTCGCTGTCGGCCGCCAGCACTTTCAGTTTTACGCCGACAGGGCGCGGGAGATGGTCGGCCGGCTGCGGGGCAGTGGTTTGCGGGGTGTCGTCGTCTTCCTGCTCGAAAGCGTCGGTCAGGCTGAACTGGCCGCGGGTCATCGCCAGATAAACGCCGCCGAGCAGCTCGCAGTCGATCAGTGCGCCGTGCAGCACGCGGCGGCTGCGGTCAACCCCCAGGCGGTTACACAGCGCATCAAGATTGTTTTTCTGACCGGGATAGCGTTCGCGCGCCATTGCCAGCGTGTCGGTAATCGTGCAGCCCAAATCTTCAACGCCGGGCATGCCGAGACGGGCGAACTCGGCATCGAGAAAGCCGACGTCGAATTTGGCGTTGTGGATCACCAACTCTGCGCCGCGGATAAAGTCGGCAATCTGTTGCGCCACTTCGGCAAACACCGGCTTGCCTTCGAGCTTGTCGAGTGTGATGCCGTGCACGGCGGCGGCTTCGGCGGGGATATCACGCTGCGGATGGACGTAAAGATGCAGTTTTTCGTCGGTAAAACTGCGGTTGCGCATTTCCAAACCGGCAAATTCAATCAGCCGGTCGGGGTTTTCGGCGGCATTGGGATACAGGCCGGTGGTTTCGGTGTCAAGAATGATTTGGCGGCGGTTGTCCATGCGGATGCTTTCGGTTGGGGATAAACGGCAAACCGCCGCTACGGGCGGTTTTTCAGGCAGCCTGAAACGGCGGCAGATATGGAACTTAGGGCTTTTTGCGGTAGGGATTGTCCACCGCTGCCATCAGCGCGGCCAGATATTCGCGCAGCTGGCGCTCGCTGCAGCCCATCAGCAGGCCGTCTTCAAAAGCGTCTTGGGCAGCCTGAAAAAGCTCGCCCATGTTTTGCTCCATCACTTTGATTTTTTCGGTACACGAGACGATTTCGCCGTCGTCGCCGTACCAAACCGGCATTTTGGGTTGCGGCATAGTCTTCCTTAAGTGAGCGGGATCAGCGGACGAAACGGTCGGCGTTGTTGCGCTTCACGCGGCGGGCGGTGGCGTAACGGGCGTTCCAGTATTTGTTTGACAGACTGACGATTTCGATGCGCTTGCCGGTACGCGGCGCGTGGATAAAGCGGTTGTTGCCGACATACATGCCGACGTGGGAAATGCGCGAACCGTGGGTGCGGAAGAACACCATGTCGCCCGGCTGCAGATCGGTGCGGGCAACATAAGTGCCGACGCGCGCCTGCTCGGCGGACGTGCGCGGCAGATTGACGGCGAAGGCTTTGCGGAAAATGTGCTGCATAAAGCCGCTGCAATCGAAGCCGGTGCTGGGCGAAGTGCCGCCGAAGCGGTAGGCGACGCCGATCAGACCCATGGCGTTGCCGATCAACTCGTCGGCATCGCCCTTGCTGATTGGGCGTTTGTCTTCGGTAGCGTTTTCTTTGTCGCTCTCTTTGCGCGCCGGCGCGGCGGCGACTTCGGCGGAACGGCTTTTTTTCGCTTCGTCGCTTTTGCGCGCAATCAGGCGGTCGAGTTCGTCGTGATCGGGGGAATTATTGGCAGACGACTTCGGCGTTTCGTCCGGCTTGGCTGCCGTATCGGGCTTGGGCTCCGCTTTGGGCGCCGGCGTATGTGGGACGGTTTTGCTTTTGCGGCTGATGATGGAATGCAGCGGATCGTCGGCCGGCTTTTTTGCCTGGGCTTTGCCGGCGGGCTTGCCGCGTTCTTTTTCTTTGGTTTTGGCGCTTTCAGGCTGCTTTTCTTTGGTTTTGCCGTTTTTGGCGTCGCGGGCTTTGTCTTTGGCGCTGTCTTTAGCTTTTTTTGCTTTGTCTTGGTTTTTGTCTTTGCGGGTGTCTTGGTCGTTTTTTTTGTTTTTGTCTGCAGCTTTGCCTTTGGCGTTTGGGGTTTTGTCGGCAGCGGGTTTGGCTGCTTTTTTGCTGTCTTTTTTGGCGTCGGCCTTATCGGATTTTTTGTCGGTTTTCTTTTCGGCCGGCTTGGCCGCGGTTTTGGCGGGCTTCTTGGCGGGCGCCGCCGAGACCGTGGCGGGCAGTGCCAGCAGGCCGAGCAGGCAGCAGGCCGTGCCGCATAGTTGTTTGAAGAGATTCATATTCGTCCGCAATCGTTTCAGGCTGCGGCAAGCAGCCTGCTGTATTGGTCGGGAGCGGCCGCAGCCGCGAAAGAGTGTGCCGGAAAGCCGTTTGGGCGCCGGCCAAATGGAAGTGCGCCGCCTAGTGTTGCGCGCGCACCATAAAAACTCGGGCATTCTACCCGATTTCATGCAATAACGGGTTAAGAACCATTAGAAAAGGTAAGGCAGACGCATCAGCCGCTTGACTAAAAGCCGCGGTGCGGGTTCGGTTTTGCGCGGCAGCCCAAATGCCGTGTTTTGCCGCAGTTTTCAGGCTGCCTGACGACTGACATAGACAAAAGCAGCCTGAAAACAGCGCCGCACGAAAAAATCGCCGCGTTGGCGGCGGATTGGGCGTTTCAGGCTGCCCAAGCGGCGGTTTCAGGCTGCCTGAAAGCCGGCGGCCAGTCTGGCAACGATTTTGGCGGCGCTGCCCGGCCGTGCCGCCAATACGTTTTGCCCCGCCCAGAACGACGAATATTCGCTGCTGCCGGCCTGCTCGGCGGCGCGGCGCAATAATCCGGCGGCGGCTCCGGCCTGCGGAAACGGCAGGGCGGCGGGATGGATCGGGCCGGCTTCGTCGATATAGGCGCTGCGGATGCCGCGGGCGATGCCGCCGCTAAACAGATTGGTCAGCACGGTATCGGCCGCCTGCGGGCTTTGCAGCGCGGCGCGGTAGGCGGGGCTGGTTTTGGCTTCGTCGGCCAGCAGAAAGGCGCTGCCGCATTGGACGGCGTCGGCACCCAAATCTAGCGCCGCCCGCACCGCGGCGGAATCGCTGATGCCGCCGGCGGCAATCAGCGGCAGCGACACCGCGCGGCGGACATTCGGCAGCAGGGCAAACAGGCCGCTCTGGCGCGTCAAATCAGACGATAAAAACATGCCGCGGTGGCCGCCGGCTTCCAGCCCCTGCACGATAATGCCGTCCGCGCCCTGCCCTTCCAGCCAGCGCGCTTCATCGGCGGTAGTGGCATTGCCGAGCACCAGCGCGCCGCTGTCTTTCACGGCCGTCAGCAGGCTGCTTTGCGGCAGGCCGAAATGAAAACTGACCACCGCCGGCCGGTGGCGGCGCACCACTTCCAACATCGCCTCGTCAAAGGGATTGCGGCCGGCATCGGTGGGAATATCGCTTTCGGCCAGGCCAAAACGCGCCAGATGCGGCGCCAGCAGCCGATGCCAAGCCGCCCGCTGTTCGGCAGTAACCGATTGCGGGCGGTGGGCGAAAAAATTGAGATTGTAGGGCGCATCCCCAATCAAACTGCGCAATTCGTGCAGCGCGGCATCCAAAGTATCGGGCGCGAACATCGCCGCCGGCAGCGAACCGAGCGCGCCGGCGCGGCAGACGGCGGCGGTCAGCTCCACGCCTTGCGCGTAGGCCATCGGCGCCTGAACCAGCGGGAAAGACAGTTGGGACAATAAACGACGCATGATGATTTCTCCTGTGTGTGTTTATGCTGCCGCAAGGATACGGCAGGCAGCCTGAAAGCGGCTGGCGCGGCAAAAATAACAGAAAACAGGACGGGAGAAAACAAGAAACGAGCTTTACGCCCGAAAAAGATTGGCCTCGCCGACAGGAATCGAACCTGTATTTTACGCTTAGGAGGCATACGTTCTATCCGTTGAACTACGGCGAGGTTTTGCAGAAAAGACGGTTAAGAGAGACGGGCTACCGACAGCTCTGCCAGATCGCGCATGGCGCGGCGCACTTCGTTATCCGGCAGCGCTTCAAGGCAGGCGGCGGCGCGTTCGGCGGCTTGGCGCGCCTGCGCGGTGCAGTAGGCCAGCGCGTCGGATGCGAGCACGTGGGCGTGGATTTTGTCGAAATAGCTGCGGTCGGCGTGGGTGAGCGCGTGGCGCACGTCGGCGGCGGCTTCGGCGCTGCCCCGGCGCATCAGGTAAATCAGCGGCAGGGTAGGCTTGCCTTCGGCCAAATCGTCGCCGACGTTTTTGCCAATCTGCTCGGGGCTGCCGGAATAATCGAGCACGTCGTCGATAATCTGGAAGGCGGTGCCGACGTACATACCGTAGTCTTTCAGTGCCTGCTCCTGCGTGGCATCGGCGCCGGCAAGAATCGCGCCGACTTGGGCGGCGGCTTCAAAGAGCTTGGCGGTTTTGTACTGGATAACCTGCAGATACTGGCTTTCGCTGATGTCGGTATTGCCGATGTTCATCAGCTGCATCACTTCACCTTCGGCGATGATGTTGGTGGCATCGGCCATCACATCCAGGATTTTCAGGCTGCCCGAGCCGACCATCAGCTGGAAGGCGCGGGTGTAGAGAAAGTCGCCCACCAGCACGGCGGCGGCGTTGCCGAACAGATTATTGGCGGTGGCGCGGCCGCGGCGCAGCTCGCTTTCATCGACTACATCATCATGCAGCAGGGTGGATGTGTGGATAAATTCAACCATTGCCGCCAGCGAGTAGAGTTTGTCGTCGTCGTAGCCCAGCACTTTGCCGGCGAGAATGGTGATGATGGGGCGCAGCCGCTTGCCGCCGGCGCTGATGATGTAGCTGCCGATCTGCGAAATCAGCGCCACTTCCGACTGCACGGCCTTGCCGATGACCGCATTGACACGTTCCAAATCGGCATCGAGATGTTGCTGGAAATAAGGCAGGCTGTACAGCATGGTGGTGCTTTCGCAAGAGGCGGCGGGTTAAACAAAGGGGCGGATTATACAGGCTGGCACGGCGCTTGTCTGCCCGCTGCCGGCTATTTTCAGGCTGCTTCACGCGGGCAAGCAAAAGCCCTGCCGTTTGACGGGCAGGGCGGGAAAACTGCGGTTTAGTTCTCGCCGGTGTAGGGGCGGACGCTGACAGTTTTGCGGTTCAGGCGGCCTTTTACGGCGAATTCCACATAGCCGTCCACTTTGGCGAACAGGGTATGGTCTTTGCCCATGCCTACGTTGTCGCCGGCATGGAATTTGGTACCGCGCTGGCGCACGATGATGGAACCTGCAGGGATCAGTTCGTTGCCGTAGGCTTTCACGCCCAGGCGTTTGGCTTCTGAATCGCGGCCGTTTTTAGAGCTACCGCCGGCTTTTTTGGTTGCCATGTTTAATACTCCTTAAACTGTGGTGAACGGGTAATCAGGCGATGGCCACGATTTCGATTTGGGTGAAATTCTGGCGGTGGCCTTGGCGTTTTTGGTAGTGTTTGCGGCGGCGCATTTTGAAAATGCGGATTTTCTCGCCGCGTCCGTGTGCCACTACTTTAGCCTTTACTTTCGCACCTTCGATAAAGGGTGCGCCTACTTTTACAGACTCGCCGTCAGCAATCATCAGAACTTCGGTCAGTTCGATTTGGCTGTCGAGTTCGGCAGGTATCTGTTCTACTTTCAATTTTTCGCCAACGGCAACTTTATACTGCTTGCCGCCGGTTTTTATGACCGCGTACATACTCAACTCCGTGTAGTTGTTCGGTAAAAAAATTTTCCGCGCCCCATGCGCGAAAGGGGCGGATTATTCCATTAGCTGGATGTTTTGTCAAAGTTTTATTGGCTGCCTTTTGTTGTCCCGTTTTAAGCCCCGCACTCGCTTTCAGGCTGCCTGCAATCCTTTATGGCTTATAATCGCCGCCTTTAATCTCCGACTACCCGACACGGGAACACAAGCATGACGCGCAAAACCACCCCGAAAACTTTTGAAGACGCTCTGGCGCGGCTGGAAGCGATTACCGAAGCGATGCAGGGCAGCAGCCTGCCGCTGGAAGAAGCGCTGGCCGCCTATCAGGAAGGCAGCGAACTGGTGCGCTTTTGCCAGAACAAACTGGCGCAGGTCGAACAAAAACTGCAGGTATTGGATGCGGACGGATTAAAGGAGCTGGATCTTGACGGCAAAGAATGATTTTTCAGGCTGGCAAAGCCGCGCCCGCGCGCAGACCGAGCTGATTTTAGAACGGGTTTTGCCCGCGGCATCAAAGCAGCCTGAAAGCCTGCATCAGGCGATGCGTTATGCGGTTTTGGACGGCGGCAAACGCCTGCGCCCGCTGCTGGTGCTGGCGGCGGCCGAACTGGGCAAGAGCGTTCAGGCTGCCTGCGAGCAGGCGGCGGCGGCGGTCGAATGCATCCACGTTTACTCGCTGGTGCACGACGATATGCCGGCCATGGATAACGACACCCTGCGCCGCGGCAAGCCCACCTGCCACGTCCGCTACGGCGAAGCGACCGCCCTGCTCACCGGCGATGCGCTGCAAACGCTGGCTTTCGAGCTGCTGTCGCAAACCAACGGCCTGCCTGCCGACCGCCAGCTGCACATGATCCGCACGCTGGCCGCAGCATCCGGCAGTCTCGGCATGGCCGGCGGGCAGGCGGTGGATTTGGACAATGTCGGCAAATCGCTGTCACAAACCGAACTGGAAGCGATGCACCGCCTGAAAACCGGCGCGCTGATTCGTGCCGCCGTGCTGCTGGGCGCTTTAAGCTGCCCCGACTTGGATGATGCCGCGCTGGAAAAGCTCGACCGCTACGCTGCCTGTCTCGGCCTGGCCTTCCAAGTGGTGGACGACGTGCTCGACTGCAGCGCCGACACCGCGACGCTGGGCAAAACCGCCGGCAAAGACGCCGAGGCCGACAAACCGACCTATGTGAAACTGATGGGGCTGGACGCCGCCCGCCGCTATGCCGAAGAGCTGGTAGCTGAAGCGCTGGCACAGCTGCAGGCGTTTGACGAACGGGCAGAGCATCTGCGCAGCCTTGCCCGTTTCGTAACCGCACGCAGCCATTAAACCAAAACAATAAAGGCAGCCTGAGAAGTTTTCAGGCTGCCTTTTGCGTACCGGTACCAACAAAAACCCGTTTCCGGATAATGGAAACGGGTTTTCGCACCAAACTTAGTCTTGCTGCTGTTTGCGGGCAGGCAGTTTTTCTTTGATGCGTGCGGCTTTGCCGGTCAGGCCGCGCAGGTAGTACAGCTTGGCACGGCGTACGTCGCCGCGGCGTTTGACTTCGATTTTTTCCACGCGGGGAGAGTACAGCGGGAAAGTACGTTCCACGCCTTCGCCGCTGGAGATTTTGCGCACGATGAAGTTGCTGTTCAGACCGCGGTTGCGGCGGGAAATCACCACACCTTCATAGGCCTGCAGACGGGTACGGTTGCCCTCTACCACGCGCACCCACACCACAACGGTGTCACCGGGGGCGAAAGCGGGGATGTCTTTGTTCAAGCGGGCGATTTCTTCCTGCTCTAACTGTTGGATCAGATTCATGTGAAAACTCCTGAATATAATTGGATTATGCCTTATCCTGCTGCTCGGACAGAATCTTTTGCAGCAATCGGGCTTCCTGTGGGATCAATGCGCGCCCCTCCAACAAATCGGGGCGGCGGTTCAAAGTGCGGCGCAGCGCCTGTTCCAAGCGCCATTCCGCGATTGCGGCATGGTTGCCCGATTTTAAAACCTCGGGAACGGCCATACCGCAAAATTCGCTGGGCCGGGTGTAGTGCGGGCAGTCCAAAAGACCGTTGGCAAACGAGTCTTGCGCGGCAGACTCGATGTCGCCCAATACCCCCGGAATCAACCGTAACACGGCATCCATCAGCATCATCGCCGGCAACTCGCCGCCGGATACGACGAAATCGCCAACGGATATTTCTTCATCAACACTGCTTTGCAACAGGCGCTCGTCCACGCCTTCATAACGGCCGCAAAGCAGTATCAGATTGTCGTAGCCGGCAAGTTCGCTCACTTTTTGGTGGGTGAGCGGCGCGCCCTGCGGGCTGAGATAAATCACGCGGCGACTGGCGGGATTGCCGCTGCAGTTGGCCACGGCTTCGTCGATTGCCGCCTGTAGCGGCGGCGCCATCATAATCATGCCGGGGCCGCCGCCGAAAGGACGGTCGTCGATATAGCCCAAACGGTTGTCGGCAAAGCGGCGCGGGTTGATGGCGCAAAACGACCAGATGCCTTGTTTGGCCGCCCGTCCGGTTACGCCGTATTCGCCGATGGCGGCAAACATTTCGGGAAACAGGGTCAGGGCTTGGATTTTCATCAGTAGTCGCTGCCCCAATCGGCGGTAATGGTGCGATTTTCCCGATCGACGCCGTCGATAAACTGGCTGACAAAGGGAATCAGCGTTTTGCCTTCGGCTTTGGCCACCACCAGAATATCGTGGGCGCCGGTTTCCATCAGGTTTTGTACCGTACCGATGGTTTCGCCGGCGCGGTTTTTCACCTGCATGCCGACCAAATCGACCCAGTAGTATTCGTCTTCTTCGGTTTCGGCAAATTCGTCGCGCGGTACTTCAACGGTGTAGCCGCGCAGCAAGGCAGCCTGGTCGCGGTCGTCTATGCCGGCGAATTTGACCTGCAGTTCGCTGCCGACGATTTTGCCGTCTTCGATTTCCACGTCTTGCCGCCTGCCGTCTTTATGCAGCCGCCAGCGCCGGTAATCGAGCAAACTGTCGGCGTATTCGGTATCGGTTTTGACTTTCAGCCAGCCTTTGATTCCGAATACGCCTTTGATGTAGCCCATGGCCACCCATTGCGCGGAGTCGCTCATGCGGGTGGGCTTAAGCGGCGTTTTGCTGTTCTTTTACCAGCTTGGCAACGGCCGGAGTGATTTGCGCGCCCTGGCTGATCCAGTGGTTCAGGCGGTCGGCCTGCAGGCGTACGCGCTCTTGTTTTTCGTTGGCAACGGGGTTATAGAAACCTACGCGCTCAACGAAACGGCCGTCGCGGCGGGCGCGGCGGTCGGTTACTACGATGTTGTAGAACGGGCGTTTTTTGGAACCGCCGCGGGACAAACGGATAACTACCATGAGAATTCCTTTGAAAAAATCGTCAATTTGCGAAACCGCGCATTTTAGTGTGTTTTCCGCCATTCAGGCAAGCCTTTATTTTCAGGCTGCCGCGGCTGCCGGCAGTTTATCAAAACCGGTAAAGCCCCTATAATCCGCCCCTTTACCCATTTTCAGGCTGCCTTTAAGCCTAGGACACAGCAACCATGCGCCCCCTGATATGCGAAATCCGCCTGCAGCACCTGCGCGACAACTACCGGACACTCAAAGCCTTACACGGCGGCAAAATGCTGGCGGTAATCAAAGCCGACGCCTACGGCCACGGTGCGCTGCCCTGCGCGCAGGCGCTGGAAAACGAGGCCGACGGCTTTGCGGTGGCGCTGCTGGAAGAAGCGCTGCAGCTGCGCGAGGCCGGCATCCAAAAGCCCATCGTGCTGCTCGAAGGGGTGTTTCAGGCTGCCGAATACGCTTTGGTTGACCAACACCGCCTGTGGCCGGTCGTCCACCAGCAGGCGCAACTAGAAGCGCTGCTCGCCCACAACTGGCAATCGCCGGTAAACGTCTGGCTGAAAATGGACAGCGGCATGCACCGCGCCGGCTTTTTCCCGCAGGACTACGCCGCCGCCTACAACGCGCTGAAGCAAAGCCCGAAGGTGGCCGAAATCGTCAAAATGAGCCACTTTGCCTGCGCCGACATCGCCGACAGCGGCATGACCGAGCTGCAAACCGAAACCTTCGACAGCATCTGCGCCGCACTGCCCGGCGCCGAAAGCCTGGCCAATTCCGCCGCCATTCTCGCCCACCCCGCCAGCCACCGCGAATGGGGGCGGGCGGGCATCGCGCTGTACGGCATCGACCCGTTCGGCGGCCGCGACAGCCGGCTCAAGCCGGTAATGAAACTCTCCAGCCAAGTTTTTGCCGAACGCATCCTGCAGGCGCACGAGCCGGTGGGTTACGGCGCCGCCTTCTACACCAGCCGCCCCACCCGCGTCGGCCTGGTGGCCTGCGGCTATGCCGACGGCTACCCGCGCCACGCCGGCAGCGGCGCGCCGGTATCGGTTTCAGGCTGCCCCAGCCGCATCATCGGCCGCATCTCGATGGACATGCTCACCGTTGATTTGAGCAAAGGCGGCGGCAGCGGCGACAGCGTCGAACTCTTCGGCGACGAAATCAGCGTCAACGAAGTGGCCGCCGCCGCCGGCACCATTCCCCACGAAATCGTCTGCGCCGTCAAACGCGCGCAAAAAATCTACCGGTAGGCCGCCATGGACAGCATCCAGCAGGATTTCCGCAACGCCATGGCCGCCTGCGCCGCCGGCGTCTATCTGATTACCACCGACGGCGAACACGGCCGCTACGGCATCACCATGACCTCGGTCGCGCCGGTTACCGACACCCCGCCCACCGTGGTGCTGTGCGTCAATCTCAACACCCGCATCTGCCCGATACTCACCGGCAACGGCGAGCTGTGCATCAACGTGCTTTCCGCCGACCAGCAAGACGCTGCCGAGCATTTTGCCGGCATCACCAAACTCACCCACGAAGAGCGTTTCGAGCAGCACATCTGGCACCGCGGCAGCAGCGGCCAACTGCAGATCGACGACGCCCTCGCCCACCTGCACGGCCGCATCCTCCAGCATCACGACATGGGCACCCACCGCATTTTCTACGTCGGCATCGAAGAAATCCGCCTGGGCAAGCACAACCGCCCCGCCCTCGCCTATTTCCGCCGCGCCTTCGCTCAAATTGCGTAAGGACAAAAAAGCAGACTGAAAAACCGTTTTTCACTTTCAGGCAGCCTGAAAGCCAACTATTAGCCAACTATTAAGGAACCCACCATGACCCAACCCGCCTGCCCGCAATGCGGCTCCGAATACGCCTATCACGACGGCATCCAGTTTGTCTGCCCCGAATGCGCCCACGAATGGCAGCCTGAAAACGAAGCCGCCGCCGAGAGCGCGGCGGTGGTGAAAGACGCCAACGGCACGCCGCTGGCCAACGGCGACACCGTGGTGCTGATTAAAGATTTGAAAGTCAAAGGCAGCTCGCAGGTGATCAAGCAAGGCACCAAAGTGAAAAACATCCGCCTGCAGGAAGGCGATCATGACATCGCCTGCAAAATCGACGGCAGCGCCATGAATTTAAAGTCGGAATTTGTAAAAAAAGCGTAATCGTTTGTACAGCCGGTTTACCGCCTGCCCGCTTGGCCTTATGCTGCCGGCCGCCGGCTTGGGCGCGGCCTGTTTTCAGGCAGCCTGAAAGACCTTAGCCGCTGTTTTTACGAAAGGAATCCACATAAAAAAACCATGACCGCCGCCCTGCTGCTGCCGCTGATGCCGGCCGCCTGCAATGTGCAGCTGCCCGATCTGATCGACATCGACTCGCACGGGCAAAACGACCGCATCTACTACCCCGAACACAACCGCCGCGACGATTACGAACGCGAGCGTGACCAATACGATGCCGGCGGCCTGATCCGCACCGACCGCGGCGAGTGCCTCGACATCCACGGCGACGACCACCACAGCCTGATCCGCTACCGCTGCCACGGCCAGTCCAACCAACAATTCCGCTTCGATTCGCGCAGCGGCACCATCCGCCAAAACGGCCGCTGTCTGGACGTATCCGGCGGCGAAACCCGCGACGGCAGCCGCGTTATCCTGTTCCAATGCAACGGCAAAGACAACCAGCGCTGGTATCTCGACGGCGGCCGCATCCGCAGCGCCGATTCGGGCAAATGCCTCGATGCCTCCGAAAACTACCTGAGCATCCGCAGCTGCAACAGCAGCCGCAACCAGCAGTTCTATTTCAGCAACCGCTATGACCGCGAGCAAAGCCGCAAACACGGCTCCAGCAGCATCAGCAGCGAAGATCGCGGCATCGGCAACACCCGCCGCGAGCGCAACTACGACACCCGCACCCCCGACGGCATCCGTCTGGACAGAAACGGCAGCGGCAGCGTGTGGGTGGACGACAACCACTAAACCCGCCCCACCGCAAAAGGCAGCCTGAAAACCGTATTCGCGGCTTTCAGGCTGCCTTTGCCAAACGCCAAACAAGCGTATTCCGTGCGGCGGACAGCATTTTTTCAGGCTGCTTTTGCCCATCCGAAACACCCAAACTGCACAAAGGTTCCCCATGAAAGCCATGATTCTGGCCGCCGGACGCGGCGAGCGTATGCGTCCGCTGACCGACCGCACGCCCAAGCCGCTGCTGAAAGCCGGCGGCGAAGCGCTGATTGTCCACCACCTGCGCCGGCTTCACGCCGCCGGTTTTCGCGACATCGTCATCAACCACGCCTGGCTCGGCCGCCAAATCGAAGACGCGCTGGGCGACGGCGCGGCGTGGGGCGTGAATATCGCCTATTCGCCGGAAAACGAAGGCGGGCTGGAAACCGCCGGCGGCATTGCCACCGCGCTGCCGCTCTTGGGTAATCAACCGTTTTTGGTGGTGAACGGCGACGTTTTTACCGATATCGACTTTCAGGCTGCCGCCGAACGCGCTGCCGCCCTTGCCGAACGCAGCCTACTGGCGCATCTGTGGCTGGTGCCCAACCCGCCGCACCATCCGGCGGGCGATTTTGCGCTCGACAATAGCGGCCTGCTGCACGCCGATGCCGCCGCGCCGAACGCGCAGGGCGGCACATTTAGCGGCGTCGGCGTTTACGCGCCCGAGCTGTTTGCCGGCATTGCGCCACACAGCCGTGCCAAACTCGCGCCGCTGCTGCGCGATGCGATGACCGATGGGCGCGTTGGCGGCGAGTTCCACCACGGCCTGTGGCTCGATGTCGGCACGCCCGAGCGGCTGGACGAAGCCGATGCGCTGGCGCGGGCAGGAAAATTGTCCTAACGGCTTTTCAGGCTGCCTTGAGATGGATTCGGGCAGCCTGAAACGTTTGCGCCCAAGCATTTTTCAGGCTGCCTGCCATATTCGGGCAGCCTGAAAAATATCCGCCGGCTTGGATATCAGTCAAAGCCCGCGCCGCGCGGCAGATGCTAAAATGCCGGCGCCGTGTTTCAGGCAGCCTGAAAGCCGTTTTGCCGCACTTCAGGCTGCCCGAACAACGAAAACGCCGTTTTCTTTCTTTTTTACCGCCATGTCCCGCACCCGCCGCCCGCGCAAAACCGTTTCCCACCCATTCTGGCAGGCAGACAAGCCCTATCTGCACGACAGCCCGATTTCGGACTTCCGTTTCCGGCTGCTGGGCTATCTGATGGCGCTCTTGGCGGGGGCGATCAACGCCGGCGGTTTCTTTGCGGTGGCCGGCTACACTTCGCACATCACCGGCCACCTTTCCAACGCTGCCGATGAGTTCGCGCTCGGCCGCTGGCAAACCGGCCTGCTGGCGCTCTCGGGCGTGCTCGCTTATCTCACCGGCGCCACCCATTCGGGCTGGATTATCCTGTGGGCCAAGCGTTTTCGTTTTCACAGCAGCTATGCGCTGTCGATGTGGATGGAAGCGCTGTATCTTTTGCTGTTCGGCCTGCTGGGCGTGGCGCTGTCTCATATCGGCAGCGCGATGGTGCCGCCTACCGTGCTGTTTCTGTCGTTTATCATGGGCATGCACAACACCGTGATGACCGTGCTCTCCGGCGGCGCCATCCGCTCCACCCACATGACCGGCACCGTAACCGATTTGGGCATCGAGCTGGCCAAAGTGCTCTACTACCGCCGCGACACCAATCCGCGCCTGCCCGACGTAAAAGTAAACCGCCCGAAAATGGCGCTGTTTACCGGCACCGTTGCCAGCTTTGTGATCGGAGGCATCATCGGCGCCTGGGGCTACCACCAGATCGGCTACCATTTCACCCTGCCGGTCTCCGCCACGCTGTTTATGCTCGGCTTCGGCTCGATCGGCTACGACATCCGCAGCCGGCTGCGCTGGTATCTGATGCGACGGGAAAAACAGCGGCCAAACGAAAAGCAGCCTGAAAACCGATAACAGGGTTTTCAGGCTGCTTTTTGCCGGCTGTAGCATTTATGCCGCGATCGTCGGTGTTGTTCCGGCATTTGGGTTAAAAATGCTAAGTTTTGTTTGTCAGCCCGTTATAATTGCGCCCTTTTTTCGTTAAACCCCTCGAAGGATATCGTTATGCAAGACTACCGCCCGAACCCCAACGGTTCTTTCAACAATCAGCCGCAGCGTACTGATTACCGCGAAGCCTACCAATCCACCGCCATCGACACGCGAATGGACGAAGAAACCCTGGTTCTGGCCGGCGCGGGCGAGCGCATCGGTGCCCGTATAGTGGATAGCCTGCCGATATTTGTTATCGGCATTGTTGCTGCCCTTATCGTGCCCTCATTCCGCAACAACGCCGAGCTTATGATGTTGGTGTTCATCGCGCTGGTATTGGCTTACCTTGTTTACCAAGTGGTACTGATGACGAAATACGGCCAGACTTTCGGTAAAAAACTGCTCGGTATCCGTGTGGTAAATGCAGACGGAGACAATCCGGGGTTTGTCAAATATGTATTGGTGCGTGAGTTTGGCTACAACCTGATTGTCAGCATTCTGGGGGCGATTCCGATACTTGGCGGCATAATCAGCATTGTCGCCCTAATAGCCAATTTGGTACTGTTGTTTATGGTTGAGCGAGACCGCCGTGTATTGTGGGATCTGCTGGCCGATACCTATGTGGTCAAAGTCTGAACCGTCCCGCCCAACCCAGCCCTGCCTGCGCGGGGCAGGTGTTTTCGGCATATAGGGCAAAACAGCCATTTTGTTCCAAACGAAAAAACAGCCTGAAAACCTTGTTACCGGTTTTCAGGCTGCTTTTTTATCTGCGGTGCTTATTTTTTCAGGATGTACTGGCGCACGGCGGCGTTGTGTTCTTCCAGCGTGCGGCTGAACTGGCTTTTGCCGCTGCCGTCCATGCGTGAGACGAAATAGAGATAATCGCTGTCGGCGGGATGGGCGGCGGCTTCAAGCGCGGCGCGGCCGGGCAGAGCGATGGGCGTGGGCGGCAGGCCGTTGCGGGTATAGGTGTTGTAGGGGGTGTCGCGCTGCAGGTCGGCTTTGCGAATTTTGCCCTGATAGGCGTCGCCCATGCCGTAAATCACGGTGGGGTCGGTCTGCAGGCGCATGTTTTTGCGCAGGCGGTTGCGGAATACGGATGAGACATTGCCGCGGTCTTCCGCGTGGGCGGTTTCTTTTTCAATCAGGCTGGCCATAATCAGCAGCTGGTAGCGGTCTTGGTAGGGCAGATCGGCGCTGCGGCTTTCCCAGGCTTGGTCGAGCGCTTGGTTCATGGCTTTGTGGGCAGCCTGAAAAATCTGCAGATCGCTGCTGTTCATGCTGATTTCGTAGCTGTCGGGGAAAAACAGCCCTTCGGGATGATGGTAGGGGATGTCGGAAGCAACGGCGTTTAGAAGCTGCTCGTCGCTCCAGCTAGCGGTGTCGTGGCGGATGTCGGGGTTTTGGTTGATCAGGCGGCGCATCTGCGAAAAGCGCATGCCTTCGATAATCTGCACGCGCACGGTGTCGGGCGTTTCGCTTTTCAGGCGCTGCAGAACTTCCCATGCCGAAAGGCGGGCGGGCAGGCGGTAGCTGCCGTCTTTGAGTTTGTCGTGGCTGCCGTCGAAATAGGCGGCCGACAGCAGCACCCAGCGGCTGTAAACGATGCCGTCGTCTGCCAGCCGGCGGCTGACGGCGGCCATGCCCTGCCCTTTGGCGATACGCAGGGTATAGGGCTTGCCGGTGCCTTTGGGGGCAAACAGCAGGGCGGCATAGGCGCCGGCGGCGGCAAGCAGCAACAGCAAAAGCCATTTGAAGGGGGAGAAGGTTTTGGTTCGGGACGAAGTTCTACGCATGATAATCGGACAACTCTCGCAGGCAGCCTGAAAGCGGCGATTGTACGCAAATGCGGCAGGCGGCGGGCAAAAAAACGGCGGCCTGGTTACAGCCGCCCAATTTGATAAAGGAATACAACGGAAACGAAAAATGAAAACGAAAGGGAATTAATGTTCGGCGCCCATCGGCGAAGTTACCGAAATGCTTGAAGAAACGGCGGCGGCGCTGAGAAACGAGCCGGCAAGGTCGGTGCAGCAGCCGCAGCAGTTGCCCACGCCGAGCTGGTCTTTCAGGTCGGTTAGCGACGATGCGCCGGCGGCAACACTCTCTTTAATCTGGTGGTCGGTAACGGCATTACAGATGCAGACATACATGGTGTGTTTCCTTACAAACTTTAGTTTAATTTAATGGATGCTAATGATAGTGCCGTTCATTTGTTTCCGCAAGTATGTGATTGGTTTTGGCTGCGGCTTTGTTGCCTTTTGCGCTTTCAGGCTGCCTGAAAAACGCTTTTAACCTTACTTTTGCGCCGTTTTTTGCCTGCGGCAAGGCAGCCTGAAAACCGAATCCGCGTTTTCAGGCTGCCTTTGCTATACAATCGCCGCTTTTCTTTTTCAGGCAGCCTGAAACCATGTTTTCCAGCGCAGACACCCGCCTTTTGGACCATCTCAACCCCGAGCAGCTTTCCGCCGTTACCTGGCCGCCGCAGTCGGCGCTGGTGCTGGCGGGGGCGGGCAGCGGCAAAACCCGCGTGCTCACCACCCGCATCGCCTGGCTGATGCAGACGGCTCAGGCCGACGTGCACAGCATTATGGCGGTTACCTTTACCAACAAGGCCGCCAAGGAAATGCAGGCGCGGCTGGGGGCGGTGCTGCCCTACAACCTGCGGGCGATGTGGCTGGGCACCTTCCACGGCCTGTGCCACCGTTTCCTGCGCCAGCACTACCGCGACGCCGGCCTGCCGCAGAGTTTTCAGATTCTCGATTCCGGCGACCAACTCGCCCTGATCAAACGCCTGCTCAAAAGCGCGGGCATTGCCGAAGAAGTCATCGCACCGCGCACCCTGCAGGGCTTTATCAACGCGCAAAAGGAAAGCGGGCTGCGCGCCGAAGCATTGGAAGCGCCCGATCCGCACACCCGCCGCCTGATCCAGTATTACGCCGAATACGACGCGCTGTGCCGCCGCGAAGGCGTGGTCGATTTTGCCGAACTGCTGCTGCGCTGCTACGAAGTGCTGCAAAGCCACGACGTGCTGCGCACCCATTACCAAAACCGTTTCCGCCACATTCTGGTGGACGAGTTCCAAGACACCAACAAACTGCAATACGCCTGGCTGAAACTCTTGGCCGGCGGCGGCGCGGCGGTGTTTGCCGTCGGCGACGACGACCAGTCGATCTACCGCTTTCGCGGCGCCCACGTCGGCAATATGGCCGATCTGATGCGCGAGTTCCACATCGACGCGCCGATCAAGCTCGAACAGAACTACCGCTCGGTCGGCCGCATTCTCGATGCCGCCAACGCCGTCATCACCCACAACAGCGAACGCCTGGGCAAAAACCTGCGCACCGAGGCCGAAGCGGGCGACAAAATCCGTCTGTTCTGCGCCGCCACCGATTTGGAAGAAGCCCGCTTCGCCGTTGAAGAAATCCAGGCGCTGCACCGCGAGGGCGGCGCCTACAGCCAATGCGCCGTGCTCTACCGCAGCAACGCCCAGTCGCGCATTATCGAGCAGCAGCTTTTTCAGGCTGCCGTTCCCTACCGCATCTACGGCGGCCTGCGCTTTTACGAGCGTCAGGAAATCAAACACGCGCTGGCCTACCTGCGGCTGGCCGTCAATCCCGACGACGACAACGCTCTCTTGCGCGTGATCAACTTCCCGCCGCGCGGCATCGGCACCCGCAGCATCGAAACCATCCAGGCCGCCGCTGCCGAACAGGGCTGCTCACTCTTTCAGGCTGCCTGCGGCATGGGCGCCAAAGCCGCCAAAATCGCCGCTTTCGTGCGCCTGATCGACGGCCTGCGCGAACAGGCCGCCGTGCTCTCGCTGCCCGACCTGCTGCGCGAAATCATTGCCGACAGCGGGCTGGAAGCGCATTACCAGAAACAGAAAAATCCCGCCGACCAAGAGCGCAACGAAAACTTGGACGAGCTGGTCAATGCCGCGCTCTCCTTCCGAGCCGAAGAGAGCCAGTTTGAAACCCTGCCCGAAGGCGCCGCCGCCAGCCCCGAGTTTCCGATACTCGCCTTTCTCAGCAACGCCGCGCTCGAATCCGGCGAAAACAGCGCCGGCGAAGGCGACGACGCCGTGCAGCTGATGACCGTCCACGCCGCCAAAGGGCTGGAGTTCGACACCGTTTTCCTAACCGGCATGGAAGAAGGCCGCTTCCCCAGCGAATGGAGCCTGGCCGAGCGCGGCGGCGTGGAAGAAGAACGGCGTCTGATGTACGTTGCCATCACCCGCGCCCGCCGCCGCCTGTATCTGAGCATGGCGCAGCAGCGCATCCTTCACGGCCAAACCCAATACGGCGTGCTCTCGCGCTTTGTCGGCGAAATCCCCGCCGACATCGTCCACACCCTGTCCGCCCCCGCCAAACCCTATGCCGCCGCGACTCTGCACCCGCAGCAGGGCATCGGACAATCGGAGCAGCAAAGCCCCGAAGCAGACGGGCAAAACTTCCACGGCTACCGCCTGGGGCAGAACGTGCGCCACCCCAAATTCGGCACCGGCGTCATCATCGACGCCTCCGACAAAGGCGACAGCGCCCGCCTGACCATCAACTTCGGCAAAGAAGGCATCAAAACGCTGGATACTGCCTTTGCGAAACTGGAGCAGTTGTAAAGTCCGCAACCGGCACGGCGAAAGCAGCCTGAAAGCATCGGCAGCCGCCTAGCTAAAAGGCAAAGCAGCCTGAAAACCTTGTCCAAGGTTTTCAGGCTGCTTTTTTTGCGCGGCGGCGACGGCTCTGCCCGCCTGCCAAATGCCTGTTCAGGCCATATCAAGGCCGGAGAGTTCGCGCGCCATGCGGGCGGCGTAGTTGTCGGTCATGCCGCCGACGAAATCCAGCACCTTCATATAGGCGGCGTACAGGCTGTCGTCGGCGCGGACGGGGTCGTTGTCGAGTAGGCCGAGGGCAAGGGTTTGGCGCACGTCGGGGCGGCCGCGCAGCAGGCTGTGGACGGCGGGCACCAGCGCATCGAGTATGGTGGCCAGGCAGGGGAAACTGGCCAGCTCGTACATCAGCTTGCTGCGGTGGCGGAACACGCGCTCGCGGGCGAGTTTTTTTGCCGCTTCCAGCGTGCCCTGCACTTCGTCGCTGCACAGGGCGAGCAGGTCTTTGGCTTTCAGGCTGCCGCTTAAGAGTTCGTGGCGGCAGTCGAAAAAGGTTTGCGCGGCTTCGTCCACCGCACGGCCGATGGCGGGGCCGCGCAGCAGGGCGCTGCGTTCGCTGCTGTTGGCGCCGCCGCTGTCGCTGCCGGCGGGGGCAAGGCGGCGGAACAGGCTTTCAACGTCGCCGGCATCGAGCAGCCCCAAATCGACGGCGTCTTCCAAGTCCATCAGCGCGTAGCAGATGTCGTCGGCAGCTTCCATCAGGTAGGACAAGGGATGGCGCGCCCAGCAGTCGCTGTCTTGCGCGAGCAGGCCGAGTTCGGCGGCGACGCTGCGGATATAGGGCATTTCGGTTTGGTAGATATTGAATTTGCCGCGGGTGCCGTCGCGGGTGCTGCCCCACGGGTATTTGAGCAGGGCGCCGACCGATGCAGCGGTCAGCCGCAGGCCGCCGCTGTTGCGGTAGCTTTGCAGGCTGGCGATTTGGCGCAGGCTGTGGGCGTTGCCTTCGTAACCCTGCACGTCGCGGCGTTCGGCATCGCTAAGGCCGTCGAGAAAACGGGCGTTTTCAGGCTGCCTGAACCAGCTTCTGAGCGCGTCTTCGCCGGTGTGGCCGAAGGGCGGATTGCCCAAATCGTGCGCCAGACAGGCCACCTGCACGGCGGTGCCGATATCGACGGGCTGCAGATGCTCCGGCAACTCGCCGGCAGCGGCCAGCATGCCGCCGGCGCGGGCGCCGAGACTGCGGCCGACGCTGGCGACTTCGACGCTGTGGGTCAGCCGGTTGTGGGTGTGGTCGTTTTTCGCCAGCGGATGCACCTGGGTTTTGCGTCCGAGCCGGCGGAAGGCGTTGCTGAATACCACGCGGTCGTAATCGACGTGATACGCGCTGCGGTAGTCTTCGGCGGCTTTGGCCGGCAGCGGGCGCACGCTGTTGTCGTCGGCCAGATAAAAGCGGGTGGCGGACATCAGCTGCGTCCAGTTCATCGGATTTTGCATGGCCTATCCTTGCGGGTTGGAAAAGGTTGGAATGTCGGTTTTGCGCGCCGGGTTCTTTCGGGCTGCCTGAAAAACAAAACTGCCTGAAACCGCGGTTTGACGGTTTCAGGCAGCCTGAAATTATTTTTTCTTGCCTTTGCCGCCTTTGGCAGCAGGCTCTTTGTCGAGCACTTCCACCGCGGGAGCCGCGCCGGCAAAACCCATGCGGCGGTTGATGTGCCACTGCTGGGCGATGGTCAGCAGGTTGTTGACCACATAGTAGAGCACCAGCCCGGACGGGAAGAAGAAGAACATCACCGAAAACACCAGCGGCATAATCTTCATCATCTGCGCCTGCATCGGATCGGTGGGCGCGGGATTGAGCTTGGTTTGGAACCACATGGTCGCCGCCATCATCGCCGGCAGCACATACCAGGGATCGGGACGGCTCAAATCGCTGATCCAGCCGAGCCACGGCGCCTGCCGCAGTTCGACGGACAGGAAAATCATCCAGTACAAACCGATAAAGATCGGCATCTGCACCAGCATCGGCAGGCAGCCGCCCAGCGGGTTGATTTTCTCGTCTTTATACAGCTGCATCATCGCCTGCTGCATCGCCAGTTTGTCTTCGCCGTATTTTTTCTTCAGCGCTTCCATTTTCGGCGCCAGCACGCGCATTTTGGCGGTGGAGCGGTAGGCGGCGTTGTTCAGGGGATAAAGGACGATTTTGACAATCAGGGTCAGCACCACGATCGCCCAGCCCCAGTTGCCGATCAGGCTGTGCAGCCATTTGAGCAGGGCAAACAGCGGCGCGGCGAAAATGTGGACGCGGCCATAGTCTTTGGCCAATTCGAGATTGGGCGCGGTACTTTTGAGAATCTCGGTAATCTGCGGGCCGGCATACAGATCGGCAGACAGCGTTTTGCTCTGACCGGGCGCAATCTCGACGGCAGCGGGGTAAACGCCGGCGCGGTACAGGTTTTCGCCCACACGCTTGACGCTCATCTCGCAGCCGTTGGCGCAGGCATTGGCGCCTTTTTCAGGCTGCATCACCCAGGCAGACATGAAATAGTGCTGGATCATGCCGGTGTAGCCACCCTGGCTTTTGCGCTGGTATTCGGCGGTGTCGCGGCCGCTTTTGAAATCGTCGTCGAGCTTGGAAAATTCAACCTTCTGAAATTCGCCCTCGGGCGTGTACACCACCGGCCCGGTATAGCTGTGCATAAACCAGCCCTCGCCCTCGGGCGTGGAATTGTCGCGGACGATTTGGTAGTCGCCGCCGACTTTCAGCGGCTCGCTGCCGGTGTTTTTCAACTCAAAGCGGACATTGATCAGATAGCTGTTTTTGCTGAAGGTATAGACTTTTTCTACCTGCAGGCCGTTTTGCTCGGGCGCGCTCAGGCGCACTTCCAGCTTGTCGCCTTTAAGCGCGTAGCTTTTCTGGGCGGCGCTGAAGCTGGTTTTTTCCAGCAGATTATTGTGCTTTTCATCCACTACGGATGAGAGCGCGGCATAATTGTGCTCTTTACCGGTCTGAAACAGCACAAACGGCTTCTGTTCGTCGTTGGTGGCATTGTAACGGCGCAGCGTCAAACCGAGCAGGTTGCCGCTTTTTTCATCAATTAGCGCTTTAACGGTATCGGTTTCAACGGTCAGCGGTGCCGACACATTAAGCGCGGCAGCCTGCTGCTTGGCTTCGGCCGTTGCCGCCGGCTGTTGGGCAGCGGCAGGTTCGGGCGGCGGAAACAGTTTTTGCCAACCCATTAAAATGAGCAGCGACAGCGCCATCGCTGTCATCATTCGTTTGAAATCCATCGGATATTTCCTGAATTAGGGAACGGGATCGTAGCCGCAGCCGCCGAAAGGGTGGCAGCGCGCGATGCGTTTGGCCGCCAGCCAGCCGCCTTTGAGCGCGCCGTATTTGCGCACGGCTTCGAGTGCGTATTGCGAGCAGGTGGGTGTGTAGCGGCAGCGCGGCGGCAGCAGCGGACTGATGCCGCGCTGGTAGAAGCGGATAAGCAGTAGAAACAGTTTGCTGAGCATTTTTCAGGCAGCCTGAAAGTAGGAACCGCGGCAAAATCGGGATGCCGGCGACAAATATCAATGCCAAGCACCGAATTTTCCGCGATTTTTACACAAGCACCGCACGGTAGGGATCTTGCCGTTTTCAGGCAGCCTGAAAACAGGCGCCGCATTTTGCCGCCGTATTTTCAGGCTGCCTTACTGCCGATCCGCTTAACCGGCTAACCGGCCAGCAGGCGTAGCAGTTCGTCCTGCACTTGGGCGGCCTGCTCGCGGGTAAAGGCGGTGCGCACGCGGACGATAAAGTCCTGCGGCGGCAGGCCGTGGCGGTGGCGGCGGAAGCAGTCGCGCAGCAGCCGCTTCATATAGTTGCGGCGGTTGGCGCGGCGGGCGGTTTTCTTGGAAACCACCAAACCCAGCCGAGCCCGGCCCAGGCCGTTGTCGGCGGAATAAAACACCTGCACAAAGTGGCGCGAGCGCTGCTTTTTCAATGCAAAAACGGAAGAAAAATCTTCCGTTTTCAACAAGCGGCAGGACTTGCCGAAACTCTGGTCCAATTATACGGCCAGACGTTTGCGGCCTTTGGCGCGGCGGGCTGCCAGCACGGCGCGGCCGCCGCGGGTTTTGGAGCGCACCAGAAAGCCGTGGGTGCGTTTGCGTTTGGTAACTGAAGGTTGGTAAGTGCGTTTCATGATTTTTTCCCGTGAAATGTTGTCGAAACAAAATGGCGGATTAAACCTGTTTTGCTGTCTTTTGTCAATAAAAATAGGTAAGTGTCGGACGCAAAGCGGCTTAAATGCGGGCGGGGAAAGGGCGGCGGCGATGATGGCTTTCGGCGGGCTTTGCCTATATAATCCGCCCTTTCGCGGCGCTTGGAAAGCAGCCTGAAAAGCAGGCAATGCTTTCAATATAAAACAGAAAACTTCTGCCGCACTCTCCCTTTTCCTTGTCTTGTCTGTTTCAGGCTGCCTGTGGAGCGCCTGTGGCGGCACCCCTTTGATGCAAAGAATCCCGCAATGATGAAACTAGCCGAATTTTGGCCGCAGTGTCTGTCGCTGCTGGCGGCCGAGCTGACCGAGCAGCAGTTTGATTTTTCCATCGCCCCGCTGACCGTGGGCGAGGAGGACGGCGCGTGGGTGGTGTACGCCAAAACCCAGTTTGCCGCCAACCTGCTGCGCTCACAGTACGGCGCCAAGCTCGCCCAGGCGCGCGAGCTGCTGGCGCCGGATGCGCCGCCGCTTTTGATTAAAGTCGGCAGCGGCACCCGCTATCCTTTCGAGCGGCAGGCGGCAAAGCAGCCTGAAAACGCCGAACCGACACCAACCACCGCACAGCCTGCCGGCGGCAAAGACGCTTCGCCACGGACGGCGCAGGAAATTCTCGACCGCCGCATGAGCAATCTGCGGCCGGCGAAAAAAAGCACGGCGGAAAACACGGAAAAAGGCGCGGCAGACAGCGGCAAAAAAGCGCCGCCCGCTTCCGCCATCGAGCAGGCCAAAGCCGATGCCGACGCCAAGCAGCGCCACAAGCAAACCAATCTGAGCAGCGACTATACTTTCGAATCGCTGGTCGAAGGCAAGGGCAACCATCTGGCGGTGGCGGTGGCCAAAAGCATTGCCGAAAAACCGGGCGACGATATGTACAACCCGTTTTTCGTTTACGGCAGCACCGGTCTGGGCAAAACCCACTTGGCGCAGGCGGTCGGCCACGAGCTGCTGCGCATCAATCCGGCGGCGCAGGTGCTCTACATCCATGCCAACGATTATGTGAACACCTTTGTGGCCGCGGTGCGCCAGAAAAACTGGGATTCTTTCAAGCAGCAGTATCTGCGCTACCAGCTGCTGATTATCGACGACATCCAGTTTATCCAGGGCAAAGACCGCACGATGGAAGAGTTTTTCCTATTGTTTGAGCATTTCCATTCGCGCAACCAGCAGATTATCCTGACCTGCGACCAACTCCCCAGCAGCCTGGAAAACATGGAACAGCGACTGGTTTCGCGCTTTTCGTGGGGCATGACGCTGAAGCTGGAACCGCCCGAATTGGAAATGCGGGTGGACATTCTCGAGCGCAAAGCCGCCGACGCCGGTATCCGGCTGGCAGAAGACGCGGTGCTGTTTATCGCGCAAAACGTCAAACAAAACGTGCGCGAGCTCGAAGGCGCGCTCAACCGCCTGATCGCCCGCTGCCGTTTCGACAATGTGTCGCTGATCGATATGGACATGGTTACCGACACCCTGACCGACATCATCGCCCACAACTACAAGCCGATTACCGTCGAACTGATTATGAAGGCGGTGGCCGACTACTACCACATCCGCATCGCCGATCTCACCGGCAAAAAGCGTAACCGCAATTTCGCCCGTCCGCGCCAGATGGCGATGGCGATTGCCAAAGAGCTGACCAGCCTGAGCCTGCCCGCCATCGGCGAAGCCTTCGGCGGCCGCGACCACACCACCGTCATCCACGGCGTGAAAAACATCACCAAGCTGCGCGACGAAGACCCCGAAACCAAAAAAGACTACGAAAAACTGCTGATTCTGGTGCAAAACTGACACCACGCCCTGCCGGCCGCAGGCAGCCTGAAAACGCCGCCCGTGCGGCAAAAGCGCGATAAAACGCATTTTCAGGCTGCCTGCGCTTTATTATTTGCAGCCAAACGTATAAGATTCCGCCCCAATCCTAACGCAATTTAAGGAAACGCCATGTTGATTCTGCAAACCGACCGCGACAGCCTGCTCAAACCGCTGCAGGCCGTTACCGGCATCGTCGAGCGCAAGCACACCCTGCCAATACTCTCCAACGTGCTGATCCGCAGCCGCGACGGCGAAACCGACGTGCTTGCCACCGATCTGGAAATCCAAATCCACACCGGCGGCCCGCAAACCGAAAGCGGCGATTTCGCCATCACCACCAACGCCAAAAAACTGCAGGACATCCTGCGTGCCCTGCCCGAAAGCGCCATCGTCGCGCTCGACTGGGCCGACAGCCGGCTGACGCTCAAAGCCGGCAAATCGCGCTTCAACCTGCAAACCCTGCCCGCCGAAGACTTCCCGACCATGAATGTGGAAGACGAAACCGAAATCCAGTTTTCGCTCAAGCAGGAAGATTTGAAAACCATGCTCGGCCAAGTGCAGTACAGCATGGCGGTGCAGGACATCCGCTACTATCTCAACGGCCTGCTGCTGCAGGTGGAAGGCCGCCAGCTGCGCCTGGTGGCTACCGACGGCCACCGCCTGGCCTACGCCAGCTGCGAAATCGAAGCCGAGCTGCCCAAAGCCGAAGTCATCCTGCCGCGCAAAACCGTGCTCGAACTGGTGAAACTGCTCAACCGTCCGAACGAAGACATCAACATCGAACTTTTGCGCAACCAAGTGCGCTTCACCTGTAACGGCACAGTTATCGTCAGCAAAGTCATCGACGGCAAATTCCCCGATTACAACCGCGTGATCCCGTTGGACAACGACAAAATCTTCCTGATCGGCCGCAGCGAACTCTTGGGCGCGCTGGAGCGCTCGGCGATTCTCGCCAACGAAAAATTCCGCGGCGTGCGCCTGCAGCTGCTGCCCGGCGTGCTGCGGATTTTGTGCAGCAACAACGAGCAGGAAGAAGCGCAGGAAGATTTGGAAATCGCCTACCAAGGCGGCGAATTGGAAGTCGGCTTCAACATCAACTATCTGATGGACGTGCTGCGCAGCGTGCACAGCGACGATATGCAGCTGGCTTTCGGCGATGCCAACCGCTCCACCCTATTTACCGTGCCCAACCAGCCGAACTTTAAATACATCGTGATGCCGATGCGCATCTGATGCCGGCAAACGCCAAAAAGGCAGCCTGAAAAGTTTTCAGGCTGCCTTTTTTGTTTTATTCCAAACTACCAGCTGACGAAAAACATAGTTTTTGCCAGCAGCACAATCAGCAGCATATGGCAGAACACCGCAATATGGATGTATTTCGACCACGCTGCCGTCAGGGTGTGGGTGCGCATTTTGTAAACTGCAATCACAAAATGCACCAGAATGCTCGCCGCCACGCAGATTTTCAGCGTCAGTTGGATGGAAAAGGCCGACGCGAAGGGCTGGCTGAGCACCGCAAGGTAGCGGTTGAGTGCCATCGTGATGCCGGAAACGAACACCCCCAGCACCACAAAGGGCATCACGCGGGTGGCGCGGTAGGACAGCGCCCGCTCCACTTCGCGGCGCGATTCGCGCGACACCCGTTTTTTATCGTGGATCACGCCCAGCACCAGCATTTCAAAAAACACGCCGCCCACAAAGGCAATGGCGCAAAACAGATGCACCACCTGCGCCCATTGGTAGAGATTGTTCACGTTTCTTCCTTTTCTGCGCTTTCAGGCTGCCGCTGCGCGCGCGGATGCGCCTGGTCGTAAACCTGCGCCAGATGGTCGAAATCGAGCTTGGTGTAAATCTGCGTCGCTTTCAGGCTGCTGTGGCCGAGCAGATCCTGCACCGCCCGCAAATCGCGCGAAGCCTGCAAAAGATGGCTGGCGTAGCTGTGGCGCAGCATATGCGGCGACAAAGATTCGCCACCGTGCTGCTGCGCCCACTGTGCAAGGCGCTTCTGTATTTGGCGCGCGCCGATGCGACGACCGCTTTGGCCGGTAAACAGCGCTGTTTCGCCCGCCGCCGCCACGCGCAGCGGCAGATAGGCCTGCAGCGCGGCGATGCTTTTGGCGGTCAGCGGCACGCGGCGCTGGCGGCCGCCTTTGCCGGCTTTGATGTCCAGCCAGCCTTCGGCAAAACGGACGTCGGCCAGATTCAGCGCGCACAGTTCCGACAAACGCAGTCCGCTGCCGTACATCAGTTCCGCCGCCGCATAGTCGCGGCAGGCCAGCGCCCCGTCGGCATCGGCGGCCGCCCTGTCGAGCATCAGCGCCAAAGTTTCCCGCTCCAGCGCCTTGGGCAGACGCTCGCGCTGTTTGGGGGCTTTCAGGTTTTCCGCCGGATTGTTTTTCAGGCTGCCTTTGGCCACCAGAAAAGCGCAATAAGCCCGCCAAACCGACAGCTTGCGCGCCAGCGAGGCGGGACTGAGACCGCGTTGCGACAGCCGCATCAGCGCCGCCGTCAGATCGCGCCGCTGCGGTTCGCTGTTATCGGGCAGCAGCGGCAGCAGCTGCGCCAAATCGCGGCGCGCGGCGGCTACGGTATGCGGCGAGCGCCCCTGCTGAACCAGCGTCAGCAGGTAGGCTTCGGTATGTTCGGCAAACGCGCTCATGTTTTTTCAGGCTGCCTGCAATCAGGCTTTACCTGCCTTTTCCCATTCTGCGGGGGTAGCGGCCATCGAAATCGACAGCGCGTGCAGTTCGTTGCTCGCCAGCTTTTCCGCCAGACCGTCTTTAATCAGGCGGTGGCGCGCCAGCCGGTTCAGACCTTCAAAGGCGGGCGAAACGATGCGGGCGAAAAAGTGGTGGCCGTCGCCTTCCACTTCGATAAATTCGCAGGGGGCGACGGATTGGATCATTTCTTTTACTTGTTCGGGATGCAGCATGTGGGTGTCCTTAAGGAATAAAAAACGGTTAATCGTCCGCAGGCGCGGCGGGCGCGATTGTATAGCAAAAGCGGGAGACGCGGGATGAAGGCAAAGAACAAGGCAGCCTGAAAACGGTTTGACCGGCTTTCAGGCTGCCTTGTTTTTCAGGCTGCCCGGATGCTTTGCCGGCAGCCTGAACGCTCAATCTTCCGCCGTGCCGTCTTGGGGCGGCAGTGGCGGAGCGTTTTCAGGCTGCCCGCCCTGCGGCAGGCGCTCTTGCAGCTTCATCTGGCGGTTGCGGTGACGGATCATTGCCGACCAGAAAAAAAACCACGTCGGCAGTATCGTCCAAAAGGTCAGGTAAATCAGCTTGCGGGCGATGCCCGGCTGCGCCACCGCAAACATGGCGGTGGTGAAAATATAGGCGATGATAACGATGTGCCACATGGTGTCTGCCAATCCCGATAGCGGCAGCCTGAAACGGATTTCGGGCTTTCAGGCTGCCTTTGTTTGCCGATTATTTGCCGATACAGAAGCGCGAGAAAATCACGCCGAGCAAATCGTCGGCGCTAAATTCGCCGGTGATTTCGCTGCAGGCAAGCTGCGCCAGCCGCAGGTGCTCGGCAAACAGTTCGATTTGCTGATTATTGCACAGCGCGGCGGCGTCCAGCTCGGCGGCAGCGGCTTCGAGCGCGCTCAAATGGCGGCTGCGCGCCAGAAACAGGCTTTCGCTTTCGCCCTGCCAGCCGACCTGATCGAGCAGCGCCTGCCGCAGCAAATCCAGCCCCGCGCCGGTTTTGGCCGACAGGCGGATGCGGGTGGCGGCGCCGCTGTCTGCCGCTTGGTTTAAGTCCTGGCGCTCGGGCGTGGTGCCGTTTAAGTCGATTTTGTTTTCGATTTCAATCCGCTTCAGGCCGGCCGGCAGCTGGGCGAGAATGTCGCGGGTGGCGGCGTTCAGACCTTCGGCGGGATCAACCAGCACCAGCGCCACATCGGCTTCTTCAGCGGCGCGGCGGCTGCGGCCGATGCCGATTTGCTCGACCACATCGTCGGTTTCGCGCAGGCCGGCGGTATCGACGATGTGTACCGGTACACCATCCAGCGCAATCTGCTCGCGCACGGTGTCGCGGGTGGTGCCGGCGATGTCGGTAACAATCGCCACTTCGTCGCCCGCCAGCGCGTTGAGCAGGCTGGACTTGCCGACATTGGGCGCGCCCACCAGCACCACCGTCATACCTTCGCGCAACAGGCTGCCCTGCCGCGCCGACGCGCGCACGGCTTCCACCTGCCGCTGCAGCGCCGCCAGCCGGCCGCGGGCATCGGCGGCTTCGAGAAAATCAATGTCTTCTTCGGGGAAATCGAGCGTGGCTTCTACCAGCATCCGCAACGTAATCAATTCGTCCACCAGCGCGTGGATGTGCCGCGAAAACTCGCCTTTGAGCGAGCGCAGCGCCATTTTGGCGGCGCTCTGGCTGGATGCGTCAATCAGGTCGGCCACGCTTTCGGCCTGCGCCAGATCGAGTTTGTTGTTGAGAAACGCGCGTTTGGTGAACTCGCCCGGCTCGGCGGCGCGGGCGCCCAACTCCAAACAGCGCGAGAGCAGCATCTGCATCACCACCGGCCCGCCGTGCCCCTGCAGCTCGATAACGTCTTCGCCGGTAAAGCTGGCCGGCGCGGGGAAATACAGCAGCAGACCGTTGTCGATCGGCGTGCCGTCGGCAGCGGTGAAATCGGTGTAGAGCGCCGTACGCGGCTTGGGCGTTTTGCCGCCGCTAAGAGCCTGCGCCAGCGGCAGCAGCTCTTTGCCGGAAATGCGGATTACGCCGACGCCGCCGCGCCCGGGGGCGGTGGCGACGGCAGCGATGGTTTGGGGCGGATTGGACATGGGCAGCCTGAAAAAATACGGGTGAACAAAAGCGGTTTAAGCAGCCTGAAAACCGGATTGGTCGTTTTCAGGCTGCTTTTTGGGGTTTGCGTTTCAGGCTGCCTGTTTGCCAAAGGCAGCCTGAAAGCCCTTACACGTAGTCGCGGCTTTCGCCTTGGCCGTCGATATTGTCGGCGCAGCGGCCGCACAGGGTGGGATGGGCGGCAACGGTGCCGACGTCGCCGACGTAGTGCCAGCAGCGCTCGCATTTGGGGGCGGCGCTGGGGGTAACGCTGGCGGCAAGGGTGTCGCCTTTCTCCAGCCGCACGGCGGAAACCAGCAGGGCGAAGCGCAGTTCATTGCCGAGTGCTTTCAGGTAGCCGTAAAGCGGCTCGGGTGCGGTCAGCACCACTTCGGCCTGCAGGGACGAGCCGACAGTTTTGTCGGCGCGCAGCGGTTCGATGGCGGCGTTAACCACGGCGCGGGCTTCGCGCACAGCGGTCCATTTGTGCAGCAGCGGCGCTTCGCCGGCGCTGGCGGGCGGGAAGTTGTGCCAGGTGTGGAACAGCACGCTGTCTTCTTCGCCGCCGCCGATGATGTCCCACGCTTCTTCGGCGGTGAAGCAGAGTATCGGCGACATCAGCAGCACCAGGCTGCGGGTGATGTGGTAGAGCGCGGTTTGGGCGCTGCGGCGGGCGTGGCTGCCGGCTTGGGTGGTGTACAAGCGGTCTTTGAGGATGTCGAGATAGAAGGCGCCGAGTTCTTCGGAGCAGAATTGGACGATGTCCTGCACGGCAAAGTGGAAGGCGTAGCGCGGGTAGTAGTCGCCGGCCACGCGCTCTTGCAGCAGGCGGGCAAGCACCAAGGCGTAGCGGTCGATTTCCACCATATCGGCAAAGGGTACGGCGTCTTCAATCGGGCTGAAGTCTTTCAGGTTGGCAAACAGAAAGCTCAGAGTGTTCCGGATGCGGCGGTAGCTTTCGGTAACGCGTTTCAGGATTTCTTTGGAGATGGCCAGCTCGCCGGAATAGTCGGTGGCGGCCGCCCACAGGCGCAGGATGTCGGCGCCGAATTCGTTATAGACTTCCTGCGGGGCGACGACGTTGCCGATGGATTTGGACATTTTGCGCCCGTTTTGATCAACGACAAAACCGTGGGTCAGAAGCTGCTTGTAGGGCGCGCGGCCGAGCGTGGCGCAGCCGGTGAGCATGGAAGATTGGAACCAGCCGCGGTGCTGGTCGCTGCCTTCGAGATACAGATCGGCCGGCCAGGCCAGCTCTTCGCGCTGTTTGAGCACGGAAAAGTGGGTGCTGCCGGAATCGAACCATACGTCCATGGTGTCGGGCAGTTTGTCGTACTGTTCGCAGTCTTCGGGCGACAGCAGCTCGGCTTTGTCGAGTTCGAACCAGGCGTTGATGCCTTTTTCTTCGATGCGTTTGGCGATTTTTTCCAGCAGCGCGGCGGAATCGGGATGCAGCTCGCCGCTTTCTTTGTGGGCGAAAAAGGTCATCGGCGTGCCCCAGTAGCGCTGGCGGGAAACCACCCAGTCGGGGCGACCTTCGATCATCGCCTGCAAACGGGCGCGCCCCCAGGCGGGGAAAAATTCGGTGTCGTCCACCGCTTTGATGGCTTTGTCGCGCAGGGTTTTGCCGTCGGTACCGGCTTTGTCCATGCCGATAAACCACTGGCCGGTGGCGCGGTAGATCAGCGGGGTTTTGTGGCGCCAGCAGTGGGCGTAGCTGTGCTCGATTTTGGCTTCGCACAGCAGGCGCTCGTTTTCGCGCAGCCAGTCGATAATCACCGGATTGGCCTGCCATACGGTCATGCCCGCCACGCGCGGCACTTCGCCGATGTAGCGGCCTTCGGCATTGACCGGATTGTAGAGTTCGATACCGTATTTGTTGCAGACAAAATAGTCTTCCAAACCGTGCGCGGGCGCGGTGTGCACCAAGCCGGTACCGGCATCGGTGGTAACGTGTTCGCCCAGTAGCAGCGGAATATCGCGCTCCAAGAAGGGATGACGGCACAGCAGGCCTTCCAGCGCAGCGCCGCTGGTTTCAGCCAGCACGGGGCAGCCTGAAAAACCGTAACGCTCCAGAGCGGCTGCGGCCAGGTCTTTGGCCAAGAGCAGGCGGCCTTTGGGCGTGTCGATCAGCTGGTAAACAATATTCTCACCGGCGCTGACTGCCTGGCTGGCGGGCAGCGTCCACGGCGTGGTCGTCCAAATCACCGCAAAGGCGGGCGCATCGTTTTCAGGCAGCCTGAAAGCCTTGGCCAGCGCAGCGGGATCTTGGAAAGGATAGGCAACGTCGATAGCGTGCGAGACTTTGTCTTTGTATTCCACTTCCGCTTCGGCCAGCGACGAACCGCAGTCCAAACAAAACTGCACCGGCTTGGCACCGCGATACAGATAACCAGCCTTGTAAATCTCGCCCAGCGTGCGCACGGTGTCGGCTTCGGTCCGGTAGTCCATGGTCAGGTAGGGTTTGTCCCAGTCGCCCAGCACGCCCAGACGGATAAAGTCTTTTTTCTGGCGGGCAATCTGCTCGGCGGCGTATTCGCGGCACAGCTCGCGAAAACGGCTCGGCGGCATGTCTTTGCCGTGCAGCTTTTCCACCATCACTTCAATCGGCAGGCCGTGGCAGTCCCAGCCCGGCACATAGGGCGCGTCGAAGCCGGCCAGCGTTTTGCTGCGGATGATGATGTCTTTCAGGATTTTGTTAACGGCATGACCGATGTGGATGTCGCCGTTGGCATAGGGCGGGCCGTCGTGCAGGATGAATTTCGGCCGCCCCGCCGCCTTCCGGCGCAGTTTGGCGTAGCGCTGCTGCTCCTGCCACTGCTTCACCCAACCCGGCTCGCGCTTGGCCAGATTGCCGCGCATAGGGAAGGGGGATTCGTAAAGATTGACGGTTTTGGAATAGTCGGTCATGGTGTTTCCAGTATATAAATGTTAATCCTGTGTCTTTTTCAGGCAGCCTGAAAGCGGCGGATTGGAACCAAAAGGGCTTCATTTTATAAGGCTGTGCGCCTAATGAAAAGCTGAAACGGCCACCCTTGGCGGTGTAAATTTGTGTCAAGTGATATTGCCAGCGGCAGCAAGCCTGATTAGCATTGTCTCCGTCTGCCCCGCGGCAGCATTTTTCCACTTACTTTTGGAGTTTGATTTATGAAAACCGCCAAACTGCTCGCCCCTTTGTCCCTGCTTCTGGCTTTGACTGCCTGCGGCGTACTCGATGACGGCTCCCATCACGACCAGCGCTATGAAGAGCGCCATGCCGAACCGCGCCACAACCACGCCAGCAGCAAATTCGAATGTGAAAACGGCCTCATCGTCGAAGTCCAACACTCCGGCCAAGACCGCCTGACGCTGATTCACGACGGCAAACGCGCCAATCTCAAACGCGAAGTTTCCGCTTCCGGAGAGCGCTACGCCGCCAAAAACGGCCTGTATGACAAGCCCACCGAATGGCACCAAAAAGGCAACGAAGCTTTCTTCCAGTTCTCCGATCCCTACGGCAACAACGTCGAAACCACCTGCCGCAACTAAGCGCGGATAAACGCTTGAAGCAGCCTGAAAACGCTTTTCAGGCTGCTTTTCTATTGTTTTTTTGATATTCGTGTTTTTCCTGTTTTCAGGCAGCCTGAAAACAGGCTAACAGGCATCAGGCCGGCAAAGCCTTGTCGCCAATATCGTGGCGGTACTGCATGCCGGCAAAACGAACGGCATCGACACCGCGATAAGCCTGCGCTTTGGCCTGTGCCACATCGTCACCCAGCCCGACCACGCACAACACCCGTCCGCCGGCACTGATAATATTGCCGGCACCATCGGCGGCGGTTCCGGCATGGAAAACTTTGCAGCCGGCATCTTCAGCCTGCTGCAGCCCTTCGATTACGTCGCCTTTGCGCGGCGAATCGGGGTAGTTTTGTGCCGCCAGCACCACACCGAGCGCGGTTTGCGGATTCCATGCAGCCTGAACTTCGTTCAAAGTGCCGTTTAAGGCAGCCTGAACCAAAACGGCCAAATCGCTGTCCAAGCGACTCATAATCGGCTGGGTTTCGGGATCGCCGAAGCGGCAATTGAATTCGACGGTATAAGGCTCGCCCTGCCCGTCTATCATCAAGCCGGCATACAGAAAACCGGTAAACGGATGGCCTTCGGCTTTCATACCGCGCACGGTGGGCAAAATGATTTTTTCCATTACCCGCTGGTGCACCTGCGGGCTGACCACCGGCGCCGGGCTGTACGCGCCCATGCCGCCGGTATTCGGCCCTTTATCGCCGTCCAACAGGCGTTTGTGGTCTTGGCTGCTGGCCATCGGCAGCACGTTTTCGCCGTCGGCCATCACGATAAAGCTGGCCTCTTCGCCGCGCAAAAAATCTTCAATCACCACCCGCGAGCCGGCATCGCCCATCTTGTTGCCGCACAGCATATCGTCCACCGCGGCATGCGCCTGCTCCAAAGTTTCGGCAACAATCACGCCTTTGCCCGCCGCCAAACCGTCGGCTTTAATCACAATCGGCGCGCCTTTTCGCTCCAAATAAGCATGCGCTGCTGCGGCATCGGTAAAAGTTTGGTAGGCGGCGGTAGGGATGCCGTGCCGCTGCATAAAGGCTTTGGCAAAATCTTTGGAGCTTTCCAGCTGCGCCGCTGCACGACTGGGGCCAAAAATCGCCAGCCCAGCAGCCTGAAAATCATCAACAATCCCCGCCGCCAACGGTGCCTCAGGACCGACAACGGTAAAAGCGATTTTTTCATCACGGCAAAATTCAATCAACTCCTGATGGCTTTTCGCCGCCAGATTAACGATTTTATTTTCCCGCGCCGTACCCGCATTGCCGGGCATCAGATACACGCACGAGACTTTTTCAGACTGCGTCAGCTTCCACGCCAAAGCATGCTCGCGGCCGCCGCCGCCGATTACCAACACTTTCATAATTATCCCTTTTCCTTTATCACAATAAGGCAGCCTGAAAACTTTTCAGGCTGCCTGTTCGATAATTTCCGCCTGCCGTGTTTCCATCCAGGCATCAAGACAATGCCGGTATGACGACAGGGGAATGCTGAATGTAATCCGGCAGTCCAGCTGCAAATCCTGCTCCAGCACCTGCGCCTGATGTTGCCGGCCTATGGTCAGCATCTGGCTGAGATGCGGATATTCGCAGCGCAGCAATACCGTTTTTTCAATATTTTTTTCGATGATTTGCGCTTCACACAAAGCCATTTCGGTCGAACTTTTATAAGCCCGAATCAGGCCGGGCACGCCCAACAGCGTGCCGCCGAAATAGCGCACCACCACCACCAAAACATCAGTCAGCCCGAAAGAGTCAATCTGCCCGAGTATCGGCCGACCGGCACTTCCCGCCGGCTCGCCGTCGTCGTTGGCGCGAAAACGGTTGCCGTCCACGCCGATGCGGTAGGCATAGCAATGGTGCCGCGCCTTATGATGCTCTTGCTTCAGCTTATCGACGTATTCTTTCACTTCAGATTTAGTTCGAACCGGATAGGCATAAGCGGTAAAACTGCTGCCTTTATCCTTAAATTCAGCCTGAACCAAAGCGGCTATCGTCTGATAAGTGAATATTTCCATAGAACCAGTTTTCAAGCTGCCTGAAACAAACCTTGTTTCACGTGAAACCTTGTTTATGCGTTTGCCTGCAAAGCGGCTGTCAGCTTTGGCACAACATCAAACAAATCACCCACCAAGCCGAAATCGGCAACATTAAAAATCGGCGCATCCGGATCTTTATTGATGGCGACCACCACTTTGCTGTCCTGCATGCCGGCGATGTGCTGGATGGCGCCGGAAATGCCGACGGCAACATACAGCTCGGGCGCAACGATTTTACCGGTTTGTCCCACTTGGTAATCGTTGGGCGCATATTCGGCATCAACGGCGGCGCGTGAAGCACCGATTGCGGCGCCCAAAGCATCGGCCAGCGGCGTCAGCAGCGCATTAAACTGCTCAGTGCTGCCCAGTCCGCGCCCGCCGGAAACCACTACCCGCGCCTGAGTCAAATCGGGGCGGTCGGACTCGGTCAGCTTGCGGCTGACAAAACGGCTCAGATTCTGCGGCGCAGTAGCCGTTACGTTGTCAATTTGGGCATTGCCGCCGCTGGCGGAAGCCTTGTCAAACGAACTGCTGCGCACGGTCAGTACCAGATGCGGATCCCGGCTGGAAACGGTAATGAACACATTGCCGGCGTAAATCGGGCGAACAAAAGTGTTTTCATTAACAATTTCAATAACATCAGAAACCTGCTGGCTGTCGAGCAGGGCGGCAACGCGTGGCATGATGTTTTTGCCGTAAACATTGGCAGCGGCCAGCAAATGGCGGTAGCCTCCGGCCAGCGATACCAGCAGCGGTGCGATTTCTTCGGCAAGGTTTTCGGCATAATGCGCCGCATCGGCCGCCAATACTTTGGCCACACCTTCGATTTGCGCCGCTTGCGCCACCAGCGCACCGATATCCGAGCCGGCAAGCAAAACGTGTACTTCACCCAGCTGTTTGGCCGCCGTTACCGCATGCAGTACGGACGGATTCAAAGTTTTGCCGTTGTGTTCGGCCAATACCAATACAGTCATTTCGCGCTCCTTAAATTGCCTTTGCTTCTTTCAGTTTTGCCAGCAGCTCATCAACGTCCGCCACCTTGATACCGGCTTGGCGCGGTTTGGGCTCGGCGTATTTTGCCACCGCTAAACGCGGCGAAATATCGACGCCTAATTCTTCAACGGTATACTTTTCCAAAGGTTTCTTTTTGGCCTGCATCAGGCTTGGCAGCTTCACAAAACGCGGCTCGTTCAAACGCAAATCGGCGCTGACCACCACAGGCAGCCTGAAAGCAAGCGTTTCCTCGCCGCCGTCGATTTCGCGGCTAACCAACACTTCACCGCCGTTCACTTCAATTTTGCCGGCAAAGGTTGCCTGCGGCGCATTCATCAGCGCCGCCAGCATTTGCGCAGTCTGGTTGGCATCGTCGTCAATCGCCTGTTTGCCCAAAAGCAGCAGTTGTGCCTCTTCCCGCTCGGCGATTTTTTTCAGCAGTTTCGCCACAACCAGCGGCTCGACGCTGCTTTCGGTTTCGATATGCACGGCACGGTCGGCGCCCATCGCCAAAGCGGTACGCAGGGTATCTTCGGCTTTTTTGCTGCCGATCGACACCGCCACCACCTCGCTCACTTTGCCCGCTTCCTTCAAACGGACGGCTTCTTCCACCGCAATTTCATCGAAAGGATTCATCGACATTTTCACATTGCCAATATCAACATCCGAACCGTCCGCTTTCACGCGGACTTTGACGTTGTAATCGACAACCCGTTTGACGGCTACCAATGCTTTCATAACAATTCCTTAAGGCTTTCGGACTGACCAAGATTTTTTCAGGCTGCCTATCGAAATCAGGCAGCCTGAAAGCCGGACGGATTTTAGCCGAAACCGCCTGATTTGGGTATGCTTCAGGCGGTATATTCTAAAACGCGGCGTAACTTATACACAGAATTCGTATTTATGCCCAGTTTTATCCACATTACTCCACATGATTATTTTGTCCTCCGCAAGGGTTTTCCGCAGGTTCGACGTCGACTCAAGATAATGTTTTATCGAATGAATTATTCTTATTCAGCAAAACAGACCGGCCATATAAACTAACATTACCAAATAAATTTCTAAAATCAGATTCGTAATAATGATAAAGCCCGGGCGCAGGAATAGCGGTTGTCTGGTCAGACAAGCTAATGTAAAGTGCGCCGTCTCAAAATATTTGGAAGGTAGCAAAATGAAAGCGGATATCGGCGTAATCGGCCTAGCGGTAATGGGGCAGAATCTGGTTTTGAATATGAACGACAAGGGTTTTAAGGTTGCCGCTTACAACCGCACCGCGTCCAAAACACAGGAATTTCTCACCACCGCCGCCAAAGGAAGCACCGTTCAGGCTGCCTACAGCTTGGAAGAACTGGTGGCGATGCTCGATCATCCGCGCAAAATCCTGCTGATGGTGCGCGCCGGCGAAGCGGTTGATGACTTTATCGATCAGCTGCTGCCGCTTTTGGATGCCGGCGACATCATTATCGATGGCGGCAATGCCAATTATCCCGATACCGAACGGCGCACCCGGGATTTGCGCGAGAAAGGCATCCGTTTTGTAGGAGCCGGCATTTCCGGCGGTGAAGAAGGCGCGCGTCACGGACCGTCGATTATGCCCGGCGGCAATGAAGAAGCCTGGCCGCATGTAAAACCGATTCTGCAGGCCATCGCCGCCAAAACGCCTTCCGGCGAAGCCTGTTGCGACTGGGTGGGCAAAAACGGCGCCGGACATTTTGTCAAAATGGTGCACAACGGCATCGAATACGGCGATATGCAGCTGATTTGCGAAGCCTATCAGTTTATGAAAGACGGTTTGGGCATGGATCACAAGCAGATGCAGGAAACCTTCCGTGCCTGGAACCAAACCGAACTCGATTCCTATTTGATCGGCATCACCGCCGATATTCTCGGCTATCAGGACAGCGATGGCAGCCCGCTGGTGGAAAAAATTCTCGACACCGCCGGTCAGAAAGGCACCGGCAAATGGACGGCCATCAATGCGCTGGATGCCGGCGTACCGCTGACGCTAATCAGCGAAGCCGTATTCGCCCGCTGCGTATCGGCGCTCAAAACACAGCGCGAGCAGGCAGCCAAGCTGTTTTCCCGCCCGAATCCCATTATCAAAGGCGAACGCGAAAGCTGGCTGGAAGCGCTGCGCCTGTCGCTGCTGGCAGCGAAAATTATCTCTTACGCGCAAGGATTTATGCTGATGCGCGAAGCCAGCGAAAGTTTCGGCTGGCAGCTGGACTACGGCAACACCGCCCTGCTGTGGCGCGAAGGCTGCATCATCCGCAGCGTATTCCTGCAAAACATCCGCGATGCCTACGCCCAAGATCCCGAATTGGTTTTCCTCGGTTCCGATCCCTATTTCCGCGATATCCTGCAAACCGCATTGCCGGAGTGGCGCAAAGTTGTCGCCAAAACCATCGAAAGCGGTATTCCCGCCCCGTGCATGACCTCGGCACTCACTTTTCTCGACGGCTATACCAGCAGCCGCCTGCCTGCCAATTTGCTGCAGGCGCAGCGCGACTACTTCGGCGCCCATACCTACGAGCGCACCGACCGGCCGCGCGGCGAGTTTTTCCATACAAACTGGACCGGCAGCGGCGGCAATACCGCTTCCACCACCTATCAGGTATAGACAGCCTGAAAAACGCTGATACGGCAAAAAGCAGCCTGAAAACCGGATTTTCGGTTTTCAGGCTGCTTTTTCGATTGTCGAACGATATTTTCAGGCTGCCAGCGTATCCACGCCGCTAAAGGCTGCAGGCAAATCCTGATTGTCAGGGAACTCCGCCCATTCGTAATTGGTGTCGTCGGCCAGCACTTTGCGCAGCAGCGCATTATTGATGGCGTGGCCGGACTTGAAGCCTTCAAAGGCGCCGATAATCGGATGGCCGACGATATACAGATCGCCAATAGCATCGAGAATTTTGTGGCGGACAAACTCGTCGGGATAGCGCAGGCCGTCGGGATTGAGCACGTCGTTGTCGGCAATCACCACCGCGTTAGACAGATTGCCGCCCAAGCCCAAACCGTGCGAGCGCATCATTTCCACTTCCTGCATAAAGCCGAAGGTGCGCGCGCGGGCGATTTCTTCAACGTAATTCTGGCCGGCAAAATCAATCTCAAACGTGGTGCCGCCGCGGTTGAAAACCGGATGGTCGAAGTCGATGGTCAGCCGTACTTTGAAGCCGTCGTAAGGCGTAAAGCGCACCCATTTGTCGCCGTCTTTCACTTCCACCGTCTTTAAAATCCGCAAAAAGCGCTTTTCCTTATCCTGCTCGACAATGCCGGCATCCTGCAGCAGATAAATAAACGGCAGGCTGGAGCCGTCCATAATCGGGATTTCCGGCGCATTGAGTTCAATCAGCGCATTATCGACGCCGTAAGCCGCCAGCGCCGACATAATGTGCTCGATGGTGCCCACCCGTACTCCGTCTTCGGTAACCACGGTGGACGACAGACGGGTGTCGTTAATCAGATAGGGCGTCAGCGGAATCACTTCGCCCTGTTTTCCCGACAAATCGGTGCGCCGGAACGAAATGCCGCGGCCCGCTTCGGCCGGATTGAGCGTCAGCAGCACGCGCACGCCCGAATGCAGACCGACGCCGGTAGCGGTGAGCTTCTTGGCCAGAGTTCGCTGTTTCATGTGTGCTTTCCAATTTTTCAGGCTGCCTATCATAACCCATACCGGCAGCCTGAAAGAAATTCCGGCTACTTTGTTTGTTTCTTTAAACAGCCGCAATAAATCCGTTTTATCTACAGCGGTCAAAAAAAGCCTGTGTTTTATCCCATACCGGCAGCCTGAAAACTCGGTATTTTCTACAAACTTTAAAACGGTATTTTTCGAGCCAAATAAACGGATTGCCACCTTATCCACAAGGAATGGCCAAACTAACTAAATACAAACAAATTAAAATTTAAATTTTCAGTTTAAACTTGGTTTTCAGGCAGCCTGAAAAAATCAGCCAAATAGCAGCGGTTTTCAATAAAGCGCTTTGCCAGTATGATGCGCGCCGTTTTTACCTTTGCAAACAACAGAAAGATTGGCTTCAAATGCTTGATACCGCTTCTCAAACCCCGAAACAAGGCGGAAACGCTTTGGCATTGGGCGTTTTGACTTCCCTGTTTTTTATGATGGGGTTCATCACCTGTCTGAACGACATTCTGATTCCCCACCTGAAAGAAGTTTTTGACCTGAACAACCGCGATTCGATGCTGGTTGGCACCGCGTTTTTCTCGGCCTATGCCGTGATGTCTTTCGTAGCGGGCAAGGTGATCGATAAAATCGGTTACAAAGGCACGGTAATCGCCGGTTTTCTGATTACCGCGCTTGGTGCCTTTTTGTTTTATCCCGCAACCGCTTCGATTCCTTTGGAAGGCGCGGCGGACAAAAATATGTATTACACCGTTTTCCTGCCGGTTTTCTTCATTATGGCAACCGGAATCGTGTTTTTGCAGGTCGCTGGCAATCCCTATGTCACGCTGCTGGCCAAGCCGGGTAAAGAATCAGCCACGCTGACTTTGGTTCAGGCGTTTAATTCGGTGGCGACAACCATCGCACCCTATGTCGGCGGCATGCTGATTCTGACCGATGCTTCCCAAACCCTTAATGCCGCCCAAAAAGCGCAAACGCTGGAAATGCCGTATCTCGGTTTGACCGGACTTTTGGTTCTGCTGGCGGTAGCGGTTGCCGCAATCAAACTGCCGGCGGCGGAAAAGGTTGCCCAAGCGGTGAGCGAAGAGACCCACGATGGGAAAACCAGCGTCTTCCAATACCGCCATATGGTGCTGGGTGCATTGGCAATTTTTTGCTATGTCGGCGCCGAAGTCGCTATCGGTCAGCAATACATCCTAACAATGGAGCATCTCAGTAACGGTGCCATCAACCACAGAAGCGGCGCCGAACTGCTGACTTACTACTGGGGCGGCGCAATGGTCGGACGTTTTGCTGGCAGTATGTTCCTGAATAAATTCCCGCCGCAAAAAGTATTGCTGACCAACGCGCTGGTGGCCGTCGGTTTGCTGCTGGCAGTGGTTTTTGCCGGGGATGTGGCGCAAGCACAAGTGGCCAAGTACGCATTACTTGCTGTCGGTTTGTTTAATTCGATCATGTTTCCAACCATTTTCTCGCTTGCCACTCAGAAACTCGGCAAATTTACCGCTGATGCATCCGGCATTATCTGCACAGCGATTGTTGGTGGTGCACTGATTCCCCTGCTGCAAGGCGACATCATTACCCGTAGCGGAAATTATTTGATTTCTTATCTGGTGCCGGCACTGTGCTATCTGTACATTGCCTACTTTGCAGTCAGCGGCAGCAAGATCAAATAATCAGGCAGCCTGAAAAAATGAAAACGGGTATCCGCACCACGGATACCCGTTTAAAAATTTCAAGCACTAAGAAAAAAAATTCTTATTTTGTAAAGAACATGCAAATTTCTATAAATTTGGATGAAAAATATGCTTGACTGAGAAAAGTCAAATCGGTATGATTGCGGTCTTTCGCTGCTTCTGTGGCGACGTTCTTTAACAGACAGATTACCGATAAGTGTGAGTGCCTTTGGTCTCACACTGCGACGGATAAGACAAGATATGTAGATTTTAGGATTTGC
>NZ_JAPHVK010000009.1:0-93379 GCF_028680565.1 Kingella sp. SNUBH-2017
GCGGTTTGGTCCCACTCCTTCCCATCCCGAACAGGACAGTGAAACGAACCAGCGCCGATGATAGTACGGTCTCCCGTGTGAAAGTAGGTCACCGCCAAACCCTTATTCATACCCCCTGCCTAATAAACCATAGGCAGGGGGTTTCCGTTTGCGGGGGAGGAAGGACGTGTGGATTCACTAAAAACAGCATGAAAAACTTTTCAGGCTGCTTTTTGATGTTGATCTAAAGTGCCGCTTCACAGCTTATAGGTGTGGCTCGCAGCAGTTAATCAATGGTATGGGCTGCTAAATAGATACCCGGTTTGTCGGTATTCTGCGTTATATAGGGGAGTAACAGTAAAGCAGCCTGAAACCTGGAAGACATCAATAATTATGGCCGGTTCCTAGATCCTTACCGTAAAATTTTACTCGGGCTTCCGTTTGGCGACGGAAGCCCGAGTTTGTTTTATCTTCAAGCGATGAGGATGCTGCGTTTGTGATAGGCAGCGAGTGTGCAGCGGTGGCCGATGCTGACTAAGGTGCTGTCGGGCAGGCGCTTGAGTAACAGCTGGTAGAGCGTTTCTTCGGTCGGCTCATCGAGGGCGGCGGTGGATTCATCCAGCAAAACCAGGCGGGGGCGGGCGAGCAGGATGCGGATAAAGGCGATGCGCTGCAGTTCGCCCGGGGAGAGACGGTGCTGCCAGTCGTCGGTAATATCCAAATACGGCAGCCATTTTTCCATGCAGCAGTCCCGCATGGCATTTTCCAAATCAGGGTGTTGCGGATCAATATCGGGATAGCACACCGCTTCGCGCAGGCTGCCTTGCGGAACATAGGACCGCTGCGGGACAAACATAATGTCTTCTTGCGGCGGGGCGCTGATTTCGCCGCTGACGCCGAACGGCCACAAACCGGCTAGGGCGCGCAGCAGGGAAGTTTTGCCGCAGCCTGAAGCGCCTTGTATCAGCAGGCTGTCGCCGGGGGCGGCTTGTAGGTTGATGTTTTCGATTAGGGCATCGCCATTGCTGCGGTACAGAGAGAGTTTATCGACTTTCAGGCTGCCTTCGCTTACCTGCCGGCGGACTTCAGCCGGGCTGCTTTCAGGCTGCATGCTGTCGAAAAAGCCGCTCAAGCGCTCCAAGCGGGCGCGGTAGGCGGTGAATTTGCCGTAGAAATTGCGAAAGAAAGACAGGCTGCGCTGCAGGCGGGTAAAGGCCTGCACGGTTTGGTGCATATCGCCGATTTTGATTTGGCCAGCGAAAAAACGCGGCGCCTGCAGCATCAGAGGCAGCAGCTGCACGCCCTGGGTAAGCATGGTGTTGTAGCCGCCCAGTGCCACGCTTTGGCGGGCGATACGCCAGCGGTTGCGGATTACGGCACGGAAGCTGTCGCTGAGTTTGGCTTCTTCGCCGGCTTCGCCGTGGTAGAAGGCGATGCTTTCGGCATGGTCGCGCACGCGGATGAGGGCGTAACGGTAATCGCCGTTGAGTTTTTCGTTTTCAAAATTGTGGCGGATCAGCGGCCGGCCGACCCACATCGCGCCAACGGTGGAAAGCAGGGCGAAGATAAAGACGAAAAAGACGATGCCGCGCGGAATTTCGTAGCCCAAGATGCTGAGAATGCCGGAAAGCCCCCACAGCACGATGGTAAATTCGATGGCGGTTACCACCGATTCGATCATGCCGCGCACAAATTCGATGGATGAAGCGATAAAGTCCTGCGCATCCTGCTGGATACGCTGGTCGATATTGTCGGGCGCGGCGCGGCGCATATGCAGGCGGTAGTAGTTTTTATCGGCCATCCAGCGCGAAACCAGCACTTGGTTGAGCCGCTGCGACCATTTGATTGCCAGCGCCTGATCGAGAAAATCGTTGATGATGCCGTTGAGCGTGCGCAGGGTTACCACCGCGGCGTTAATCAGGGCGAAAAACCAAAAAGCCTGCGCTTTGGCATCCTGCAAAGCGCTGTAAAGGCCGTTGTAGAAAAACGTATTGAGCACGTTCAGGCGGATTTCGGTCAGCAGCAGCACCAGGATAAACAGCATAAGCAGCACGATTTTCAGGCTGCCGCTGCGGCTAAGACAGGGGCGGGTGATCTGCCAGAATTCGCGGCCGAAGCGGGTACGCGACACCAGCAGGACAACCACCGCCAGCGCAGCAATCACGCCGATCAGGCTTTGCAGCAGCCACATCGGGCTGGCATTCAGTTCGATTTGCCATTTCTGCATGGGGAAAACCAGTATAAAAAGGGGAAAAACGGTTTTCAGGCTGCCTATGGCGGATAGGCAGCCTGAAAAGGGAAAGCGGCAGGCGGCAGCGGACGGCTGCGGCCTGCCGACGCTTTAAAACGCGTATTCGGCTTTCAGCCAGAAGGTGCGCGGCATACCGACTACGGCGAAGCTGCGGTCAAAGCGACCACGCTGAATTTGCCAGTAGTGTTTGTTGAACAGATTTTCTACTGCAGTGCCGATAGTAAGAGTATTGCCACCCAGTGTGGTTTTGTAGCGTGCGCCAATATCAACTAATGTGTAGGATGGCAGTTTGTATTTCTGTTCGGCGTCCTGATAGGACTTGCCGTAGTGCTGGACGTTGGCGTTCAGTGTCAGACCTTTGGCAAACGGAGTGTCCCATTCCACGCCGACTTTGGCGATGAATTTCGGGCTGGTGACCTGATGGCCTTTGCGGACGATGTTGTCGTCCCATTTTGGGAAGTTAATCAGGTCGGAGCGGATGAAACTCATGCCGACGCTGGGACGCAGGGTTTTACCTAGCAGATTGGCGTAAGCGTTGAGTTCCAGGCCGCGATAACGCTCTTTGCCGCGCTCTTCACCGGCCATTGCCAAACCGTCTTTCTTGAGATCCGCATAATGAGTGCCGTTGGTGCTGTTACCATGCCAATAGCCGGGTCGGGTGATTTGGTAAATGTTGGCGGAGGTAACGATATCACCCCAGTTTTTACGCACACCCAATTCAATCTGTTTGCTCACGCGCGGCTTGGAAGCATTGCCGTCTTCGTCCACTTCTCCCGGTTCGAGGTCTTCCATGTAGTTGCTGTAGATGACGAAATCCGGCGAGGGCACCCACGAGGCGGCCAGCATCGGGCCGAAGCGTTTTTTGCTGTTTTTGTCGCCTGTGCGGTAGTCGTCCTGTTTCACCCACTGGTAGCGTCCGCCCAAAGTCAGACGGATGGTGTTGTTGTTGAAACCCAAAGTGTCGGATACGGCGATGCTCGGGGTGGTCTGTTTCATGTCAACGGTTTGGCGGGTAGCAGACACGATGTTAGGCGTGATGCCGGAGAAATCGGGTGCGTAAATGGTTTGGTTGCGTAATGGGTCGCCGTAGTTAAGCGGGCCGCTTTTGTGGTCGCGCGAACGGGAAACATAGTCAAACGAGGCTGCCCAGTTATGTACGACGGGGCCGGTGTCGAATTCGCCGCGTGCTTTGAGCGTGCCGCTGGTGGTGCGCGAGCGGATGTCCCACGGTGTGGCGGCGGCTGCGGAGTATTGGCCTGTGGCCGGGTTGACCATCCGAAGCTGGGTGAAGCCGCCTTCGTATTTCGATTCCATATAGCCGATACCGCCGGAGAGCTGCATGTTCCAGTCGGTGTCGTACTCGAAGGTGGCCATGTTGGTAACGGTGCGGGTGGTCTGCTCCTGCCAGCTCGGCACCAGATTGATTTTGCCGTCGGGTGCTGCGGGGAATGCAAACTTATAATTTTGCATATCTTGGAAACGTGCCCGGCTGCCTTCGGTATTGCGGTGGTTGTACATGAAATCATAGGACACGCGCAGTTTCTCGCCGCGATAATCGGCGTTCAGGCCGAATTCCTGGTTGTCTTCCTTATAGCCGTGGCGCGGTGTGTTGCCGTGGCGGTATTTGCCGGTTGCGCGCACGCCCCATTCTTTGTTCGTGCCGAAACGCTGTCCGAAATCAAACGAAGCCTGCGGACGGCTTTTGCCAAACCAGCCCAAGCCGATTTTGCGGTTGCCTTCGTCGGACGCTTTTTTGGTTTCGATATTGACGGAAGAGCCGGTTGCTCCTTCGGGATCCATGCCGGTGGTCGAACTGGATGCGCCTTTAATCAGCTGTGCGGAAGCCACGTTGGCGGTAGGCGTATGCCAGTAGGAATACAGACCGGGCAGACCGTTGATACTGAACTGCTTGGCGTCCAATTGCAGACCGCGCACATACAGCCCCTGCAAGGTATTGCTTTCACCGCCAAACTGCATAACTGACGCATCAGTTTTGGCAATGGTATCCACCAGTGTGCGAGACGCATTGTTCTCCAAAACTTTTTCATCATAGTTCACCACGGTAATCGGTGCGGTGAACGCATTGGCACGGCCGAGAAGCCCCAGATTCACGCGGTCGCGCAAGTCGCCGTCGCTGGCGATGGAATAAGACTTGGCGGCGCGCACGCGCTTGGGATCGGCTTTGATTTTGACTGTTTGCAGCTCTTGGCCGTCGCCGTTTGGCGCGGCATCGTCGGCAAAGGCGGCGGGCACCATGCCCAGCGCCATCATCACGGCAAGTGTGGGTGTTTTCAATTTCATAATAAATAAAAGGCATTTGCAAAAATAAAGGGACGCGGATTGTAGCGTATTTTTCAAAATACTCAAATGGATGGCATGGAGATCATGCAGGGTTTTCAGGCAGCCTGAAAAGGGCGGCAAACGCGCGCAAAAGCGGCATTGATATTGCTGTTCTTTTTACAAAACGGCGGTTTCAGGCTGCTTGGAATTTACGTAAAACCAACACAACCACTGATATTTTTAACAAAAATTTGTGAAGATTCAGGCAGCCTGAAAACATGATCCTGCGTTTTCAGGCTGCTTTTCGGGAGAAGGCAGCCTGAAAAAAGCCGGCGGACAGGTTTTTCAGGCTGCCCAAGCCGTTTTGGCGATTAAATAAATTCATGGCTGCGGCAGGCGAAAGGCGTATAATTCCGAGCGCTTTGACACTACAGATAACAGCTCTTTACAAAGAGCGGCATTTCAGGAAACAACCATGTCAGAAACACAGCATACACCTCAGGAAAACCAAGAAATCCCTGCGGCAAAAGCCGCTTCTGCCGCCGCAGAAGGCGCCGCCGCGCCCGAAGCGGCGTCTGTACCGGCGCCAACTGCCGAAGCCACCGAAACTGCGGTTCAGGCTGCCCCTGCCGCCGAAAAAAACACCGGCACCGAAGCTGCCGCCCCCGCCGCCAAAAAAGCCGCCCCCAAACCCAAGCCGAAAATGAAAGAGCAGGTGATCCAGGTGCACCAGGGCGCCAAACGGATCCACCCCAAGCTGGCCAAAGGGCGCTTTGCCAACCTGCGCATTGTGATGATCGTGCTCACCCAGCTGGTGTTCTACGGCATTCCGTGGCTGATGTGGAGCGGCCGGCAGGCGGTGCTGTTTGATATTCCCAGCCGTCATTTCTACATTTTCGGCGCCGTGCTGGTGCCAACCGATTTGCTGTATCTCACCGGTTTGCTGATGGTGTCGGCATTCGGCCTGTTTTGGTGGACGACCATCGCCGGCCGCCTGTGGTGCGGCTATGCCTGCCCGCAAACGGTTTACACCGAAATCATGCTGTGGATCGACCATTTTGTCGAAGGCGACCGCAACAAGCGGCTCAAGCTCGACAAAGAGCCGTGGAACTTCCGCAAAATCCGCATCAAAGCGCTCAAATACCTGCTGATATTTTTCGTTGCCGCCTGGACGGGCATTTCCTTTTCAGGCTGGTTTGTCCCCATCCGCCAATTCGTGCCCGCCATCTTTAACGGCACCGCCGGCGGCGCGGCAGTAGGCGCGGCGGTTTTCTACGGCTTTATGACCTGGCTGTTCGGCCATGTGATGCGGGAAAAAGTCTGCCAGCACATGTGCCCCTACGCCCGCTTCCAAAGCGCGATGTTTGACCACGACACGCTGGTGATTTCCTACGACACCGAACGCGGCGAACCGCGCGGCGCGCGCAAGAAAACCGCCGCCAAAGAAGAAACCAGCCTGGGCGACTGCATCAACTGCACCATGTGCGTGCAGGTGTGTCCGGTGGGCATCGACATCCGCGACGGCCTGCAGTACGAATGCATCGGCTGCGCCGCCTGCATCGACGCCTGCGACGACATCATGGACAAAATGGGCTACGAGCGCGGCCTGATCCGCTACACCACCGAAGCCGTCCTGAACCACGACTACACCGACAAAGACATCAAAAAACGCCTGTTGCGGCCAAAAGTCGTCGGCTACGGCAGCATACTGCTGGCCGCCGCCATCGGCCTGATTATCGGCGTTGCCACCCGTCAGACGCTGAACGTCGATATCGTCAAAGACCGCGGCGTGATGGTGCGCGAAAACAAACAGGGGCTGCTGGAAAACACCTACAGCCTGAAAATCACCAACGCCAGCGAAGAAACCCAAATCGTTACCGCCAGCGTCAGCGGTTTCCCCGAAATCTACCTGACCGGCCTGCCGGAAAAAGGCGTTGCCGTGAAAGGCGGCGACACCCTGTCGGTGCCGATCCGCGTATCCACCCAGCCCGAATACGCCGACAAAGGCAGCCACCCCATCCAGTTCACCTTCCGCTACCGCAACGAAAAAGCCCCCGCCGACCAGGCGCGCAACATCGTTGAAAACGCCAGCTTTATCGGAGAATAAGCATGCCAGCGCCGCAGCCGGACAAAAAACCGTGGTATCGCCATCCCATCCCGTGGCTGCTGTTTGCCGGTCCGCTGATTGTGGTGGCCGCCAGCTTCATCACCCTGAAAATTGCCCTGAACAACAACAGCGACGTTGTTAGCGACGACTACTACAAAGACGGCAAGCACATCAATCTGCAGCTTGACCGCGACCGCGAAGCCGCCCGCCGCGGCATCAGCGCCCATGTGCTGTTCGACAGCGAAGGCAGCGGCGCCAAAGTGTTTGTCGGCGGCCGCTTCGAGCGCAAAGTCCCGCTCAAGCTGCTGCTGCTGCACCCTGCACGCAAAGCAGACGACCAAAGCATCGAGCTTAAAATCAAGCCCGATGCCGGCCAAGACGGAATGACCGAATACAGCGCCCAGTTCAAACAAGCCCTGCCGTCTGCCGTGCACTGGTATGTGCGCATCGAAGATGGCGCCGGCCAATGGCGGGTGGAAAACAAATGGCTGCCCAATAAGGGGCCCAGCCTGAGCCTGAGCGCCGATATGTCGCTTTTGGACGACGAAGCATCCGCCGCATCGGCCGCTGCTGTTTCCGCTTCCGCGCCGGCTGAGTAGTCTGCCTGTTCAAATTTTCAGGCTGCTTTGCTGGGAACAAAAGCAAAGCAGCCTGAAAGCCTTTTTTCGCCGTCCCAAGCAGCCTGAAAGCAAAAAACGCCTTTCAGGTTGCTTTGCCGTATCGGCGCCGCCAAAGGCAGCCTGAAAAGCGGAGCCGGTTTTTCAGGCTGCCTTCATCGCTCAGCGTGGCGGGCGGCAAGCCGGAAGATACAAACGGCTGCGGTTGGGCATTGCGGCAAGCGGCGAGCTAAGGGCAGCCTGAAAAAAACCGCCTGCGAATGGATAACAAACCAAGCAAAAGGCAGCCTGAAAAGCACCAATCTGCTTTTCAGGCTGCCTTTTGCTGCGGCGGGCGGCGGGTTCAGGCTGCTGCCGCCTGCGCCGCGCCGCGGTTGGCCAATTCGTCGGCGCGCTCGTTTTCGGGATGGCCGGTATGGCCGCGCACCCACTGCCATTCGATTTGGTGTTGCGCGGCCAGCTCATCGAGCCGCTGCCACAGCTCGGCGTTTTTCACCGGCTGTTTGGCGGCGGTTTTCCAGCCGTTGCGCTTCCAGCCGTGTATCCATTTTTCCATGCCGTTTTTCACATATTGCGAGTCGGTACAGATCACCACGCGGCAGGGGCGCGTGAGCGCGGCCAGCCCTTCGATTACCGCCGAGAGTTCCATGCGATTGTTGGTGGTTTGCGCTTCGCCGCCGAACAGTTCTTTTTCGTGGCGGCCGTAGCGCATCAGCACCCCCCAGCCGCCGGGGCCGGGATTGCCTTTGCAGGCGCCGTCGGTGTAAAGGTAAACGCTGGGTGCGGACATGGCCGGCCTTTCGTTGCAATGCTGCCGCAGCAGGCGTTTCAGGCAGCCTGAAAACGCTGCGGGCAGATGTTAAAAAACGGCAAATTCGGGTAAACTGCCGCCCGTTTCAGCCTTTCTCGCGGAAGAACGCGTAAGCCGCATCTTGGAACAGCTCGGCGTGTAGGCTGTTGCCGTAGGAAAGCTCGGCCACTTCGTCTTCAAAAGCAGCCTGAATCGACTCGGCCGCATCCTGCGCGGTTTCGGGCGGCAGCACCCGCAGCAGCCCTTTGAATGCCGCCGCCAGCACGCGGTTTTGCATATTCAGCGCGTCTATCGACTGCTCGAGATAGTCTAAACGCTGTTCCAACTGTTCCACGGTATCGCCTTTCAAAAAAACGCGCATTGTAAAACCGCCCAGCCGAACCATCAAACGGAATCCGATTTATGACCATGCCCACCAACGACAACAAGGACAATATGATTTTCACTCTGGAAGACGGCCAGAGCAGCGGCAGCGCCGAGCATTACAGCGATTGGGAACACTCGCTCGACCAGCTGCGCCACATCCGCGGCAGCGATGCCGGCGCCGATTCCGCGCTGACCCGTCCGGTGGCGCGCACCGCCGAAGAGCTGCAGCGCGACGAAGTGAAGCTTTTCGGCGATGCCGAACTGGAAAGCGCCTACCGCGAATTTCTGCGCCAGAACGAAGCCGAGCACAATGCGCGGGTAGAGCAGCAGGGCGCCGAAGAAGACGTCGGCATCCTGATTCAGGAAGACTGGCTCAACGCCCAAAGCGCGCTGCAGAGCGAATACAACCGCCGCCATCAGGAACATATCCAAACGCTGGTGCTCAATCCCGATTATGTCGGCCGCGAAAACGACGCCCTGCCCGAAGCCGATGCCGACAATCTGCCCAACCGCTTTGTTCCCGCCCGCAGCGGCGAAGCGCTGCCCGCTGCTGCGGTTTATGTTTACGCCCTGCCGGAGCTGCCGTCCACCCGCCGCATCCGCGTGCTGTCCGAGCAGGAATTGGTTGCGTCGCTGGAAGAGCGGCTGAAAGTGCATCTGAGCAACGCCGTCGCCGGCATGGTGCGCCATGTGCTGCAGAAAAAACTCGCCACCCTGGCCTACGATCTGCAGATGGTGCTCAACGCCGAAACCCCGCAGCTGGTGGAAGAAGTGCTGTCGCACAATATGGCGTCGATTATGCGCGCGGTGAAAGACAGTCTGCCCAAAGAATAGGGCGCCACGGCGATACGGCAAAAAGCAGCCTGAAAACCGGATAACCGGTTTTCAGGCTGCTTTTTTTGTGCTTTCAGGCTGCCTGCAAGATGCCGGCAGCGGTTTACGGCCTGCCCAGCATCAGGCCGGCGGCGACGGCGGTCAGGCCGAGTATCAGGCTGGCGGCCAAGTAGAGCGCCAGCGTGGCAAACTGCTGCGCCTGCCACAGCTGCACGCATTCGAGTGACAGGGTGGAAAAGGTGGTGAAGCCGCCGCAGAAGCCGGCAATCAGCAGCCAGCGCCAGGCGCTGTCGTGGGCAAGGCTGTGGGCAAGCAGGCCGATCAGCAGGCAGCCGGCGAGATTGGCGAACAGGGTAGCCCACGGAAAGCCCGGCTGCACTTGCGGCAGCATCCGGCTTAAGGCGTAGCGGCACACGCTGCCCAGCCCGCCGCCGAGAAACACCAGCAGCCAGTTCATGCGAACAGGTCTCCGGTGGGTGCGGTGTGGCGGCGCTCGTGCGCCAGCAGCCAGGCTTTGCGCTCCAGCCCGCCGGCGTAGCCGGTCAGGGTGCCGCTGCTGCCGATGACGCGGTGGCAGGGAATGATGACGGAGATTTTGTTCTGGCCGTTGGCCGCGGCCACGGCACGCACGGCTTTGGCGTTCCCCAGTGATTCGGCCTGCTGCAGGTAGCTGTGGGTTTCGCCGTAGGGAATGCGCTGCAGCGCCACCCACACCTGCTGCTGGAACGGGGTGCCGACGGGATCGAGCGGCAGCGAAAAGTCTTTCAGGCTGCCTGAAAAATAGGCTGCAAGCTGCTGCAGGGTGTCGCGCACCAGCGGGCTGTCGCCGGCCTGCAGACGCCCCGGCCGCGCGGCCAGCACCGCCAGCAGTTCGCGCTCGGTGCCGGCGCTTTCGGGAAATTCGAGCAGGCACAGGCCGCGTTCGGAAAACACCGCCAGCATGGAGCCGAGCGGGCTGTCGGCCGCCGTCCACAGCAGTTTGCCGCTGCCGCCGGCGGGCGGGTGCCGCAGCAGGTGGGACAGCCGTTTGAGCCGCACATAGTCGGCAATACTGGTGCCGGTGCAGCGGGCAAAATCGGCAGCCAGCGCCGCCTGCTGCGCGGTGCCCTGCAGCGGGTGGCCGTCAGGGAAGGGCGGCGGGTTTTCCTGCGCATCCAGCCAGCTGGCGTAGTTTTGCCAGCGCTCGGGCAGCAGGCCGGATACTGGCGGCGGGGTAAAGGGATTCATGGCGGTTTGGGCTTGGAATGGGAAAAGGGGAACAGGGTTTCAGGCTGCCTGAAAGGTCGGGCGGGCTTGGTTTGGCTGCTTGGGCTGCGGTTAGTATCCGGTGGGAGTCGGTTGGCGGTTGGTGCGCGGTGCGCGGTGCGCAACCCTACGCGGCTTGTAATCGGCGGCGCGGTGTTTGCTTTACGCGCTTTTGCAGGCGCCGGTGCGTCCGGTTCAGGCAGCCTGAAACAAAAAAAGGCAGCCTGAAACGGGTTTTCAGGCTGCCTGACGGGCTTATTTCGCGTCTTCGCTGTCCAAGAAGCTTTTGAGCTTGTCGCTGCGGGTGGGGTGGCGCAGCTTGCGCAGGGCTTTGGCTTCGATTTGGCGGATGCGCTCGCGGGTTACGTCGAACTGCTTGCCGACTTCTTCCAGCGTGTGGTCGGTGTTCATGTCGATGCCAAAACGCATGCGCAGCACTTTGGCTTCGCGCGGGGTCAGGCTCTCGAGCACGTCGGCGGTGACTTCGCGCAGGCTGGAATACATGGCGGCATCGGCCGGCGCGATGTTGTTCGCGTCTTCGATAAAGTCGCCCAAGTGGCTGTCGTCGTCGTCGCCGATGGGGGTTTCCATGGAAATCGGCTCTTTGGCGATTTTCATGATTTTGCGGATTTTGTCTTCCGGCATTTCCATCAGCTCGGCGAGTTTGGCCGGATCCGGCTCTTCGCCGGTTTCCTGCAGGTGTTGGCGCGAGATGCGGTTCATTTTGTTGATGGTTTCGATCATGTGCACCGGAATGCGGATGGTGCGTGCCTGGTCGGCAATCGAGCGGGTGATGGCCTGGCGGATCCACCAGGTGGCATAGGTGGAGAATTTGTAGCCGCGGCGGTATTCGAATTTGTCCACCGCCTTCATCAGGCCGATATTGCCTTCCTGAATCAGATCAAGGAACTGCAGGCCGCGATTGGTGTATTTCTTGGCGATGGAAATCACCAGACGCAGGTTGGCCTGAATCATTTTCTGCTTGGCGGCCGCGGTTTCTTTCTCGCTGGCGACCATGTTTTTGCTGATTTCTTTCAGTTCGGCAATGGAAATGCGGGCGTGCTGTTCGAGTTCGGACATCACGGTCTGCTTTTCCAAAATGGCGTGGCGGAAGCGGTCGAGCGCGTCGCCCCACACGCGGTTTTTGCCGATTTCGTCTTCCAGCCATTCGAGATTGGTCATATTGGGCAGGAAGTTTTGCAGGAAGTAGTCGCGGTCCATGCGCACGCGGTCGAGACAGATGTCGCGGATTTCGCGCTCGAGCTTGCGGATTTGGTCGACGCGGTTGCGCATGCTCTGGCTCAGGCTTTCGATCTGGCGGGTGGAGAAGCGCACTTCCAGCAGTTTGGAAGCGATGGCGTTGCGGTGCTCGATGTATTTGGCGTTGCTGCTGCCGTAGCGGTTGAGCGCGGTGTTCATTTTGGTATAGCTTTTTTCAATCTGCTTGAAGTGCTCGATTACCTGCGCTTTAAGCTCTTCCAGATTGGCGCTTTCGATGCTGCCGGTATCTTCGCCGTCTTCTTCGTCTTCCGAATCGGCGTCGGCATCGGCATCGTCGTCGCTTTGGCTTGGTTTTTGCGCGGCGGGCACCGGCGGGCTTTCCAGATGGCTCAAGCCCAGTTCGTTGAGCAGCACTTCGTTGGGATCGATGATGGCTTCGACCACTTCGTCCACACGGATTTCGTCTTTTTTAATCTGGTCGATCAGCGCCAGAATTTCGGCTACCGAGCCGGGGCAGGCGGAAATTGCCTGAATCATGTTTTTCAGCGCGTGTTCGATTTCTTTGGCGATAACGATTTCGTCTTCGCGGGTCAGCAGATCGACCTGGCCCATTTCGCGCATATACATGCGCACGGGGTCGGTGGTGCGGCCGAACTCGGAATCAGCCTGCGAGAGCGCGGCTTCGGCTTCGGCAACCGCGTCTTCGTCGGTCATGCCGGCGCTGTTGTCGCTCATCAGCAGGGTTTCGGCGTCGGGCGCTTCTTCGGTAACCTGGATGCCCAGACCCTGAATCATATTGACGATGTTGTCGATCTGTTCGGCATCCGACATATCGTCGGGCAGGGCGTCGTTGATTTCGGCGTAGGTGATGTAGCCGCGGTCTTTGCCCTGAATCACCAGTTGGCGCAGGCGGACGCGCTGCTCTTCCAGTGTGAGCGGACGGTTGTCGGTGGTTTGGAGTTCTTCGTTTTCGGCGGTTTCGCCGTTTTGGATTTCGGCTTCTGTCTGAGACATAGTGAAAACTCTTCGAGTGGGGCGGTTGCTCCGACGCGGTTGCGTTTGATCAACATTCTGCATGGGCGGCAGCGTAAGGGGCAGCGGTCGGATAGATGGCCTGCGATAGCCGCATCGGGCTTTCAGGCTGCTTGGCTGTGAGCGGGCAATATAGTGGCTGCCCGTGAATTTGCAAGGCAGCCTGAAAAATAAAGGCGCGGATTGTAACAAAAACAGCGCGCTGTGGCGACGGCGCGCATGGGTTTTCAGGCTGTTTTGCGGTTTTTCAGGCAGCCTGCGGCGTATCATTACGGGCAGGCAGCCTGAAAAGGGAAACGGCGCCGGCATCAAACCAGCTGTTCGCCCCAGTGCAGTTTCTGGCGCAGGGTTTTGTAATACTGGTAGCCGGTGGGCTGGAGCACACGCAGGTTGTGGCGGTAGCGGTGGATGGTGATCATGTCCATGCTTTGGATATCGACGAAGGACTGGCCGTCGTAATGCACGCGCGCGTCGCCGGATTTGGTGATCAGGATTTTGATTTCGCAGGTATCGGAAATCACGATCGGGCGGTTGGTCATCGACTGCGGGCACACCGGCACCAGCGTAACCGCGCGCAGTGAGTTTTGCAGAATCGGCCCGCCGGCGGCCAGCGAATAGGCGGTGGAGCCGGTGGGGGTGGAAACGATCAGGCCGTCGGAGCGCTGGGTGAAGACGAATTCGCCGTTGATAAACACTTCAAACTCGATCATCTGGCCGGTACCGCCGCGCGAGAGCACCACATCGTTGAGCGCCAACCCGTGATAGATTTCCTGCCCCTGCCGCGCGATGGACGTTTCCAGCAGCAGGCATTCGCCGACCAGATATTTGCCGGTGAGCATGCCGGCGAGCTCTTCAAGCATGTTTTCGCGGGCGACTTGGGTGAGAAAGCCCAGATGCCCCTGGTTGATGCCGATCAGCGGCACGCGGTAGGGCGCGGCGGCGCGGGCGGCGGAAAGAAAAGTGCCGTCGCCGCCGAGCACCAAAATCAGGTCGCACAAACGCCCCAAATCGCCGGTGCCGATCTGGCAGCGCTCCAAATCGTGGATGCCGGCCCAGCCTTCGGCCATGCAGGCTTCGTCGAAAAAGACGTTCAGGCCGTTGGCGCACAGAAATTCGATCATTTCGTGCAGGGTCTGGCCGATGTCCGGCGTGTTCGGCCTGGTCAGGATACCGATATTGCGAAATTGGCTTTTTATCATGGCGGCAGCGGCGCGGGTGCGGAAAAAACGCCATTATATAGAGTGGGCGCGGCGGCGCAAACCACAGGCAGCCTGAAACGGGAAAAGCCGTTTCAGGCTGCCTGTTTGCCGGATTCGGGCATCCGGCCTGCGGTGTTTCAGGCTGCTTTGGTTTGGTCGGATTCGAGAATCCGATTTACGAATTTTCAGACTGCCTGTGTTTTTGGATTCGAAAATCTGACCTACAAATTTTCAGGCTGCTTTCGCGCCGGTGCGGACGATGTGTTCCACCGCGGCCTGCGCGCAAAACAGGCCGAAAGGGGCGGTAACCAGCATGCTGGCGCCGTAGCCCGCGCAGGAAAGTCCCTGCGGTGCGGCGTCGCAGGTGGCGGTGTCGGGCATGAGCGGCTGTTCGGTGGAATAGACGCAGGGCACGCCGAGCTTGCGTTTGGGGTCGCGGCTGAAGCCGTAGCGGCGGCGCAGGGTGTAGCGCATATTCGACAGCAGCGCGTCGTGGGTAACCGCCGCCAGATCGGCGCGGCCGATAAGCGCTGGATTGCGCTGGCCGCCGGCGCCGCCGCTGACCACAAAGGGCTGGCCAAGGGCAACAAAACGCGCGGCCATCGCCGCTTTAACTCGCACCTGGTCGATGGCGTCGATCACAAAATCAAAAGGCAGCCTGAAAATTTCATCCAGATTGTCTTCGCTGACAAAATCTTCGATTTCGGTTACTGCGCATTCGGGATTGATGCCGGCAATCCGCTCGGACAGGGCGCGGACTTTGGGCTTGCCGAAATCCGCGCTTAAGGCGTGCAGCTGGCGGTTGGTGTTGGACGGGGCGACGTTGTCCAAGTCCACCAGCGTCAGCGCGCCCACGCCCGAGCGCGCCAGTGCTTCCACCGCCCACGAGCCGACGCCGCCGACGCCGACCACACACACGCGGGCGCGGCGCAGCGTCTCCAGGCCGGCCTCGCCGTACAGGCGGGCGATGCCGCCGAAGCGGCGTGAAAACTGGGATGTGGGTTCAGACATGGCGTGGGTTCCTCAAAGGGTGGCGGGAAAAAAATAGGGGTAGCGGCGCGATGCGGAAAATTGCCGTCGAAGCGGCCGCCGCCGGCGTTTTTGCATTATACTGAATGCGGCAGCGCCTGCTGTCAGCGTAACACTAACAACAACAGGAGAAAATCATGTACCAACATTTAGTCGTTGCTGTGGACGGCAGCAAAACTTCCCTTAATGCCCTGCAACACGCCGCCGAGCTGGCCAAAGCGGTTAAAGCCAGCCTGACGCTGGTTACCGTGGCCAATCCCGGCGAATATATGTCGCTGGCGCCCGAGTTTCTGCAGCACGAAAGCTACGAAGCGGCGGCGATTGCCGGCGGCAACGAAGTGCTGGCCGAAGCGTCTGACGCGGCCAAAGCGGCCGGTGTGGCCGACGTGCAGGCGCATCTGCTGGTAACATCCAAAGGCGCCAAGGAAATGGCGCAGGAGCTGGTCGATTACGCCGATTCGAAAAAAGCCGACCTGCTGGTGCTGGGCACCCACGGCCGCTCGGGGCTGATGCACCTGCTGATGGGCAGCTTTGCCGAAACGCTGATGCGCCAGAGCCACCTGCCGCTGCTGGTGATCCGCAGCACGCAGAGCGAAGAAGACGGTGAAGGCGAATAAACCTCTGCCCCAATATTCAAACAACAGCTTTTCAGGCTGCCTGCCATCTGCTGCAGGCAGCCTGAAAGTTTTTTGCAGTGCGGTTTTTCAGGCTGCATTGATGGTTTGAATGGCACGCCAAAGCCCGCTTTTACCTGTTTTTGCGCCGTAACCCCGCTTTCAGGCTGCCTGCAGGCGTACAATGAAAACAATAAAGATTTTCCACCCGCATAAAGGACAAGCCATGTATATCGGCGAACGATTCAACGCATACAGCCACCTGGCCGGCACCGCGCTGGCGGTTTTGGGCTTGGTGGTGCTGCTGGTGCAGGCCGTGCCCGGCGGCGACGGCTACAAAATCACCAGCGCCGCCGTGTACGGTAGCTGCCTGGTGCTGCTGTATCTGGGTTCGACCGTGTACCACAGCGTGCCCTTTCCCCGTGCCAAAGCGGTGTTGCAGAAGTTCGACCACTGCGCCATCTACCTGCTGATTGCCGGCAGCTACACCCCCTTTACGCTGGTAACGCTCAAAGGCGCGTGGGGCTGGTCGCTGTTCGGCACGGTGTGGGGGCTGTGCCTGTTCGGCATCGTGCAGGAGCTGACGCTGGGGCGGCGCACCCGCAAGCTGTCGCTGCTGCTGTATGTGGTGATGGGCTGGCTGATACTGGTGGCCGTCTATCCGCTGGTGCGCGCGCTGCCGACCGGCGGGCTGGCATGGCTGGTGGCGGGCGGACTGCTCTACAGCGTCGGCATTTATTGGTTTGTTAACGACGAAAAAATCCGCCACGGCCACGGCATCTGGCATCTGTTTGTGCTCGGCGGCAGCTTGGCGCAGTTTTTCTCAGTTTATTTTTATGTGATTTAAAGCGGGTTTGAATAAAGCAGCCTGAAAGCCGGATAGACGGCTTTCAGGCTGCTTTTACCGTGCCGCTCACAGATAACGGATCAGCGACAAATCGCTGCTTTCGATATCCGGCCGGGCGCCGGTGGCCAGGTCGGCGGCCAGTTTTCCCGAGCCCAGCCCCATCGTCCAGCCCAGCGTGCCGTGGCCGGTGTTGGTAAACAGGTTGGCGTAGCGGGTGGCGCCGATTAGCGGCGTGCTGTCGGGCGTCATCGGCCGCAGGCCGCTCCAAAATTCGGCGTTTTGCAGGCTGCCGCAGTCGGGAAACAGCTCGCGCACCACGGTTTCCAGCGTGTCGCGGCATTTGGGTTTGAGTTGCAGGCGGTAGCCGGAGAGTTCGGCCATGCCGCCCACCCGCAGGCGATTGTCGAAGCGGGTCAGCGCGACTTTGTAGGTTTCGTCGAGCACCGTCGAGCGCGGCGCTTTGTCGGCATTGCTCAGCGGCACGGTCAGCGAATAGCCTTTGACCGGATACACCGGCAGCCGGATGCCCAGCTGCGCCAGCTGCGGGCGGCTGAAACTGCCCAGCGCGCAGATGTAGGCGTCGGCGCTGAACATTTCGCCGCCGGCCGCCACGCCGCCGATGCGGTTGCCCGCCGCTTCGATGTGGCGGATTTCGCGCTGGTAGTGGAACACCACGCCCGCCTGTTCGCACATTTTCGCCAGATTGAGCGTAAACAGGCGGCAGTCGCCGGTGGCATCGTGCGGCAGATACAGGCCGCCGGCTATCCCCTGCAGCGCCAGCGCCGGCTCTTGGCGCAGGCAGCCTGAAGCGTCCAGCAATTCGAAAGGCACGCCGAAATCGGCCAGCACGCGCATGTCTTTGGCCGCCTGGTCGATTTCTTTTTGGCTGCGGAACAGCTGCAGCGTGCCCAGCCGGCGGTTTTCAAAGGCAATGCCGGTTTCGTCCTGCAGCTGCGCCAGCAGCGCGCGGCTGTATTCGGAAATCCGCACCATGCGCTCTTTGTTGCGGATATAGGCCGCTTCATTGCAGTTTTGCAGCATCTGCCACAGCCAGCGCAGCTGGAACAGGCTGCCGTCGGGGCGGAAAATCAGCGGCGAGTGGCGGCGGAACAGCCATTTGAACGCCTTAAACGGTATCCCCGGCGCCGCCCACGGCGTGGTGTAGCCGTAGGAAAGCTGGCCGGCGTTGGCAAAGCTGGTTTCCGCCGCCGCATCGGCCGCGCGCTCGATTACTTCCACTTCGTGTCCGGCACGGTTCAGATACCACGCCGTTGCCACGCCGGTAATGCCGGCGCCCATCACGATTACCTTCATCGCATTCTCCCGTTGCCTTTACAGATCTTTATTCTTTATCCCGCGCATTTCAGGCAGCCTGAAAGCGCGTGCCGCCTATCATAAACCGAAACCGCCGGCCGGAAAACGCCGCCATCAAAGCAGCCTGAAAAAAACCGCCGCGCCCCGCCGCCGCGTATTTTGCGATTGTATTTTTATGTTAAACTCAAACGCCCGTACCAAGCGTGCGGGCTTTTCAGAACAACATTCCAGGAGAACACCGTGAACATCAGAACCCACCTTCTTTCCGCTATCTGCGCCACCATGATGCTTGCCGGCTGCGGCGGCCAAGGCGGCAGCAGCGCCAACGACAGCGCCGCATCCGGCACCGCCGCCGGCAGCGGCGAAAAAGTTCTGCGCGTGGCAACCAACGCCGAATTCGCGCCCTTTGAATCTTTGGACGAAAACAAAAACATCCAGGGCTTCGATATCGACCTGATGAACGCGCTGGCCAAAGAAGGGGGGTTTAAAGTCGAATTCACCCACCAGCCCTGGGAGAGCCTGTTCCCCGCGCTGGCCAACGGCGACGTCGATGTGCTCGCTTCGGCCGTTACCATTACCGACGACCGCAAAAAAACCATGCTCTTTTCCGATCCCTACTACCAGATCAGCCAAGTGGTGCTGGTGCCCAAAGGCAAAGACGTCAAAAGCGTGGACGATTTGAAAAAGCTCAATAAAGTCGGCGTGGTAACCGGACAGACCGGCGATTTGGCGGTGCAGAAAATTCTCGGCAACACCAGCGACAAAATCGCCCGCTTCAAAACCGTAACCCTGCTGATGGAAGAAATCGGCAACGGCGGCGTCGATGCCGCAGTCAGCGACAGCGCGGTAGTCGCCCACTACGCCAAAAACAACAGCGACAAAGGCTACAAACTGATCAAACTCGACGGCTTCGACGTTGAAAACTACGGTCTCGTCCTTCGCAAAGGCGACGATGCAACCGCCGCCAAACTCAACGACGCGCTGAAGAAAATCAAAGAAAACGGCGAATACGCCAAAATCGAAAGCAAATACTTCGCCCAATAAGCCGCGCGTTTAACACCCAAAAGGCAGCCTGAAAACACCGATTCGGTTTTCAGGCTGCCTTGCCGCTCCAGCAAACGGGTTGTGCACCTTTATTCAGAGATGCTTATCCAAAGGGAAAGATAGTTATGGGTTACCATATCAGGATCATCAACACCGGCAAAGAAATGCCGGAAGAAAACAAAATCATCAGAAACAAAGAGAAACTGTCCAAGCATCTAAAAACGAAATTTAATTTTCACGAAGATCGGGATGAAGCGGGCGAAGTATATTTTTATGACACGAGCAATGAAGAGAACGTGCTTTTTTACGACGGGGAAGAGCTGCTGGCAATTACCACAAGCGACCATCTCTTATCCGTGATGATTAAAATCGCAGAATCGTTTGGCGACGGCTCCAGAGTGGTCGGCGACGAGAATGAAACCTACAAGGATATCAACACAGTATATTTACATGAAGATGATTTGGATGAAGATGGCTGCCGTCAGGCTCAGAAGAAAAATAAGGTTTCTTATATTATTGAAAAGATAAAAGATATTATTCTGCCCGTCATCTTTCCCATCATACTGGGAATAACTGTGTTGATATTAAAGTACTTTAATATCCTAAAGTAAAACCGATGCAGCCTGAAAGCGCCAAACGGACTTTCAGGCTGCCTTGCCAAGTAACAAGTAAACAGATGCGTGAGTGAGACATGAAACGCCAATACCGCCTTTATTCAAACGTCGCCATACTGTGCGCCGCTGCAGCGGCAAGTTTTTGGCTGCTGCTGCCCGATGCCGCAGCCCGCTGCGCAAGCGGCGGCGAAAAAGCCGGCGTATCACGCGAAGAATGTCTGAGCGTGCGTCCCGGCGACAAATTGGATAAAGCATGGTTTGTGCTCGGCGAACCGCAACAGTCCGAAGCCGGCTGTTTCCTGTGGCAGAGCAAAGGCAGCGGCGGGGAAACCGCCCGCATCAGCGCCGACGGCGAGCGGGTAGGCAGCATTGTTTGCGCGCCCTGATGCCTGATGGTCGGCAACAGTTGGCGTAGGCTGGGTCTAGGCCCAGCTTTCAGGCAGTCTGAAAATCTCGGTCAGCAGTAGGTCGGGCATTTATGCCCGAATTTTGCGAATGGGATTCGTCGGGCATAAATGCCCGACCTACAAACTGATGGTCGGCAACAGATCCAAAGGCAGCCTGAAAGCGGGAAAACCGGTTTCAGGCTGCCTTTGCTTTGGGCGTATGGTTAATGGTCAGCAGTCAAAAAAGCGCTGCAGCGCGTCGGCTGCGGCTGCGGTGGGCGGGGCGGCATAGGGGTCGAGCGCGGTGTCAGCACTCAGGCTGCGCAGCCAGGTGAGCTGGCGTTTGGCGAGCTGGCGGGTGGCGGCGGCGCCTTTTTCCGGCAGCTCTGCCCACGGCGCACCGTGAAATAGGCAGTCCCAAGTCTGGCGGTAGCCGACGCAGCGCATCGCCGGATAAGTGCCGTCCAGTTCGGGATAGCGCTGCGCCAGTGCGCGCACTTCGTCGGCGAGACCTTGTTCGAGCATGGCGGCGAAGCGGCGGCCGATAACACGGTGCAGGCGGCTGCGCTCGGCGGGGATAAGTGCCAGGGCGTGCAGCGTGAGCGCGCTTTTATTGCCGGCAGCCTGAAAATGCTCGCTCAACGGTCGGCCGGTAAGCGCGAGCACTTCCAGCGCCCGTTCGATGCGCTGGCTGTCGTTGGCGTTCAGGCGAGCGGCGGTGGCGGGGTCGAGCGTTTGCAGGCGCTGGTAGAGATGGGCGAGACCGTGGCGGTTTTTTTCGTCCTGCAACTGTGCGCGCACGGCGGCATCGGCGGCGGGCAGCTCGTTCAGGCCGCTGCTGAGGGCGCGGTAGTACATCATGGTGCCGCCGACAATCAGCGGCAGGCGGCCGCGGGCGTGGATTTCGCCGGCCAGCCGCGTGCAGTCGGCGACAAAATCGGCGGCGCTGTAGCTTGCCGGCGGGTCGATGATGTCGATCAGGTGGTGCGGCGCGGCGGCCAGCTCAGCGGTGCTGGGTTTGGCGGTGCCGATGTCCATGCCGCGATACACCAGCGCGCTGTCGAGACTGATGATCTCGCAGGGAAAACGGGCGGCCAATTCCAGCGCCAGCGCGGTTTTGCCGCTGGCGGTGGGGCCGAGTAGGGCGAAGGCTTTGGGGGCGTTGTTCACGGCGGGGCTTTCACTCACGGGTAGCAGGCAGCCTGAAAAACGGGGCGGTTTGGGTTTCAGGCTGCTTTGGGGTGAAGTTTGATTGGGGTGGACGAGGTATTGGCGAAGGCTGCTGTTTCACTATGGCTGTGGGCGGCGCCAACTAGTTGCCGCTCGATTCCCTCTCCCGCAAGCAGGGGAGGGGGCTGTCGGGGCGAAAGTTACTGCAAGGGCATTGGCCGCTGTTTCTGAGTACGCGGTGCGCCCTGCGGATGGCTTTCAGGCTGTCTTTGCGCTGCGGGCGGCAACAGTTTCAGGCTGTAACGGCGGATATGTTTTCAGGCTGCTTGGCAAACGCAGGCAGCCTGAAAGGGCAGTAAAGCGGTAAAAGGCAGCCTGAAAGCGCCAAACGGGTTTTAGCTTCGCAACTTTGCTACGCTACGCAGGCTGCCTGCGGGTTTAGCCGTGGCTGCGGCGCTCGGGTTTGCCCTCGCGCGTTTTGCGGCTGCCGTCGCGGGCGCCGTAGGCGGGTTTGCCGCTGCGGGGTTTGCCGTCGCGGCCGTAGCCTTTGTTGTCGCGGGCATAACCGCCTTTGCCCCAGCCGCCTTTGCCTTTGGGCTTGCTCGGGGCGGCTTTGCTGCGTTTGCGAGTGGGTTCCATGCCGGGGATGGCAGTTTCGGGCAGTTTGCGGCCGAGATAGCGCTCGATTTTGTGCACCAGCATGTATTCGCGGGCGTCGGCAAAGCTGATGGCGATGCCGGTGCGGCCGGCGCGGCCGGTGCGGCCGATGCGGTGGACGTAGTCTTCGGCCTGTTTGGGCAGGTCGTAGTTGATGACGTGGGTGATGGTGGGCACGTCGATGCCGCGGGCGGCAACGTCGGTGGCGACGAGGATTTTGGTGCGGCCGCGGCGCAGGTCGTTGAGGGTGCGGTTGCGCCAGCCCTGCGGCATGTCGCCGTGCAGGCAGTTGGCGGCGAAGCCTTTTTCGTAGAGCTCGTCGGCCAGCTGCTCGCTCATGGCTTTGGTGGCGGTGAAGATGACGCACTGGTCGATGTTGGCGTCGCGCAGGATGTGGTCGAGCAGGCGGTTTTTGTGGTTTTTGTCGTCGCAGTACAGCAGTTGCTCTTCGATTTTGCCCTGTTCGTCCACGCGCTCGATTTCGATGACTTCGGGGTTTTTGGTGAGATTGCGGGCGAGTTTGCCGACTTCGCCGTCCCAAGTGGCGGAAAACAGCAGGGTTTGGCGGCTGTCGGGGGTGGCGGCGACGATGGTTTTGATGTCGTCGATAAAGCCCATGTCGAGCATGCGGTCGGCTTCATCGAGCACCAGCATTTCGAGGCGGTCGAAGTCGATGCGGCCGGCGCGCATGTGGTCCATCAGGCGGCCGGGGGTGGCGACGATCAAATCAATCGGGCGGGAGAGCGCTTTGATTTGGAAGCCGAAGCCGGCGCCGCCCACCAAAGTGGCGCTGCGCAGCCATTTCATGTTTTGCGCGTAAAGCTGGGCGTTTTTTTCCACCTGCATCGCCAGCTCGCGGGTGGGGGTGAGCACCAGCACGCGCGGGCCTTTGCCGGGTTTGTCGCTGCGGCGGATCATTTTTTGCAGCGCAGGCAGCAAAAAGGCGGCGGTTTTGCCGGAGCCGGTTTGCGCCGAGGCCATCAGGTCGCGGCCGGCCAGCGCGGCGGGCACGGCCTGCGCCTGCACCGGCGTGGGGCTGTCGTAACCGGCAGACTGCAGGGCGCGCAAAATGGCGGGATCGAGTTGGAGGGCGTCGAATTTCAAAGACATGGTTTTCCTAAAACGGCACAACAACATTCCGCCCGCAAACGCGGCTGGGCGTTTTCAGGCAGCCTTAGAAGCATGGGAACACATAGAAGACGCGCGGTTTGACGCAGCCTGAAAGCTGCAAAACGGCGGATTACGGCAAGGTTGTCGCCGGCACTTTGGGCCGGGGGTTTCATCGCGACAACCTGCAAGATTCGTTTGAATGCGGTTTGGAAAACGGCTCAAACAGAGAAAACAAACCCCGGCAGCGGCCGAGGCATCAGATGGTTGAAGACGATGGCTTCATAAAAGAGCGGCGGATTATAGCGGCAGGAGGGCGGCGGCGCAAGGCAAACCGTACGGCGGGGCGGTTGGATATTGGGAGCAATCGGGCAGCCAGACGAATGACGAGGCAGCCTGAAAGCCGGCAAAGGCAGCCTGAAAAGGCCGAAACGTTTTTCAGGCTGCCTTTGCAGCGGCGGCCGATGCTGCTATATTGCCCGCCGTTTTTATCCGCCGCCATACCGTCTGCCGCCATGAATCCTGCCGCATCTTCCGACCCCGTCCGCCTTTCCAAACGCATGGCCGAACTCGGGCTGTGCTCGCGCCGCGAAGCCGATGCCTATATCGAAAAAGGCTGGGTGAAAGTCAACGGCCGCACCGCCGTGCTCGGCGAAAAAGTTACTGCTGCCGACCGCATCGAACTGCAACGGCAGGCGCACGAGCAGCAGGCGGCGCGGGTAACGGTGCTGCTGAACAAGCCCGTCGGTTTCGTCAGCGCGCAGCCGGAAAAAGGCTACCGCGCCGCCGTCGAACTGATCCGCGAAGAAAACCGCTGGGAGGGCGACGACAGCGGCATCGCCTTTCAGGCTGCCCACTGCCGCTCCCTGGCGCCGGCGGGCCGGCTCGACATTGACTCGGTCGGCCTGCTGGTGCTCACGCAGGACGGCCGCATCGCCAAGCAGCTGATCGGCGAAAACAGCGACAGCGAAAAAGAATATCTGGTGCGCGTATCCGGCCGGCTCGACGAACGCGGCCTGGCGCTGCTCAACCACGGCTTAAGTCTCGACGGCAAAAAACTGCGGCCGGCCAAAGTGTCGTGGCAAAACCAAGACCAGCTGCGCTTTATTCTGCGCGAAGGCAAAAAACGCCAAATCCGCCGCATGTGCGAGCTGGTCGGCCTGCGCGTAACCGGCTTAAAACGCATCCGCATCGGCCGCGTCAAACTCGGCGCGCTGCCGCCGGGCAAATGGCGTTACCTGCGGCCGGACGAGCGCTTCTGAGCCCGTACAATATTTTTCAGGCTGCCTGAGATTTTCAGGCAGCCTGAAAGCGTTTTGGGGAGTGTGGTTTGTATTGGGGCGGTGAAAATGTAGTTGGAACCGTTTTTCAGGTTGGAATCTTCACAAAACGCCCAATCCGCCCGCCAAGGTTATCAGTTTATGCAAGTCTGCTCCGCTAACTGCGCAGAAACAGCGGCGCGGAAACCGCCCCTTTCTTCATGCAAAGTCTGCCGAATGCCCGCTGCACGGAAGAAAAGCAGCCTGAAAAATAAAAACCGCTGCGGCCTTAGAACTGATAGCGCAGGCTGAGCAACACTTCGTTTTGCCGGTAGCGGTAGTACACCGAGTTGCTGCGGGCAACGGTACGGCGGAAGCGCAGCTCGGGTGTGATGCCCTTGGGGCGGCGCCAGCCGGCGGCGGCGATGGCAACGGCTTGTTTATCCTGCCGCCGTTCGCCGTCGCTGAGAAAGCCTGCGGCGTCGTACAGGCTGCGGCGGTGCAGCAGCAGGCCGTTGAGATAGATGCCGTTGCCGAATAATTTGTAGGCGCCCAGTCGGGCGGCGTATTCGTAGCTGCTGCTCACGTCGGAGGGGTATTTGCGGCGGGTGGCGTCCAGGTTGGCAAACAGCCCGGCAGAAGGGGTGAGGGAAAACTCGGCGCCGGCGCCCAGCTCGTATTGGCTGTAGTCGGCATAGTAGGTTTTGCTGCCGCCGCTGTAATGGTAGCGCTTGGCACCGGCGCGGGCGTTGATGCGCCAGCGCGGCGTGATGGTGCGCGACCAGTCGGCATCGGCGCCCCAGGCACGGTATTGGGTGTGGCCGTTGCGGAAGTCGTATTCGAAATAGGGCAGCAGCGAGAAATGGTTGCGGGCGTCGGCGTAGTCGTAGCCTGCCGAGAGGGTGCCGTTGTAGTAGCTGTAGTCCCGCTGGATACTGCTTTGCGGGTCTTTGTGCCGGTAGTGGGTGCCGTAGGCAAGGCCGCGCAGGTGCAGGCCGTGGTGGCCGGATAAGGGGAGGGTTTTGGCGGCGGAGGCGCTGAAATTGGCCAGCGGTGAGGAAACGGCTTTGGGCAGCTGCCGCTCCATCATGCACATGCCGCCTATCTGCCACACGCATTCGGTGCTGCCGTTGGCTTGGTTGATGTTGCTGTTGTAGCCGTAACCGAGGCTGATTTGGCCGTGCCAGCGGCTGCGTTTGCCGACTTCTTCCAAGTAGCGGGCAACCACGGCTTTGGTTTCTTCGGGAATGCCGCTGCCGAACACGCGGGAGAATTGGGCGGCGGCTTCGCGGTTTTGGTTGTCTTCGGCGTAGGCGCGGCCAAGCTCAAGCGCGATGCGGGTGTTGGCGGGGTCTTCATCTGCGGCAGTTTGCAGCGAGCGCACGGCTTGGGCAAGATTGCCCTGTTCACGGGCCTGCAGGCCTTCGGCCAGATGCAGCAGCGCGGGTTTGTGGCCGGGCAGGGCGGCATAGCGGGCGGCAAACTGCTTGACTTTGTGCCACTGGCGCAGATTGAGCGCGTAATAAAGGGCGGTTTCCAGCTCCTGCACGCTGCCGCCCACCTGGTATATCTGCCCGTTGACACTGATATAGCCGTCGTTTTCCTGCACTTGCTGATCAGTGGGTGCGGTATCGTCCAGCCAGCTGCTGTCGCGGTATTGGCGCATTTGACGGCTGCCCTCTTCAAGCAGACGGCGGCGGCTGTCGTCATCGTCGTCGGCACAGCATACTGCGGGCAGGAGCAGCAGCGGCAGCAGGGCAAGGCGAAGTTTGTCCATCGGGGTCTTTCTGTTCGGGTTTGGTTTTTCAGGCAGCTTTTAAGTTGGAGAGACTGCCTGAAAATACAAAGCCGCAGCCATAAAGCTGCGGCCGTGCGGGAAAATCAGGCAGAGGCTGCCTGAAAAGCGGGATTACTGTTTGCGGCCGCCGAAGGCAACGCCGTTACCTTTTTCAGATGTGCCGTAACCTGCCAACGCTTCTGCGCCCGGGCCGTAGAATTGGCCGCTCACATTGCCTGCCCCTCCGGAGAAAGTGCCTTTGTCGTTGCGAATCTGCGCACCGTCAAAGTTCAGGCGGTCTGCGGTAATTCTCACGCCGTTAAACGTCTGTTCGCGGCGATTGATGCTGCCGTCCAAACGACCTGTTTCTTTTGTGCCGAAGGTAGCTTTAACCGAGCCGGTATAGAAATCGTTCAGCCCGGGCGTATGGCCGCTGACGCCGACTAGGTTATAGGTGGCATCGGCCAGGCCTGTAGTGTTTTTGGTCGGGTTTTCGCCCACATACCAAGTGGTGCGGTTTTTCGCGTTACGCAGGAAGTCGTCGGAATTGGCGCCCGGAGCGTGTTCGCGCGGCGCCCATTCGCCGAAGTAAACCGAAGTGCCTGCGGGCAGGTTCGGCACTTTGGCAATCACCAGTCCGCCGAATTTAGGCGCCAGCGGGAGCTTGGGCTCGGTAATCTGGCGTACGCTGAATACTTCGGTTCCGTGAGCACGCTTCTCAAGCCATACCTGACCGAGCTTCGGGTTGTAGAACCAGCCGAGTACGGGTGCGACGTCTTTAATGGTGAGATAGTGCGGATTGCTGGTGCCGATTACGTTTAGGTCGGGATTATTGCCGTTGATCGGCCTGTTGCCGTATTTGTTGCGGATGCGGGTAACTGGGCCGTTTTCCAAGTTGATGGAATTGGAATAGGATTTGCCACCGTCAGTTGAAAAGCGCAAACCCGGGGCGTCTGCACCAAACGGTAAGGCATCGGATTTCCGAGGATAAACTTGATTTTTATCGGAAGAGTCGCCTTTTATCTCTCCGGCAGAAGCCACACCGAAGCCGCCTGCCAACAGAACGGCCAACAACAATTTAGAGGTTTTCATAATTTCGTCTCCTTATAAACGGATTGATAAACAGTTGCCTGTTTACTGCTACATGCCCTGCTTTTGCCAAAGCTGCCGGAAAAACAGGAAAAGCCTTGGGCAGTATGGTTGGTGTTCTTTGGGGTTTGTTATTGTGGAGTGGATAATACCGAATAAGCAAACAAGAATCAATAATATTTAAATATAGTTTTATTTATACCATTGCGTTATGCGCAAGGATATCCGGCCGCCTGCCCTTATGCAGTCGGATATTGAAGCCGTTGCACACTGTCCTTCCCTGCAGATGTTCCCGCAAAGGCAGCCTGAAAAACCGAAGCGGCTCGGGTTTGGATGCCGACGCCCTAAAACCTGCCCTGCAGGCCGAAGGTAACGGTGCGGCCAGGAGCAGGGGTGGGCACGTTGGACATCGGGTCGAGGTAGTAGCGGTCGGTAAGGTTGGTGATGCCGAGATTGATGCTTATCTGTTTGCTTAACTGATAGCGGCCGTAAAGATCCCAAGTGAGCGAAGAGCGCCAGTGGTAAGGTTTGCCTGTAGCAATGAAGATGTAGCTCAATCCTTTTTGAACCAGTTCGTCGTATTGGGCAGTTTTTGGCGTGCTGTGGTAGATGCCGCGTACGCCCAGTTCCAGCTTTTCGCCCAGCAGGCGGGTACCGAGATCGAGATTTACCGAATAGTGCGGCTGCAAGGCCTGATAGCCTCGGGTGGTACCGTAGCCGCCTTCGATGCAGTCGGGCAGGCCTTTGTTGCGATAGGGATCGTACATCAGAGTCATGTCGCGGTCGCACATTTCCTGTTTCAGGCGGTAGGTGCCGCCGAGTGTGGCGAAAAATACGCCCGTATCGGCGCGCGCCTGCAGCTCTACCCCGGTGGTGGTTTTGCGGTCGAACTGGCTGAGACGGAAATGATCGGCGGTTTCGAGTACGTTTTTAATATTGTTGCGGTAGTAGGTAAGGCGCAGATCACCCGAACGAAGCTTGTGCCAATAAGGGGAAAAATCGAAATTCCAGCCGATTTCCCAGCTGCGGCTGCGCTCGGGCTTAAGGCTGAAATTAGGTGCAGTAGGCATATCGTTATAAGCCATCTCGTTATACAGGCCGCCCATTTCGTAGATGCTGGGGAAGCGGGTCATCTGAGCATAGCGGGCAAACAGACGGTGCTTATCAGTCAGGTCGTAGCTGATTGCGATAGTAGGCGCCCAAGCATGGCTGTGCAGCTCTTTGGGCTGTGCCCAGCGCTCTGCTTCAGTATACTTTCTTATAATCGGTCCTCGACTGTCACCATTGATATCGCCATCATAAAGTGTATCCAGGTATAGCAATTTGCCGGGTACATCGGCACAGCCCGCGTTTTTGCACGGCCCCCTTGATTCGTCTAACACCATTCGCGCCAAATATCGGTTATAGCTGCCGGTCAATCCCTGCGGGTTTTGCACTTTGGCATGAAAATCTACATTGCGGTATGCGGCATCAAACACGCTGCTGTCTAACTTGCCGTTACGGAAAGGTATAAATACCGGACGTACACGGTAAAGTGCATCATCTGGATTAGGATTAATTGTGCCGGAAGCCCTGTTTGTAGAGCCGTTGCTGCCGTCGGCAGAAGCAAAGGCATATTGGCGAAGCCGATACTTGTTAAACCCTGTCTGATCCTCAGGCAGCCCGTATTTGGCACCAAACTCATTCAAAATACGCCGGTACTCTTGATTATTGCCCGCATTGCTGGCCGCTTCGGCAGCTGCCCGGGCGGCAATGTAATCCTTTCTTTCCTGATCGCCCACCAGCTCCCAATACGGCAGATACACCCCGGCATAATAGTCATTGCTTACTCCTCCCGCCTGATAGCGCGGATCGCGGCGGGCGCGGCCTTCGGCCAGCCCGGTGTCTTTGGCGCGGAAGCCGTGATAACGCACGCCGGCGGAGATTTTCAGTCGGTCGGTAGGCTGCCAGTCGAATACGGCATTGCTGCCCCATTCGGTGCGCCAACCGCTGCGCGGGCCGGCCAGCTTGGTCATGCTGCTTACCATGCCGGTGATGTCGAACAGGCTGTCGGAATGGGCGATTTCGCTGGTTTCGCCGAGTTTTTCGTGCTGGTAGTCGGCGCTGAGGGTGAGGCTGAGGCGGTCGTTGAAGCGGAAGCGGTTACTGATGTCGAAGCCGGTGCGGGTTACGCGGGTTTTCTGCAGGGCGCCGGGGATAACGGTGTATTTGCCGTCGTTGTCGCCGAAGCTCTGGCGGCTCAGCTCGATGATTTCGTCGCGGGTGGTGTTGCGGTCGAAGCCGTACATGTCGTACACGTCTTGGCAGCTTGCCGCCCATTGCTCGTCGCTGGGCGAGAGCATGCCGCGGCGGTTGCACCAGTGCCATGAGTTGTAAATAGGGTCTTCTTTGCTTACGGCGAGACTGGGGCCGCCTGCCTGATGGCGGGTGCTGGAGGTGCGGATGCGCCAGAGATTGGCGGCAAGGTCTATCCAGCGGCTGCCTTCGGGCTTCCAGCCGTAGCTGATTTTGTAGGTGTCGGTGCGGATTTTGGAATCGACGTTTTGAATCTGCTGGGGCTTGGGCTTGCCTTTCAGATAGGGGTTGCCTTCGTCGAAATCGAGCTCCCAGGTCATTTGAAAGGGGTTGATTTCGCCAAACTCGATATCGCTGCGCATGTATTGCAGGCCGATTTTCTGGTTGGCGGGCAGGTGCCAGTTGTTTTTCAGCAGCAGGGTTTTGGTTTCGGTGCGGCTGTTGAATACTTCGTCGCCCGGGGAATAGATTTTGGCCATATTGGGAATGAAGGTGGCGGAACCTGTGCAGTCGCGGCTGTTGGTGCAGTTGTTGTCCCATTGGATGGGGTTTTTCAGATAGCCTTGCGCGCCGCGTTTGCCGGCAAAGTAGTTGCCTTTGCGGCGGTAGCTGTAGGCGGCTAGGGCATCCACCATACTGTTTTTGAAGGCGAAGGCGGCCATGCCGGAATAGTCGCCGGAAAAACGGGCGCCGCGCCCGCTTTTGTTGCGCGGTGGGATGTAGTCGTCGAACACGAGGCCGGTGGGGGTTTGCTGGCCGGTGGAGGGATCAACGCCGCCGCCTGCGCCGTCGGCGGTGGCGCCGCCGCCGGGCAGCAGGCGGTAGTCGTGGAAGCCGAGCCAGCGGTTGAGATCGTTGGCGGGTGCGGCGGCGTTATTGGCGGTTTCGGCTTTAAGCTGCACGCCCCAGCTCTTTCCTTCGGGAATAATGTCGGCCGCTTCGATGGTGCGGATGGCCACGGCACCGCCCACACCGGATTTCACGCCTCGGGTGAGCGCGGGGCTTTTTTCCACCATGATGCTGCGGAAAATGGCGGGGTCGAGATAGTTGCGCTCGCCCACGCCGTAGTTGTTCATCCAGACATCCACGGTCTGCTCGGTGCCGTCGAGCGTAACGGGGATGCGGCCTTTGCCGGAAATGCCGCGGATATTGGGCGCGATGGCGCCGCCTGCGGTTCGGGTGTTCATGTTGTATACGCCGTTGAGGCCTTTGAGCACGTCGCCTGCGGCGTTTACGCGGTAGCGCTCCAGATATTCTTTGCCGACATACGCGTTGGAGACGTTTTTGTGGTGCATGGCGTCGCTGCCGCTTTTATCGGCATTGCCGCGCACGATAACTTTCTGCAGCTCGGTGCCCTCGCCGGGTTCGGATGCGGCTTTCGATTCGGTTTCCGCAGCAGCGCAGCAGCTAATGCCGGCCACCAGTACGGCCAGAAGTTTGGGATGGAAGGCTTGTTTTTTGGGACTCATCTGCGTCTCTCTTTATAAAAACAAAATTCGTTATCGCTTGTGATTATAGTATTGTTAATAATCCTTAACAATATTTTTTAAATCCATTCAGAATATAAGGATATTGATGCGGCGTTTTTTCTGCTGAAACATACAAAACTTTAAACTTTGCGGCGGGCGAATTTAAAGACGCGGTTTGGCCGGTGGCAAAGCATTGCTCCGCTTTTCGGCCGTCTGTTTTTTCAGGCTGCCTGAATGCGCTGTTTTGGCGGCTCAAAAGCAGCCTGAAAAGCATGGCAACGGGCGGGTTCGGGCGGCGGTGGGCAAAAAATGCTATGATGCGTCCTTTTCAACGCCACCGGAAAACCGTATGAAAACCGCCCGTTTCGCCGCCTGCGGCCTGCTGGTCGCCCTTGCCGCCCTGAGCGCCTGCTCGTCCGACAAACACGACGACGAGGGCGGCCAGCCGATTGCCGCCGTCCCCGGCACCGAGAGCGCGGATACCGCGTTTGCTCTGCCGCCGGCGCGCGCGCTGGAAAATCCGAGCCAGACGCTCAACGATTTTGCCCGGCTGGAGAGCGTGCTGGCGGCGGTTAAAAACGGCGACGATATGGCGGCGCAGCAGTTTCTGGCGCAGCAGAACCAAAGCGCGATGGGTGAGAGCGTGCGCAACGAATGGCTGAAAAGTCTCGGCCGCCGCGGCATGGTGCAGGAATTTCAAACGCAGCTGAAGCTACTGCCGGCCGACGGCCGCAGTCAGGAAGTGCAATGCTACGCCAAGCTGACTTCCGGCCAGTTGGGCGATGATACCGCCGTCCGCGACTGGCAGCAGGATACCGGCAAGCTGCCGGCCGGCTGTAATGCGCTGCTGGAAACGCAGGCTGCCCGCGGCGCCTATCCGGCTGCGGCTGCATGGCGGCGGGTACGCGGTCTGCTGGCGGCGGGGCAGACTGCCAATGCCGGCAAGCTGGCGGCCGCGCTCGGCAGTCCGCTTGATGGCGGCAGCGGGCAGGGTGCGCAGGAAAACCTGCTGCGCGATGTGATTAGTCCCAACGCCCAGAAAAATCCGACCGCCGCCGCCGCCCGTTTGGAAGCCCTGGCAGGCAGCCTGAATGCCGAGCAGCAGTCGTTTGCTTGGGGCATACTCGGCACCGTGCAGGCGAAAAACCAGAATATGGCGGCGGCGCTGGCCTACTACCAAAAAGCCGCGCAGCCGGCGCAGTTTGGCCAAGAGCAGGCCGAATGGGCGGTGCGCGCCGCGCTGCGCCTGCAGCGTTGGGACGAAGTCGCCCGCTTTATCGGCCATATGCCGCAGAGTCTGCAGAACGATCCGGCGTGGCGCTACTGGCTCGGCCGCAGTCTGGCGGCGCAGGGCAATGCCGCGCAGGCGCAAAACCATTACCGCGCCGCCGCTGCCAGCGGCCGAAATTTCTACGCGCTGCTGGCGGCCGAAGAGCTGGGGCAGCGTGCCGACGCCCGCAACAATGTGGCCGACGCCCAGCCGGCGCAGGTGGCGGCAGTCGGCAAAGACGGCGCCATCCAGCGCGCGCTGACGCTATTTCGCAGCAGCCAGCAGGGCGGCAACTGGAAAATGCGCCGGCAGGCACAAAACGAATGGCGCTACGCCGTGCGCAGTTTCGACGAACCGGCGCAGCTGGCGGCAGCGCAGCTGGCTTTTGACAACCAGTTTTACGAAATGGCGGTGTACAGCGCCGACCGCACCAACCGCCTGCTCAACTACAAGCTGCGCTACATCTCGCCCTTCAGCGATCTGGTGCGGCCGCACGCCGCCGCTGTCGGTCTGGATCCGGCCTGGGTCTATGGCCTGATCCGGCAGGAGAGCCGTTTTGTAATCGGCGCGCAGTCGGGCGTCGGCGCGCAGGGGCTGATGCAGGTGATGCCGGCCACCGCGCAGGTCATCGCCCGCCAAACCAGCATGTCCGACAGCGAGCTGTACACCATGTCCGGCAACATCCGTATGGGCACCTGGTATCTGTCCGACATCCGCGGCAAGCTGCAAAACAGCGACGTGCTCGCCACCGCCGGCTACAACGCCGGCCCCGGCCGCGCCCGCAAATGGCAGGCCGCCGGCAGCTTGGAAGGTGCGGTTTACGCCGAAACCATCCCCTTTAACGAAACCCGCGACTACGTGAAAAAAGTGATGGCCAACGCCGTTTATTACGCCGCGCTCTTTGGCAGCGGCAATACATCGCTCAAACAGCGCATGGGGCGCGTACCCGGCCGCCAATAGCCGCCGCAAAAGCAGCCTGAAAACCATAAAACGGCTTTCAGGCTGCTTTTTTGCGGGTGGTGTTTTCAGGCAGCCTGAAAATCGGCTGCTGCGCGCAAGCGCCGCACAGCGGCGGCGATGTCATCGGCTTGGGTAATGGCGGAAATTACGGCGATGCCGTCGGCGCCGGCGCGGTAAACCTCTGCCGCGTTGGCGGTATCGATGCCGCCGATGGCAACCAGCGGGCGGTCGATGCCGGCGGCACGCGCCGCGCGGATGGCGGAGGTGCCCAGCGGCGCGGCGGCGTCGGCTTTGGAACGGGTGGCGAAAATCGGGCCGAGGGCGAGATAGGCCAGGCCGTCTTCCTGCCGGCTGCGTTCGAGTTCGGCCGGGCTGTGGTGCGAGAGACCGAGATGCAGGCGGCCGCGGCACAGGGTGAGCGCCTGCGCCAGCGGCATATCGCCCTGGCCGATGTGTACGCCGTCCGCGCTGGTTTCGAGGGCAAGCGGCACATCGTCGTTGATAAAAAACGGCACACCGTGGTATCGGCAGAGGTCGCGGCAGCGGACGGCAAGCTGCGTGCGCCGCACCGTATCCTGCAGGGCGCCGGCGCCTTTTTCGCGGAACTGGTAGCAGGTAATGCCCGCCTGCAGCGCGCTTGTCAGCACGGCGAGCAGACGCGCTTCCGGGCTTGTCTGTGGCAGATGCTGGCAATCCTGCGTGCCGGCGACAAGGTAGAGGCGAAGGCTGTGGCGCTCAAACATCATCGCCTCCGCCCGCCCAATGGTTCACCGGGCCGTGGCCATGCCCGATATTAAGCGGGCTGGCGATGGCGGCGCTGATATAGGCCTTGCTGCTGCGGATGGCGTCTGCCATTGCCGCGCCTTTTGCCAGTTCGGCGGTGATGCAGGCAGAGAAGGTGCAGCCGGTGCCGTGCGTGTGCGGCGTCGCGCAGCGCGGGCTGTCGAGGGTAAAGGTCTCGTCTGCGAGGAAAACCCAGTCGCGGCAGATGGCGCTGCCGCTCTCCTGCCAGTGGCCGCCCTTGATGACCACGCCTTTGGCGCCGAGCGCAAGCAGGCTGGCGGCAGCGCGGGCGACGTCCGCCTCGCTGCGGATGGCTTGTCCGCTGAGCAGTTCCGCTTCGGGCAGGTTGGGGGTAACAAGGTCGGCGCGCGGCAACAAATGTGTTTTCAGCGCGGCAATGGCGTCGTTTTGCAAGAGCGGCGCGCCGCCTTTGGCGACCATCACCGGGTCAAGCACCAGCGCGCCGAAGCGGCAGGTGCGCAGGCAGTCGGCGACGCAGGCAATCATTTCCGTCGTGCCGAGCATGCCGATTTTGTGGGCGGCGATGTCAAAGTCTGCGGCAATGGCGGCGAGTTGCGCGCGCACGCTGGCAACACTTGCCATTTCGATATGGGCGACGCCGCGCGTGTTTTGCGCGGTGATGGCGGTTAAGACGCTGGTGGCGAAAACGCCGCGCATTTGCATGGTTTTGATGTCGGCCTGGATGCCGGCGCCACCGCCGCTGTCTGAACCGGCAATGGTTAAGGCTTGCGGGAAAGGCATGGCTATTCTCCCGTTTCGATACGGATGGCGGCGGCGACCTCTGCCGCGCTGATGGCAGCGAGAGCGTCGATGAATCTCGCGGCGAAACTGCCGCTTTGGCTGGGCGCAAGACCGGCGGCGGCTTGCTCACCGGCGATGGCGTAGCTGGCGCAGGCTTCGCAGGCAGCCTGAAAACGTTCATTTGCCGACGTGACGGCGAGGAAGGCGGCGAGTACCGCGCTGAGCAGGCAACCGCTGGCGGTGATGCGCAGCAACAGCGGCGTGCCGTTGGCAAGCACGGCGAGGCGCTTGCCGTCGCTAATGTAATCGCGCGCGCCGCTCAAAACGGCAAGGCAGCGGTAGCGCGTAGCCACTTGCCGCGCGATGGCGGCAAGGTCGCCACTGCCCTCGCCTGCATCGACGCCGCTTGCCTGCCACGGCACATCGGCGAGATACGCCAGCTCTGCAGCGTTGCCACGAATGGCAGCAAATTGCAGACGCGCCAACAGCTTGGCAACAATCTCCCGCCGGTAGGCGCTTGCGCTGACCGCAACCGGGTCCAGCACGACCGGCACAGCGGCGCGGTTCGCCGCCTCGCCGGCAAGCAGCATCGCCTCAACCTGCGCATCGGTCGGCATGCCGATGTTCAGCACCAGCGCCGCGCTGTGAGCGGCAAGCTCTGCCACTTCCGCCGGGCTGTTGGCCATGAGCGGCGAAGCGCCCAGCGCAAGCAGGCCGTTGGCAGAAAAATGGGCGGCTACGGTGCTGGTGATGCTGTGCACCAGCGGGCGTTTTGCGCGGACGGCGTCCAGATAGTGAATGTGCATAAGATTCTCCGTTTGCCGTGAACCGCTGGCGGCAAACGAAAACGCACCACAAGCGCCCGAAGGCGGCTATTGCGGTGCGTGTTTCTGCGTTCGTTCATTAGTTTCCTACGCCAGTGCTAACTGAATCAGGTTCACGGGTATGTTCTCAGCCGCATGATGCGGCACCCCGACTAAAAGTCGCGCGCAGTTTAGCGCAGGGCGCTGCGGCCGGCAAGCCGCAGGAGCGGAAAGATTTTCAGGCTGCCTTTGGGTTTTAGGGCAGCCTGAAAACGAAATAATGCGGTTTGTTTGAAAAAAGGCGGATATCCGCTTTCAGGCAGCCTGAAAGCGGCCTTGGGGACTTTCAGGCTGCTTATGCAAGCAGCCTGAAAGGGGTTTACGCACCTTTGCCCAGCCGTTGCAGGCGGTAGCTGCCGTTGAGGACGTTTTGCCACCAGTCGCGGTTTTCCAGATACCAGGCGACGGTTTTGCGGATGCCGGTGTCGAAGGTTTCCTGCGGCTGCCAGCCGAGTTCGCGGCCGATTTTGGCGGCGTCGATGGCGTAACGGGCGTCGTGGCCGGGGCGGTCTTTGACGAAGGTGATGAGATCTTCGTATTTCGCCACGCCGGCGGGTTTTTCGGGCGCGAGTTCTTCGAGCAGGGCGCAGACGGTGCGTACGACTTCGAGATTGGTTTTTTCGTTGTGACCGCCGATGTTGTAGGTTTCGCCAACTTTTCCTTGGGTAACAACCTGATACAGGGCGCGGGCATGGTCTTCGACATACAGCCAGTCACGGATTTGGCTGCCGTCGCCGTACACGGGCAGGGGTTTGCCGGAGAGGGCGTTGAGGATGATGTGGGGGATGAGTTTTTCGGGGAAGTGGCAGGGGCCGTAGTTGTTGGAGCAGTTGGTGATGAGAGTGGGCAGGCCGTAGGTGCGCTGCCAGGCGCGCACGAGATGGTCGCTGGACGCTTTGCTGGCGGAGTAGGGGCTGGACGGGGCGTAGGGGGTGGTTTCGGTGAAGAGGTCGCTTGTGCCGTGCAGGTCGCCATAGACTTCGTCGGTGGAGATGTGGTGGAAGCGGAAGGCGGCTTTTTGCGCGTCGTTCAGGCTGCCCCAATAGGCGCGGGCGGCTTCGAGCAGGGTGAAGGTGCCGACGATATTGGTGTGGATAAATTCGCCTGCGCTGTCGATGCTGCGGTCAACATGGCTTTCGGCGGCCAGGTGCATCACGGCGCGGGGTTGGTGTTTGGCGAAGATGCGCTCGAGCGCGGCGCGGTCGCAGATATCGGCCTGCTCGAAGGTGTAGCGCGGGTTGCTGACCACGGCGGCAAGCGATTGCAGGTTGCCGGCGTAGGTGAGTTTGTCGAGATTAACGACGCGCTCGTCGGTGTTTTGGATCAGGTGGCGGATAAGGGCGGAGCCGATAAAGCCGGCGCCGCCGGTGATGAGAAGGGTCATGGGGATTTCCTGTGTTTTCGGGTAGATGGGCTTTCAGACGGCCTAGCGGTAGTTTGTGTAGTGGACGGCGTTTTCGCTCGGGCGGGGTTTGGACTTTTTGCGGTAGCTGAATTTCAGGCTGCTAAAGAACACGAGGGTGCGTTTGTCGCCGTCTTTGATGCGTTTGAACAGCAGGTGTTTGCAGCGTTTATACCAAGAGATACGCTTGTTTTTTTCGGTGGCGGCCTGCTTTAAGGCAGTCTGAACTTTTTCGTGCAGCAGTGTGGAGGCGGCAACCGGATTCATCGCCAGTATGTCGATGCTTTTTTCGATGCCGAGCAGGCCGATGGCGTTTACCATCCAGTCGATCAGCATATCGGGCAGGGGGCGTTCGGGCCAGTATTTGCCCAGATATTCGGTAACGATTTTGATTTGTCGGCCGAGATTTTTGTGCACGTTGTTGTCGTGCAGGCGGTAAAAGCAGGCGTTTTCTTTGGTCAGGACGAAATCTTCGCTGCGCTCTGCGAGCATATGGCGGAATATTTTGGTGCGCAGCACAAGGTCGTCGCCGGTTTGGTTTTCGTCAAAACCGCCGACTGCGTCGAGCAGGCTTTTGCGAAAGAGGCAGCCTTGGATGTAGAAACCGCCGAAGTGGCTGTATTCCAAGTCCAGCAGCGCGGCAACGGTGGGGGCTTCCATATCGTGTGCGGGCGGGCTGGTGAAATTGCCGCTGATAAAGCCCTGGTCGTTGATGCTGACCATTTTGGTGGCGGCGTTGAACAGCAGCTTGGGATTATCGGCCATGGACTGTATCTGCTTTAAGACGACGGGCGGATTGAAAACGTCGTCCATGGCGATAAAGGCGATCAGCTCGCCTTGTGCCTGACGCAGGGCGGTATTGAAGTTTTTGCCGACATTGCCGGTATTTTCCTGGCCGATAACGGTCATTTTCAGCGGAATTTCCGCTGCCAGCCGGTTTAATAATTCAACGCTGTTATCTTGCGAGCCGTCGTCCACGGCGATGATTTCGATGTTCGGGTAGTCGATGGCGCAGATGGAGCGGACGTTTTCTTCGAGAAAACGGGCGTGTTTGTAGCCCAGACAGCAGACGGAGAGCAGGGGCAGGGTGGGGTTATTTCCAGTCATTGAGGGCTCGGATAACGGTATCGGTTTCGGCATCGGTCAGTACGGGGCTCATCGGCAGGGACAAGACGCGCTCGTGCAGGGATTCGGTAATCGGCAGGGAAAGATGGTTCAAGTGCCGGTAGGCCTGTTGTTTGTGCGGCGCAATCGGGTAGTGCACCAGGGTTTGGATGCCGTTTTGCTGCAGATATTCCTGCAATGCGGTGCGCCGGTCGCTTTGGATAACAAACAGATGCCAGACGTGCGTTTGGGGTGCGGATACCTGCGGCAGCACGATACGCGGGTTGCGGATTTCGGAAAGATAGCGGGTGGCGATTTGCCGGCGCCGTTCGGTTTCCCGATCGAGATAAGCAAGTTTGACCGACAAGATGGCAGCCTGAATTTCGTCCAAGCGGCTGTTGGTGCCGCTGTAGAGGTTTTCGTATTTGCGGTGCGAGCCGTAATTACGCAGGGCGCGCAGCATTTGTGCCAGTTGGTCGTCGTTGGTGGTGATGGCGCCGCCGTCGCCCAGCGCACCGAGATTTTTGCCGGGATAAAAACTAAAACCCGCCGCATCGCCCCAAGCACCAGCTTTTTTGTCGTTTGACTCCGCGCCGTGTGCTTGGGCGGCGTCTTCCAGCACCAGCAGGCCGTGTTGCTTGGCAAAGGCGCAGATGGCGGGCATATCGGCCAACTGGCCGTAGAGATGAACGGGCAGGACGGCTTTGGTTTTGTCTGTCAGTACAGCCTGCATTTTGGCGGGATCAAGATTGAAGGTTTCGGGATTCGGCTCAACCAGCACCGGCGTTAGCCGGTTGGCGGTAATGGCGAGTATCGAAGCGATATAGGTGTTTGCCGGAACAATGACTTCGTCGCCGTCTTTCAGGCTGCCTGCTTCTTTCCACGCCCGCAAAACCAAAATCAGTGCATCCAGGCCGTTGGCCACGCCGACAGCGTGCTTCACGCCGCAATAGGTGGCGAATTTCCGTTCAAATTCCGCCAATTCGCTGCCGCAGATATACCAGCCGCTGTCAATCACGCGGCTGCAGGCTGCTTTGATCTCATCGGCGTATTGCGCGTTGATTTTCTGCAAATCCAAAAACGGAATCACTTGCTATCTCCTAGTAAAAAATTTCTATACTTTTCTTTGTTTTTTAAGTGAGATTCTTTGCTAAGCTTATAGTATATATTTAGATTATCTTCCCTAGTTTTTACAGCTCCCATTTTTATATGGAAAGAATTAACTTTCACATTGTTTTTTCGTACGTCAAAGTGACTTTGTTCAAAATTTAAGTAATCAAACCCTATATTATATATTAATAATGCGCTTTCTAATGCTGAGCTTGCTGTTTTATTTTCATTCAAAATCCAACTTCCCCAACAGAAAGAAGAAGGTTTTTGAAAATCGTAAATTCTAATTGTACCAATAGGTTGGTTGTTATCTTTTCTACTGATAATAAAATAAAACTCTTGATTTTGTGCTTCTCGATATTTGTATTGCTCTAACCATTCCAGTTGCGATTCTATGCTGTTTTCTGATTTAGATAAAAAGAGATTTAGTTTTTTTTTGTTACGTAATCCACAGATAAACGCCGCATCATTAATTTCGACCAGTCTTAGAAACACTGTACGCGCAGGTAAAATAGTTGGGAAGTTTGTCATATCAATTTTTCACTCGTTTAATGAATTCGTCGTAATCGCGGATGTAGTCTTCTTCATCGTAGAGGCTGTCTGCCAGCACCATCAGCACGCAGTCTTCTGAAAAATCGTACATTTCCCGCCATACGAAAGATTCTATTAACAAACCTTGCGCCGGATTGTCCAGTAATACGCTGACTTTTTCTTTGCCGTCGTCCAACAGAAAACGGCACGAACCGCGTACGGCCACCACCACCTGCTTGAGCTTTTTATGAGCATGAAAGCCGCGGCGTACGCCTGTTTTGGTGTCGAACAGGTAGTAAACCCGTTTGATTTCAAACGGAATGTTTTTGCCCTCTTCAAGGGCAATCAGCGAACCGCGCTCGTCGCCGTGGGTTTGCAGGTGTATAAGATTTGTTTTCATAGTCGGACAGTTAATCATTGCGGGATTGTTGGGGCGGAAGATGCGGCAGACCGATTGCCTGATGCGGCTCGATATCAAACGCCCAGCGTATCCAGTTGCCGAAGCTGTATTTCTGCTTCAATGCTTCGGGCGGCGGCGAGTAGGGGTGTTGTAAAAAGGCTTTGAGTTCTTCGGTGTTACCGCCACTCCAGACAAAAATGTTGTCGGGATGGTAGAAGTCGTAGTGGACGACGGTGGGGTTGGTGGTAATCAGTTTTTTACCGTAGCCCAGCGCTTCGAAAACGCGCAGGGAGAGGCCGTGGTGTTTGGTGTGGAGAAAATCGACGAGAACGCCGGCTTTGCGTGCGGCCAGCAGGTTGTCGCGGTAGGGCAGCGCGTCGGCGGAAGAGAGATAGCGTACGCCGGGCAAAGCCAGTTCCTGTTCGGCCTCTTGGGGGTTTTTCGATACGATGCGAAAGTCGGTCGGCAGGCCGATTGATTCGGCGGCAAGGTAAAACGCGCGGATGTCGGCGATGCGCTCTTTATGGTGCGAGCCGATAAAAAACAGGCTGCCGTCGTTTTGTTCCTCCTGCAGGTAGCAGTCGAACCAGAAGCTGGTGGCGGGGATGAGTTTGTCAGCGTATTCGGGGCGGCGGCCGATATCGTAGGGGTCGAAAAACATGAATTTGTCGAAGAATTTGATTTTGTAGAACTCGTGTTCGAGAAATTCCAATGTTTCCCAGTTGTAGTGCACCATCAGGCGGCTTTTGTCGCGCAGGGTCTGCATAAAGCTGCTGGGGAAAACGCCCGGCCAGATCATAAAGCAGTAGTCGGCCTGTCCTTCGATTTGGTCGAGTTTGGCGGTGAAATCGGCAAGATAGGGCTGGAACAGCTGCTCTTTTTTGTATTCGCGTTGGCGCAATAGATTGCGGTAAAACAGTTTTTTCAGCCGCTGCCAGATATTGGCGTAGGTGAATTTTCCTTCTTCGTAGATCAGCTCGGTCACTTCAAAACCGTGAAAACGCAGGTTTTCGGCAATAACTTGGTGGATGCCGAAAATGGGCGGCATGGCAAGGATGACGGTTTTGGCTTTCATGGCGGTGTCGGCGTGATGGAAGGGCGGCATTGTATGTGATTCGTTGTCTGCGGGGTAGGGTTGATAATTACCGTTTTGGCAGCCTTGCCAAACTCACGCGGCGGGCAGACTGATTTTGATGTGCGGTTCAATGTCCAACACATAGCGCACCCAGTTGCCGAAGCTGTATTTTTGGTAGATTTCCTGCGGCAGTTCGTGATACGGCCGCGCGATGAACGCTTGCAGGCCGTCGAGGCTGCCGCCGCGCCAGATAAAAATGTTGTCGGGGTGGTAGAAATCGTATTTTTCGATTTCGGCGTTGGTGGTAATCAGTTTTTTGCGGTAGCCGAGGGCTTCAAAGGTGCGCAGCGACAGGCCGCTGTGGGTGCTGATAACGAAATCGACCAACACGCTGCTGCGGCGGGCGCGCTCAAGGTTGTCGGCAAAGGGGACATCGTCGGCAAAGTAAACGCCGTCAAAGGGGTAATCCTGCGCGGCTTCGGGCTGGTTTGGGTTGACGATGTGAAAATCGAGCTGCCAGCCGGCCTGCTGCGTGTATCGGCAAAAGCGGCGGATGTCGTCGAGGCGGTCGGCGCGGTGCGAGCCGACAAAGTAAAACCGTGGCGCGGCGGGATTGTAGGGCGCAAGGCCGCTTAGGTCGTGGTCGAAATAAAAACTGGTGGCGGGCAGCAGGCGGGAATCGGCGCGGATGTCGGCGGGGTCAAACGCATAATAGCGGTCAAACAGGCCGATTTGCGCTTGGGCGGCGGCAAAGCGTGCCACGCCGTCCCATTGGTAGTTCACCATCACGCGGCTGCGGCGGCGTACTTCGCGCAAAAAGCTGTCGGGGTAAATATCGGAGCGGATAAACAGCGCGTAATCAAACTGCGGATGCGCGTTCCATGCCGTCTGAACTTGGCGGCGTTTGAGTTCGATCATCAGCTCTTTTTTGGCTTGGCGGTTGCCCAGCGTTTTTTTGAGCAACACGGCCAGACGCGAGCGCAGGTTCGGATAGCGGAAATCGAGCGAATCAAGGGCGAAGTTGACCACCTCGAAGCCGTGGTATTCGAGGCAGGCGGCCACGGTGCGCGACATGGCGGCATCATTAATCATGCCCAGCAATACGGTGGGTTTGCCCATTCAGACGGCCTCCTGCGCGGTAAAACGTGCCAGCGGCGCGGCCAGCATTTCGGGCGCGATTTCGTCGATATGCGCTTCAAAGCGCACAATCTCGGCGCGCGGCGAATTGGGATGCCAGTTGGCGAAATTCTGCGCGTCGTTTTGATACAGGCCGATGATGTTTTTATCCAAACCGGCGGCGATGTGAATCAGCGCGGTATCGGGCGAAATCACGGTGTGCGCGTGGCGGATGAGTTCGGCGGAATCCTGCACCGACGCGGTGTCGGCGTAGAGAAAACAGTTGCCCCGCCCTTCAATCAGGCGCGACAGCAGCGGAGTGGCATCAGGATAAGTAAGCAGTACAAAGCGCGTATCGGGAAAATGCGCGGCAAAATAATCGAGCATTTCGCGGATACGCGCTTCGCTGAAACGGCGGCGGTTGGCCGCGCCGAAAAAATTTACCGCCACATAATTGCCCAGCACGTTTTGCCGCAAAAACGCGCCCACGGCGGCGGCGCTTTCAGGCTGCTCGGGCAAATCGTAGCGCGTATCCGCATCGTGAAAGCCGCAAAGCTGCAAAGCCTCGCGGTAGATTTCGCTGAAATGCTGGCTGCGGTTGGCGATATTCAGGTTGAAGATTTTGTAGCCGGCTTTGTCAAAACCGATGTTGTAAGGCGCATTGATGCTGCGGATGAGCACCAAATCGCGGTTGCGCACCAATACGGTGGGATCGATAACGACATCATATTGCCCTGCAATCGAGCGGCCGGTTTCCCGATACGAGCGACTGCTTTTGGCTTGGACAATATGCACCGCGTCGATATGCGGATTGGCGTCAAACAGGCTGCGGTTGGCCTCGGTGCAGACCACGCCGATGTGGATGTGCGGCGCGGCTTTTTTGATTTCGCGAAAGGCAAACGAGCTGACGATGTAGTCGCCGATTTTGCCGTCTTGGCGCAAAAACAGAATACCGCCGATATTCTCCGGTGCAAGCGGCTTTTCAGACGGCACCGGCGCACGGTCGAGCCACGCCTTGCCCGCACGGATGCGCAGCGTTTGCAGGCGTTTTTTGATGGCTTTGAACAGGGTTTTTGCGCTCATTGTTTGGGGGTCTTTTTCGGGTGGACGGCCTGTGTACTCCGTCATTCCCGCGCAGGCGGGAATCTTTTTCGGCTGCTGCGAGTGGTTTTATCCGCCGTTGCCCGTGGTTCGGAGCAGATTTCCACCTGCGCGGGAATGACGGCGGTTGGGGTTTCAGGCTGCCTTGAGGCCGTCTGAAAAGGCAGCCTGAAACGCGTTCATACCCATTTCAATAGGTAGGTTGGGTTGCCAAACCCAACATTTGGCAAGAGATTTAATCATGTTGTTGGGTCGCACCCCAACCTACCCGCTGGATTTACTGTTTCAGACGGCCTTTTACCGAATCGTTTTGCTGTAAATATATTGCAGCCCCTTTGTGCCCATAAAGGTTCGCCCCGTATCGGCAAATCCGCAGCTTTGGTACAGGTCGATGGCGGCGCGGTTGGCGTGGTGTACGCCGAACACGATTTCGTCGCAGTCGGGCAATATGCTGCGGATGAGCGGCGCCAATTTATCGTCAGCCAGCGCCGCGCGGGCGCAGCCTTGACCCTGATATGCGGGGTTGACCGACATCGAGCGCAGCAATACGGCGCGGGGGTTGGCGCTGTAAGTAAGGCGGTCGCTGCCTTTATCAAGGATGAAAAATCCGATGGGGCGGTTTTGGCACAAAATGGTTACGGCCAAACAGTCGGGCGCGGCGAACCGGCCGTTTTGCAGCCGCTCTTGGGGCGAAACCGAGTATTGTGCTTGCTCTCCGTGCAGACGGTAGTCCAAATCGGCGGCGTGTGCGGGGTCGTACGGCACAAGGGTAACGGTTTGGGGCATGGCGTGTTTTTCTGTTTAACGGGCACTTGGCTTGTTTCAGGCTGCTTTTTTACTTTTCAGACGACCTTTTAGGCTTTCAGGCTGCTTTGAGGCCGTCTGAAAGCAAGGTGTCGGATACAAGTATCCGACCTACGGCTGTTGCAATAAAGGCAGCCTGAAAACCGCAAAAGCCGTTTTCAGGCTGCTTTTGTTTACTCGCCCAGCAGCGCGATGTCCGCCACGGCGTTCATCTGTTGCGACAACTGGTTGAGCAGGTTCAGGCGGTTTTGTTTTACCGCAGCATCGGCGGCCATCACCATCACGCCGTCGAAGAAGGCATCGACCTGCGGTTTGACGGCGGCCAGTTCCGACAAGGCCGTCTGAAAGTCCTGATGCGCCAGCGCGGCTTCGATTTTGGGCTGCATCGCCTGCGCGGCGGCATAAAGGGCGCGTTCTTCGTCTTGCTGCAACAGGGCTTCGTTTACCGCGCCCAATTCGGCATCGGCCTTTTTGAGCAGGTTTTGCACGCGCTTGTTGGCGGCGGCGAGCGCGGCGGCTTCGGGCAGGGCTTTGAAGGCGGCGACGGCGTCGAGCCTGGCGGCTAAATCGTTCAGACGGCCGGGGCGTTTGGCCAGTACGGCGGCCACAATATCCTGCGGATAATCGTTTTGCAGCAATACGGCCAGCCGCGCCTGCATAAAGTCGGCCACTTCGGCGGGGGTTTTGTCGTTTAACAAGCCTTGCGGGAAGCTCGCAAAGGCCGTCTGAATCAGGTCGTTTACGTCCAAGCCGTGCTGCATCAGCATGCGCAAAATGCCCAGCGCGGCGCGGCGCAGGGCGTAGGGGTCTTTGTCGCCGGTGGGAATCAGGCCGATGCCCCAGATGCCGACCAGGGTTTCGAGTTTGTCGGCCAGCGCAACGGCGGTGGCAACAGGGCTTTCGGGCAGCGCGTCGCCGGCAAAACGCGGGCGGTAGTGCTGCTCGATGGCATCGGCGATGGCGGCGTTTTCGCCATCGAGGCGGGCGTAGTATTTGCCCATCGTGCCTTGCAGCTCGGGGAACTCGCCCACCATTTCGGTAACGAGGTCGGCTTTGGCCAAGCGGGCGGCGCGTTCGGCTTGGGCGCGGTCTGCCCCCAGCGCGGCGGCGGTGTGGGCGGCGATGCTTTGCAGCCGCTCGATGCGTTCGGCCTGCGAGCCGATTTTGTTGTGGTACACCACGTTTGCCAGCTTGGGCAGGCGGCTTTCCAGCGTGTTTTTCTGGTCTTGTTTGTAGAAAAATTCGGCGTCAGACAGGCGCGCGCGCAAAACGCGTTCGTTGCCGTGGATGATGTGCGAAGGGTCAGCGGCTTCAAGGTTGGATACCAGCAAAAAGCGGTTCATCAAGCGGCCGTTTGCGTCCAAAAGCGGGAAGTATTTTTGGTTTTGCTGCATGGTGAGAATCAGGCATTCTTGCGGCACTTCCAAAAAATGCGCTTCAAAACCGGCTTCGAGTACCACCGGCCATTCCACCAGCGCGGCCACTTCGTCCAGTAGGGCTTCGTCGGCGGCCACTGTGGCATTCAGACGGCCTGCGTGTTGGTTTAAGGCCGTCTGAATCGCGGCTTTGCGGGTAGTGAATGAGGCGATGACCTTGCCCTGCTCGCGCATTTGCTCGGCGTAGGAATCGGCGTTTTCAATGGTAATCAGGCCGTCTGAAAGGAAGCGGTGTCCCAAAGTGGTATTGCCGCTTTGCAAACCCAATACATTGGCGGGCACGACGTTTGCGCCGTGCAGAATCACCAGGCCGTGTACGGGGCGCACGAAAGTGTGCGTGCTGCTGCCCCAGCGCATTACTTTGGGAATCGGCAGCTTTTTCACCGCCTGATTGATGATGTCTTCGAGCAATTCGGAGAGCGGCTTGCCTGCTTGGGTGAACTCGTGGGCGTATACGTCCTGCTTGCCGTCGTGGATGATTTTCAGGCTGCCGATGTCGGCGCCGAAGGAGCGGGCGAAGCCTTCGAGCGCTTTGGTGGGCGCACCGTCTTTCATCGCGTTGGCGACGGCTGGGCCTTTTTTGACAACGTGCTGGTCATTCTGCACGGCTTTGACGTTTGACACCTGCACGGCCAAACGGCGCGGCGAAGCGTAGGCGGTGTATTGTGCATCACCCTGAATCAGCTGCGCTTTTTCCAAGCTTTCGGCCACAGCGGCGGCAAAATGGTTGCCCAGATTGTTGAGGGCTTTGGGCGGGAGTTCTTCGGTGAGGAGTTCGATTAAGAGGGTTTGGGTCATGGGGAATTTCCGAATGGTGGCGGCAGCCTGAAAGCCGGTAGGCGGGCGTTTTGCCGTTTCAGGCTGCCTGAAAAACAGCGGCGGATTATAGCAAAAGACGGCCGCCGGCTGGGCGCTGTTGCGCCGTCGTTTGATTTGCCTGCGCCGGCGGCGAAAGTGTGCGCCTGCGCGGGGTTAAAACTGATATAATCCGCCGCTTTTAACGAGCGCGAAAATCTTTTGCAACAACTTTAAGGAGTGTGCGATGGCAGTGAATCTGCAAAAAGGCCAGAAAATCTCTCTGGACAAAGAAGTAGGCGGCCAGCTGAGCAGCGTGGTGATGGGTTTGGGCTGGGACGTTGCCAAGAAAAAAGGCCTGTTCGGCCTGTTTGGCGGCAGCGAGGAAATCGATTTGGACGCTTCGTGCTTTATGTTTGACGAAGACAAAGAATTGGTTGATTTGGTGTTCTTCAACCACCTGAACAGCGAAGACGGCTCGGTGCAGCACAGCGGCGACAACCGCACCGGCGAGGGCGACGGCGACGACGAACAAATCGCCGTGTTTCTGCCGGCGGTGCCGCAGCATGTGAAAACGCTGGTGTTTACTGTGAGCAACTACACCGGCCAGGACTTCAGCCGCGTTGAAAACGCCTACTGCCGCCTGGTAAACGGCCAAACCGGCGAAGAAATCGCGCGCTACAACCTTTCCGCGCAGGGCAACCACACCGCGCAGATTATGGCCAAAGTGTACCGCCACAACGGCGAATGGAAGATGCACGCCATCGGCGAAAACAGCCAGGGCGCCACGCCCGACCGCATCATCCCGCGCATCCTGCCGCATCTGTAAAACGGCAGCGGCTTGCACCGTCAGCCGTCAGCCGATAAAAGCAGCCTGAAAACCGCCAAACGGGGTTTTCAGGCTGCTTGTTGCCGTGCCCAATCAAAAACCGCCCCGAATATGTTTCGGAGCGGTTTGCCGTTTCAGGCTGCTTATTTCTGGTTGGCTTCGATGGCTTCCTGCAGGTGCGGCATCGGCGCGTAGCCGCTTTGCACTTTGCCGTTGGGGAAGACCAGCGTCGGTGTGCCGTTGAAGCCGAAGCGGTTGCCCAGCGCGGTGGTTTCGGCTACCGGATTCGGGCAGTCGGCGACCTGTGCCGGCTGTTTGCCCTGGCGCATCCATGCCAGCCAAGCCGAGGTGCGGTCTTTCTGGCACCAGATTTGCACCGCCTTGCGTTCGGCATCGGGGTGCAGCGAAGGAATCGGCATCATAAAGTTGTAGATGGTGATGTTATTGATTTTCGGGAACTCGTGTTCCAGCTTTTTGCAGAAAGGGCAGTCGGGGTCGGAGAACACCGCCACTTTCAACTTGCCGTTGCCGCGCACTTCGGTGATGGCTTTGTCGAAAGGCAGGCTGTTGAAATCGACGGCGTTGAGCACTTCCTTGCGCTCGTCGGTCAGGCTGCGGCCGGCTTTGGTTTCGATTAAATCGCCCACCAGCATATAGGCGCCGGTTTCGTCGGTGTAGGCCACGGTTTTGCCGGCGGCGCTCGGAATCACCACTTCGTAAATGCCCTTAATCGGCGTGGTGGCAACGCTTTCGATTTTCAGGTTCTGGTCGGCATAGTTTTTTTCCAGCGTGGCGCGGATGGTGTTGCCGACTTCGGCCGGTACGCCCGCGCCGATTTTGGCGGCAGCCGATTCCTCGGCGGGCGCGGTGCCGTTTTTCTGGGCGACGGCGGCCGGCTGGCCGTTGGCCGCGGGTGCTTCGCCGCAGGCGGCCAGCGCCAGCATCACGGCAGGAATGGCGATGCGCAGGGAGAAAGAGCGTTTCATGGTAATGGCTTTCCGTGTGATAAAAAAACGGCGCATTATGCCCAATCGGATGCCCTTTTGCTAATCGAATTTGACTATTAGCCCGTAAAGGCAGCCTGAAAGCCGCGCGCCGCCCTTTCAGGCTGCCCGATACCTTTTGCCGGCGCCGGCAGCCTGAAAAAAGCCCGTCCGCCCGAGTATCGCCCGTTGTAAAGCGCCCCCGCGCGTGCCACAATCCGCGCTTTCCCTTTTCAGGCTGCCTGCCATGATTCCCATCCTCGCCTTCGACATCGAAACCGTGCCCGACACCGCCGGCATCCGCCTGCTGAACGGCCTGCCCGACAGCCTGACCGACGCCGAAGTCGCCGAATACGCCTTTCGCGAACGCCGCGCCAAAACCGGCGGCGACTTTATGCCCCACCACCTGCACCGCGTCGTCGCCATTTCCTGCTGCCTGCGCTGGGGCGACAAAATCCACGTCGGCACGCTCGGCAGCCCCGAAGACAGCGAAGCGGAAATGGTGGCCGAATTTTTCAGGCTGCTGGAAAAATACACCCCGCAGCTGGTGAGCTGGAACGGCGGCGGCTTCGATCTGCCCGTGCTGCACTACCGCGCCCTGGTTCACGGCATCGCCGCCCCACGCTACTGGGACATGGGCGAAGGCGATTTTGCCGACAGCCAAAGCTTCAAATGGAACAACTACATCAGCCGCTACCACCAGCGCCACTGCGACCTGATGGACCTGCTCTCGCTCTACCAGCCCCGCGCCGCCGTACCGCTGGACGACATCGCCAAACTCTGCGGCTTCCCCGGCAAAATGGGCATGGACGGCAGCAAAGTATGGCAGGCCGTTCAAGAGAACCAAATCCAAGCCGTGCGCGACTACTGCGAAACCGACGCCGCCAACACCTATCTCGTTTACCAGCGCTTCCGCCTGATGAACGGCGCCGCCGACGCCGACCAATACCGCTTTGAAACCGAAAAACTGCGCAGCTACCTGCAAACCCTTGCCCCCGAAAAACCGCACTGGGCAGAGTTTCTCGCCGGCTGGCAGGCAGCCTGAAACCGCCGTTTTGCCCTTTCAGGCTGCTTTGACCTTTCAGGCTGCCTGAAACGGCAGCCTGAAAACACCCAAAACCGCTTTCAGGCTGCCTGAAAAGCACCGGAAACTGCACCATGAGACTCTGGCACCAAACCCTGATTCCCCACCTGCCGCGCGCCCAGCTGCTCGGCCAGCACCGCGAATGCGCCGCCCTGCGCGGCGCCGGCTGGGGCAGGCCGCATGCCACCGTTGATTACGTTTTCCGCCATCCGCCGCACCTGCTTTACCGCTACCACCTGCTGGTGATGGCCGAAATGCGCGCACGCGGCTACCGTCCCGCCGAAGTATGGAACGACCCCGCCTACCGCGGCCAAAAACTGCCGCCGCACGACAAGCTCGCTCCCGCCGCCGACGCCTTCCCGCTGTACCCCGAACACAACGCCGCCTACCTGCGCGAATGTCTGGACAACCTGGCCGCCAAAGGCATCCGCATTGTTTTGGAATAGGCTTAAGCAGTTTTCAGGCTGCCTGAATTTGAAAGCGCAAACCGCCATGTCTTTTTCCCTATCCCAAATCACCCTGATCGGCGTCGGTCTGATCGGCGGCTCGCTGGTGCTCGATTTGAAGCGGCAGCAGCGGGTGCAGACCGTAACCGGCATCGACATCCATGCCGACAATCTGGCGCGGGCGCTGGAGCGGCAGGTGATCGACCGCGCGTTTGCGCGTATCGAAGCGGCGGCGGTGCGCGGTGCCGATCTGGTGCTGGTGGCCACGCCGGTGGCCACGCTGCCGGCGATCTGCCGCGAGCTGGCGCCGTTGTTGGATGCGCATACGGTTGTCAGCGACGTCGGTAGCACCAAGCGCTCGGCGCTCGCGGCTTTCCGCCGCCATCTGCCCGCGCATCTGCCGCGCTGCGTGGCGGCGCACCCGATTGCCGGTTCTGACCGCAGCGGTGCCGCCGCCGCGCGTTTCGGGCTGTTTAAAGGCAAAAAACTGGTGATCTGCCCGCACGAAACGCAGGACGAAAGCAGCCTGAAAACGGTGGAAGCGCTGTGGCAGGCGGTCGGCGCCGAAACCCACCGCATGGACGCCGCCGGCCACGATGCGGTGTTTGCCGCCGTGTCGCACCTGCCGCACCTGCTGGCGTTTTCCTATGTGCAGCAGCTGCTGGGCGATGCACGCTGCGCCGAGTATTTCCGCTTTGCCGGCAGCGGCTTTCGCGACTTCACCCGCATTGCCGCCAGCCATCCGCAGATGTGGGCGGACATCGCGCTGGAAAACCGCGAGCCGCTGCTGGCGCTGATCGACAGCCAGCAGCAGGAACTCGCGGCGCTGCGGCAGGCGCTGGCGGCGTCTGACGGCGACGCGCTCTACCGCCGTTTCGCCGCCGCCGCAGACGCCCGCCGCCGCTGGGATGAAGAAGAATAGTTTTCAGGCTGCCGCCCAGGCAGCCTGAAAGTTTTTCGGCGATTAAAACCATGATTTGCAGCGGTTTGAATAAGGGTACGGCTGCGGCGCACCGCGCACCGAAATATCGGCCGGCGCGGCCAATGGTGCCTATCCTGCGGCTAGCGGAAAAAACGCCGGCATTGGGTGGTTTGCCCGTTATCCGGCCGCCGTAAAACTTTCAGGCTGCCGCCAAGCTCGGCTACAATGCGGCGCGCCTGCTTGGGAAAGGCTTCCCAAGCCGCATCGTTTTTTAACGGGAGAGTTTATGTACGACACAAAGATAAAGTGTTTGAAGCAGGCCGATTGGACGTCCGTCCTGCATTGCGGCGTCAATGCGCTGAGCGAGCCGCTGTGGAACTGGCTGATATGGATTTTGATCGGGGTGGGGGTGTTTTTCACCCTGAGCACCGGCTTTGTGCAGTTCCGCCTGCTCGGGCGCAGCATCCGCGAGATGACCGGCAGCCGCCGCAGCCATGACGGCGGCGAGCAGGGTATTACCGCGTTTCAGGCTTTTGTAACCGGCTTGGCCAGCCGCGTGGGTACCGGCAATATCGCCGGCGTGGCGATTGCCATCGGCAGCGGCGGCCCGGGCGCGGTGTTTTGGATGTGGCTGACGGCCTTAATCGGCATGAGTTCGGCCTTTGCCGAATCAACGCTGGCGCAGCTGTTTAAGGTGCGCGACGAGAAAACCGGCCAGTTTCGCGGCGGCCCGGCCTATTACATCGGCAAGGGTTTGGGACAGAAGTGGCTGGGCGTGCTGTTTGCGCTGTGCCTGATTGTCTGCTTCGGGCTGGTCTATAACGCGATTCAGGCCAATACCATTGTGCTGGCGGTGCAGTCGGCTGCCGGCTGGACGGCGGACAAGGGCACGTCCGAAGCGCAATGGGCGCAGTATCAGCAGTTTCTGGCCGCCGGCCTGGTGCTGATGTCGGCGCCGATTATTTTCGGCGGCATCCGCCGCGTGGCCAAAGTGTCGGAAAGTTTCGTGCCGCTGATGGCGGTGCTCTATCTCTTGATGGCGCTGTATGTGATGGCGGTTCATGCCGAGCGTATTCCCGAGATGTTCGCGCTGATTTTCCGCGACGCCTTTACCTTCAAGGCGGCCGGTGGCGGGCTGCTGGGTGGTTTGGTGTCGCAGTCCATGATGCTGGGCATCAAGCGTGGCCTGTATTCCAACGAAGCCGGCCAGGGTTCGGCACCGAACGCGGCGGCGGCGGCCGATGTCAAACATCCGGTGTCGCAGGGCATGATTCAGATGCTCGGCGTGTTTGTCGATACCATTATCGTCTGCTCGTGCACCGCCTTTATCGTGCTCTTGGCGCAGCTGCCCGCCAAGGAAGGGCTGGACGGCATCCAGCTGACCCAGGCGGCGCTGGAGAGCCATGTCGGCGCGTGGGGGCAGCACTTTTTGGCGGTGGTGCTGTTTATGTTTGCTTTTTCGTCGATTATCGGCAACTACGCCTATGCCGAGTCCAATATCCAGTTTTTAAACAATAATAAAACGGTATTAAACCTGTTTCGGCTGGCGGTGCTCGGTTTTGTGTATTTCGGCTCGGTCAGCCATGCGCAGATTGTGTGGGACATGGGCGATCTGACCATGGGCGTGATGGCGCTGATCAACCTGGTTGCCATCACCCTGCTGGCCAAATGGGTGCGCCTGCTGCTGAAGGACTACACCGTCAAAGTGAAGCTGGGCAAAGAGCCGGAGTTCAAATTGTCCGAGCATCCGGTGCTCAAGCGCAAACTCAAAACCGATATTTGGTAAACCCTTGCCCAAAAAGCAGCCTGAAAAGCTTTTCAGGCTGCTTTTTTGCCGTTTGCCGCTATAATGCCGCCTTTTTGCGACTGCGGGGCAGCGATGGAAAAACGGCGTTTGCGATTTACCAAAATGCACGGTTTGGGCAACGATTTTATGGTGGTGGACGGCATCAGCCAGCGTTTTGTGCCGGAAGAAGCGCCGCTGGCGGCATGGTCCGAGCGCCATACCGGCGTCGGCTTCGACCAGCTGCTGCTGGTGGAAAAAAGCGGCCGCGCAGACGTCGATTTCCGCTACCGCATTTTCAATGCCGACGGCAGCGAAGTCGAACAATGCGGCAACGGCGCCCGCTGCTTCGCCCGCTTTGTGGCCGACAGTGGCTTGAGCGATAAAAGCGAAATCGTCGTCGAAACCACCAAAGGCATTATTCGCCCGCGCCTGAACGATGACGGCACCGTGCGCGTCAATATGGGGCAGCCGCGTTTTGCCGCCGCCGAAGTGCCCTTTGCGCTGGAAGCGGGGGAAGACGACGAAGCGCTGCGCTATCCGGTGGCCGCCGCCGGCATCCGCGCCGAAGTGGCGATGGTCGGCATGGGCAATCCGCACGCGGTGATGCTGGTGGACGATGTTGCCGCCGCGCCGGTGGCCGAATGGGGCGCGGCGCTGCAGGCGCACCCGCGTTTTCCGCAGCGGGTAAACGCCGGCTTTATGCAGATTGTCGATCCGCGGCACATCCTCCTGCGCGTGTTTGAGCGCGGCGTCGGCGAAACCCAGGCCTGCGGCACCGGCGCCTGCGCGGCGGTGGCAGCCGGCGTGCGGCTCGGCCTGCTGGCGGCGGGCGAAGACGTGGCGGTAGAACTGCCCGGCGGCACGCTGTCGATCAACTGGCAAAGCGGCCAAGACCTGATGATGAGCGGCCCCGCCGTCGAAGTCTTTGCCGGCGAACTGGTTTATTGAACGCCCAAAGCAGCCTGAAACGCGCCAAAACGGCTTTCAGGCTGCCTTCTTTATGCCGCCGTGCGGCAACAACGATTAAGGAAACCCCATGAATCCGCAACGGAGCCCGAACCGATGGAAGCGCTGACCAGTCCCAATCTGGCGGCGGTGCTGCTGACCGCGCTGGTGTTCGCCTGGCAGGCGCTGCGCTACCGGCGCATCGGCTGGCTGCTGGTGTCGCTGCTGCTGTGGTTGGCGGCGGCGCTGCTCTCGGCGCTGCTGCTGCCCGATGTGGCGCAGATTATGGAAAACCTGTATCTCAAGCATCAGGGGCATTATTCGTGGCCGGTGTGGCTGGCGCCCGCGCTGCAGCGGTTGGTGCATCCGTCCACGCTGTATCTCATGCACGGCTATCTGTTTGCCGGCAGCCTGTTTTTCTGGCTCGGCGGCGTGGAAAAAGTGCGCGGCGGCGGGCTGGCCGGCCGGCGCAGCGGCACCCTGCTGCCGCTGTATGCCTTCAGCTTGCTGGTCATGCATCTGGCAATCGCGCTGGTGGTGCTGGCGCAATGGCTGGTGCTCTCCGGCAGCGGTTTGGAAAAAATGATGCCGGTGGTGCTGGCGCGCGCCGCCGCGGCCTACTGGCTGGAGCCTGCCAAATGGCTCTATTGGCAGATTTTCCTGATGGTGTTTTTTTACCTGCACAACCGCCTGCGGCAGCGGCGCGGCGATGAAATGGACTCGCTGCAGTTTGTGATCGCCCTGCTTGCGAGCACGGTTTATTTCCAAGACCGCATGCTCGGCTGGCTCAGCCGCCTGCTGCTGACATTGTTCTGAAGCACTGCCATACAAAAGCAGCCTGAAAACCGCAAATCCAGTTTTCAGGCTGCTTTTTGCTTTGCGCGGCGGTTGGCTGCCGGCGGCAATGATGTCGGGGGAGACTTAGGCTGGAGGGCGCAAAGTTTTCAGGCTGCCTTCGGATTGGGGCAGCCTGAAAAAGATGGTGGCAGGGCAGGGCGGCAGGATTTATTCCTGCCGGTAGTCGTCTTCGCTGTCGGCCAGAAAGCCGCGCAGCTTTTGGATGGCTTTGGCTTCGATTTGGCGGATGCGTTCGGCGGAAACGCCGTATTCGTCGGCAAGCTGGTGCAGGGTCAGGCCGCCGTCGTCCTGCAGCCAGCGGGTTTCGACGATGCGCCGGCTGCGGTCGTCCAGGCGGCTTAAGGCATTTTGCAGGCCTTCGGTCTGCAGCGCGTAGTGCGCCTGCTTGGCCAGCTGGTTGTCGGGCGTGCTGTCGTTGTCGGAGAGCCAGTCGATGGGGGCGAAAGCGTTGTCGTCGTCGTCGTCGCTGTTGTCGGGCAAAAGGGCGATGTCGCGGCCGGTCATGCGCTGTTCCATTTCCAGCACTTCGGAGAGTTTCACCCCCAAATCGTCGGCGATTTCCTGCGCTTCTTTGGGCGAGAGCGCGGCCAGGCTTTTGCGCATGCTGCGCAGGTTGAAAAACAGCTTGCGCTGCGGCTTGGTGGTGGCCACCCGCACCAGGCGCCAGTTTCTCAGGATAAATTCGTGGATTTCGGCCTTAATCCAATGCACGGCAAAGGAAAACAGCCGCGCGCCGCGCGAGGGCTCGAAGCGTTTGACCGCTTTCATCAGGCCGATATTGCCTTCTTGGATCAGGTCGGCCTGGTTGAGGCCGTAGCCGTCGTAGCCGCGGGCGATGGAAACCACCACGCGCAGATGCGAGAGAATCAGTTTTTTCGCCGCTTCCAAATCGCCGTTTTGCTGGCGCTCGGCCAGCGCGGTTTCTTCTTCGGGGCTGAGCATCGGGATGCTGTTTACGGTGTGGATGTACTGATCCAGACTGCCGTGGCCGCTGGGGACGGGCAGGTTGATGGGTTCGCTCATGCTGGTTTCCTTGTGTGGGACGGCCTGTTTTCCGCGGCTGCGCGGGCAGCCTGAAAAATGCCGTCGCGGCAGGGTGTTGCCGCAAGCGGGCGATTATAACGGCAATCGGCTGCCGGCCGCGGCGCGGCTGCGTTAAAGTTTGTATGGCCGGCTACAAATCGGCGGGCGCGAGCATCAGCCGCAGCCGCACGGCGGCGCCGTCGCTGCCAATGCCGCCGCGGCATTCAAACCACCAGAAAGCGGATTTTTTAACCGACCAATAGCTGTTGCCCAGCCAGTTTTGGTTGAGCAAAAAGGCGCACAGGCTGCCGATCCACGGCTGGTGGCCGACGATGACCAGCGCCGGCACGCCCTGCGCTTCGGCCTGCTGCAGCAGACGCGGCAGCAGGCGCGGGTCGGCATCGGGATTGAGCGCGGGCAGGATGCTGTCCGGCTCGCGCAATGCGGCGGCGGTTTGCCGGCTGCGCTCGGCCTGCGACGCCCACAGCAGATAGCCCGCGGGCAGTTTTGCCGCCAGCGCCGCCGCGCTTTTTTGCGCCTGCCGTCGGCCTTTGGCGGTGAGTTCGCGTGCCAGATCGCCGCCGCCGTTTTCCGGCTCGGCTTCGGCGTGGCGCCATAAAATCAGATCCATTGCCGTCCTTTCCGTTTTTGGTTTCGCTTTATTCGCTGCAACTGCCGCCGTTTTGCCGGCGCAGCCTGAAAAAGTCCTGCAGCATCTGCCGTGCCTGCCCGGCGAGAATGCCGCCGCGCACCGCGGTGTGGCTGTTGAGCCGTTTGTCGGCGAATAGGTTTAACAGGCTGCGGGCGCCGGTTTTCGGCTCGTCGGCGGCGTACACCAGCCGGCGGATGCGCGATTGGAGGATGGCGCCGGCGCACATCACGCAGGGCTCGAGGCTGACGTAAAGGTCACATTCGGCCAGCCGGTAGTTGCCGAGCACTTGGCCGGCGGCGGCCAGCGCGGCGATTTCAGCGTGGCGGCTGACATCGCGGCTGGCGATGCAGCGGTTGTGCGCGGCGGCGATGATTTCGCCGTCTTTCACCACCACTGCGCCGACGGGGATTTCGCCGGCATCCGCCGCCTTTTGCGCTTCGGCCAGCGCGGCAGACATCAGGCGCTCCATTTCCGGCAGCGGCGGAAACAGCGCGGCCGGCGGGTGGCTGTCGAGCCGCTGCTGCCAGTATTGCCGCTGCGCCGGCGACAGCTGCGCCGGCGTGCAGCCTTCGCACAGCGCCGCCAACTGCCAAAACACGCTGCGGGTGGCGCTCAGGCCGCCGGCCTTGAGCAGCAGAAAGGCGGTGTCGGCGCCGGTTTGGCGCAGCGCCGCCACGCTGCCGATGCCGAGCGCGGACAGCGCGGCAACAACGGACGGAGCAAGCGGCGGGGTGGTAAGCGGGGCGGAATCGGACATGGCGCAAGGCAGCCTGAACAGGCTTGGGGTGGGGTTTGGGGGTTTCAGGCTGCCTTTGGGGCGGCAGCTGCCGTTTTCAGGCTGCTTTGTCCATTAAATGGGTCTGGCGCGGCGGCAAATGGTGCGCGGTGCGCACCCTACGGCAGACAATGGGGGGCAGGCAGCCTGAAACAAGCGGAAACGGCATCGGGACGGCAGCCTGAAACGGCGGCGGCAGGATGCACACCGCGCACCAAAACAGCTTTTGCCGCTTTCAGGCTGCCTTGGTTATCCGGCGCGGCTGTTTTCAGATATGGTGGACAATCAGTTTTTTGCCCTGGTAGTCGAGCACGTCCACTTCCATATCGAAAAGGTCGCGGATATTGTCGCGGGTGAACACTTCGTTCGGCGTGCCGGTGAGGGCGACGCGGCCGTTTTTCATCGCCACCACATAATCGGCGTAGGCGGCGGCCTGGTTGATGTCGTGCAGCACGACGACGGTGGTGCGCTGGTGTTCGTGGGTCAGGCGGCACAGAAGCTGCATCAGGTTTTTAGCGTGGTGCATATCGAGATTGTTCAAGGGTTCGTCGAGCAGCACGTATTCGGTGCTCTGGCAGAACACCATCGCAATCATCGCCCGCTGGCGCTGGCCGCCGGAAAGCTCGGTGAGATAGCGGTTGGCAAGGTCTTCTAGCTTGAACTGTGCCAGCGCGTTTTCAACGATGGCGCGGTCTTCGTCTTTGGGCTGGCCCTGATGGTAGGGATAGCGGCCGAACAACAACAGGTCGCGCACGCTGATGCGGCTGTGGATGCTGTTTTCCTGCGTGAGGATGGACAGCACTTTGGCCATTTCGCCGGTGGGCGTGGCGGCCAGATCGCGGCCGTTGTAGCCGATGCTGGCACCGGCAGCCAGCGGCCGCAGCCGCGCCATAAACGACAGCAGCGTCGATTTGCCGGCGCCGTTGGGGCCGATTAGTGCGGTAATGCCGCCCTGCGGGATGTCGAGGTCGATTTTGTCCAAAATCGGACGGCCGCCGATGTGGTGGCTGACGTTTCTGATGGTAATCATGTTTTCGGTTTCGGATAGGGGATTCGGATGGGGAAGGCAGCCTGAAAGCGGCCAAAACGCTCTTTCAGGCTGCCTTTGGACGGGCAGCCTGAAAAAAAGCCTAGCGCTGTTTCATCACCAGATAGAGAAACACTAAGCCGCCGGCGAATTCGACCACCGCGCTAAGCACGCCTTTCATGCCTAAAAGGTGCTCGAACAGCGCTTGTCCGGCCACCAAGAGCAGCGCGGCAATGAAAAAGGCCGCCGGCAGGCGCACGGCGTGTTTCATGCTGCCGGCAAAGCGGTCGGTAAGCGCGCACACCAGCAGGCCGAAAAAGCTCACCGGCCCCACCAGCGCGGTGGCGGTGGCCACCAGTACCGCCACCCAAGTGAGTATCCACAGAACGTGGCGGCGGTAGGGGATGCCGAGATTGGTTACTTGGTCGCGGCCGAGCAGGTGCACGTCGAGCCGGTAGCGCTCGCGCCAGATAAAGACGGCGCTCACCACCATCACCACCGCGCCGAACCACAGCATTTTTTCGTTGACGGTGTTAAACGAGGCAAAAAGGTTGGTTTGCACGGTGGCAAATTCTTCGGGGTCGATCAGCCGCTGCAACAGCGAAGACAGGCTGCGGAACAGCACGCCGAAAATCACGCCGATCAGAATCATCCGCGTCAGATCCTGCCCGCCTTCGCGCAAAAGCAGCCTGAAAAGCAGCACCGAGCCGCCGAGCATCGCCGCCATTTCCAGCGTGAACTTGCCCGCCAGCGGCAGCAGGGTGTAGCCGATGCCGCCCAAAAGCGCCACCAGCAGCGTCTGCAGGAAGATATACATGCTGTCAAAGCCGAGCACCGAAGGCGTGAGTATCGGATTGCCGGTGATGGTTTGAAACAGCAGCGTGGACACGCCGACGGCATAGGCCGCCATCACCAGCGCCGCCAGCTTGGTGGCGCGGTGCGGCAGCGCGTAGTCCCACGAGCCTTTGATGTTCAGCGTCATAAACAGCACGCAGGCGGCGGCCAAGAGCAGCGGCAGCAGCCACAGCACGGTGCGGCTGCGCGGGGCGGACAGGGTATTTTCAGGCTGCATGGGTATTCTTTCTCAGCAAAAGATAGAGGAACAACACCGTGCCGACCACGCCGAAAATGGTGGAAACGGGAATCTCGAAAGGATAGCGGATCAGGCGGCCGGCGATGTCGCAGGCCAGCACCAGCGACGCACCCAACAGCGCCACCGCCGGCAGGCTGCGGCGCAGCTTGTCGCCCATCATGCGGCTGACGATATTGGGCACCACCAGCCCGATAAACGGAATGCTGCCCACGGTAACCATCACCAGCGACGTAATCATCGCCACAATCACCAACCCCGCCCACAGCACCGTGGTGCGGCTCAAGCCCAGATTGACGCTGACCGTGTCGCCCAGACCGGCGATGGTCAGCTGGTCGGCAATCAGATAAGCCGCCGCCGCCATCAGGCCGCCGATCCACAGCAGCTCGTACCGCCCCTGCAGCATGCCGGAAAACTCGCCCTGCCGCCACACCGCCAAACGCTGCACCAAATCGGTTTCATAAGCGATAAAGGTGGTAACCGAATCGATCACGCCGCCGAAAATAATCCCCACCAGCGGCACCATCAGCTGCGCGGTGGGCGGCAGACGGCGAGTGAGCGCCATAAACAGCAGCATGCCCGCCAGCGCCGTCACGGCTGCCGCCGACATCCCCACCAGCTGCGGCGCCGCCGGAAAATACAGCGACATCAGCAGCATGCCCAGCGCCGCGCTCTGGCTCGCCCCCACCATTGACGGCTCGACAAAACGGTTTTTCAGCAGAATCTGCATAATCATCCCCGCCACCGCCATCGAAGCGCCGGTCAGCACCACGGCAAAAGTACGCGGCAGGCGGCTGATCATCATCAGCTGCATATCGTCGGACAGCGAAAACAGGCGGCTCCATTGGAAGTCCGCCACCCCCACCGACAGGCTGGCGGCAAACAGCAGCGGCATCGCCAGCAGCAGCGGCAGGTAAAAGCGAGTAAGGGATTTGGACATAACAGTTGCGGGATTGGGTTGGTAGGACGAGGCAAGGTTTTCAGGCAGCCTGAAAGCGGCAAAACGGCTTTCAGGCTGCCTTGGATTGTTACGGCGCGGCAAAAAGACGCGGATTATAAACCGAAAACGAATACAAATCCTTATCCCATTGCGCCGAATATTTTTCAGGCTGCTTTCCGATGGCAAAGCAGCCTGAAAACGTTTTACAGCCTGTGGCAGCTGTCGCCGAAGGTGAAGCCCGATGGCCGTATGGATACGCTTGAGAAAGTCAAATCTTGCGATGCGATTGCAGGGTTTGATGTTGTCCAATATCTTTACAAAACTCAACACAACTTGACGTTCGTCAAGTGCTTATTACGCCGGATGGATTACTATATAACATTAAATTTACTTGTGTAGAGTTTTGTTATGCGTCCTCATTTTCAAATAAAACCTTTGTTGTTTTTGATTTGTTTAACTTTTCCTACGACAATTTTTGCCGACGGCAATAACGCTTCCGAAGCTACCGAGCTGGAGCAGGTGCTTGTGAAAGGCAAACGGCAGCCGCAGGAAGGCAGCCGTCTGGATAGCGGCAGCAAAGATGTATTGGATGAAACGGCGCTGAAATCCACGCGCAGCATTTCACTGGGGCAGACGGTGGAAAAAATCGGCGGCGTGCAAAACAGCAGTTTCGGCCCAAACAACGGGCTGCCGCAAATCCGTAGCTTGGGCGGTACGCGCGTTAAAGTGATGGAAAACGGCTTAGGCGTATCCGATATAGCCGCCGTTAGCGGCAACCTGCCCACAGCGGTGCAGCCGTTTTTGGCTGACAAAATCACCGTGCACAAATCTTCTGTTGCCGTGCTGTACGGCGGCAATGCGATTGGCGGTGCGGTAAATGTGGAGACCGGTCAGATTCCGTCCGCGCTGCCGGAAAAACCTTTTGGCGGTAAGGTTGAAATCAGCGGCGGTTACAATACGCCGCATACCGAAATCCTGTCGCTGGATGGCAAAGCGGGCAAACTGGCCTGGCATATTGATGGCTTCAACAGCAAAATCTCGCATTACCGCATCCCGGGGTACAGCAAGGCATCGGCGTGCTATGAGCATGTCGGCAAAAATCTTTATTTTCCGCTGTCATCGGCCTGCCAGTTTGAAGTTCGTTACAATTATTTCTTCAATAAGGGTTTTTATCGGTATGTTGATAAAAACTATCTAGACAAAGGCGAAGCGTGGCGCGACGCGATGGGTCTTTCCTATGCCGATCTGTACCGCGAAACCAAACCCAATTTCGGCAACTGGGTGGAAAACCCGCTTTACGATCCAAGTATTACCGAGGGCAACGGCCGCAGCATCAAAAGTATCACCCACATCACACCCAACGAAAAAGGCCGGCTGACTAACAGCCATATGCATAACCGCAGTTTCTCCGTTGGCGCCAGCTATATTGGCGATCAAGGCTATGTAGGCATTGGCGTGAGCCGCTACCTGAATGATTACGGCATGCCCGGCTATTCTTCGTATAACACCCACGTTAAAAAGCTCAACGGCGCACTTCCCGCCAATGTTTCCGCCGCGCAAACCCGCTGGACAGGCGAAGCCATGTACCGCCCCGGCAGCGCGTGGTTTGACAATATCAAAGCCCAATTTGCCCATACGGATGCCAAAAACCGCGAATTTCTCGGCAATTACTTTGTCAGCAGCATCAACAGCCGCAGCAATGATCTGCGCGTCGAATTCAATCACAAAGCCGGTGATTTTCTGCGGGGCAGCGCGGGGATAGACTGGCGGCAGCGGCGTACGGACGGCCTCGGTGCCGACCGCTTCCTGCCCGATACCCGCACCCGCGCTTACGGCGTGTTTGCGCTGGAGAAATTCCGCTACCGCAGTTTAGAAGCCGAAGTGGGCGCACGTGTCGGCAAAGTCAGCCACACGCCCGACTTCACCAATTTCAAGCCCTCGCGCAACTACGGCGGTTCGCGTGAAAACAAAAAATACAATTTCGACTTGCACAGCCACCAGCTCGCCCTTGCCTGGCAGCCACTTGACGCATGGCGCATCAGCCTGCGCCGCAGCCGTTCGCAGCGCGCGCCCGATATTAACGAGCTTTTCGCCGGCAACCTGCATTTCTCTACTTTTGCCAGCGAAAACGGCGATACCGACCTGAAAAAAGAAACGGCCAAAACCTGGGAAATCGGCAACGAAATCACTTGGCGCAACACCAAATTCAAAGCCGCCTACTACCACACCGCCTTTGACGACTACATCTATCTCGTCCACAGCGGCGTGTATGCCCAATGGCTGCCGATACGCTACTGGCAGCAGGGCGACACCAAAATCCGCGGTTTCGAACTGGAGCTGACCCAAGCCTTTAATCTCAAGCGCTACGGTTCGTTGGAAGCCCGCCTGTTTGCCGATTTGGTGAAAAACAGCCCGGTGGACAAACCGGCCTGCACCGCCGCCGACGCCCGCGATCCCGATAAATGGAAAAAATGCGTCCGCATCCACAACCAGGGCGACTACATGCCCGGTCTGCCTGCCTCACGTTATGGCATCGGGCTGGAGTGGAGCAAAGGAAACTGGCAGGTGGGCAGCAGCCTGACCCGTTACACTTCGCAAAAACGGCGCGGCAAAGCCGTTTATGAGGAGGCTGATTTGGGCGGCTACAATATCTGGGATGCCTATATCGCCTATTCCCACAAATTAGCCGGCGACCGCACGCTCGAATGGTTTGTCGATGCCCGCAATCTCGGCAACGTCGAAGCCCGCCCACACAATTCCACTCTCAAATACCTCGCCCCGCTGCCCGGACGCTCTTTGCGCACAGGTTTGAGGTTTGCCTTTTAAAAACCGAAAACGGTTTGGACAGCTGCTTGTTTGAAGCGCAACGTCTGTAGCCGCTCCCCAAAACAGCCGTTCTCGAAAATTCTCGAGAACGGCTGTTTTTTGTTCTGTTTTTACAGGCAGCCTGAAAGCGGCAGAGAGGCTTTCAGGCTGCTTTCCGATGGCAAAGCAGCCTGAAAAACGTTTTACAGCCTGTGGCAGCTGTCGCCGAAAACGAAGCCCTGCCAGTCGGGATCAATGTGTTTGCCGAAGGCGATAACTTTAAAGAGCTCGCCCATTTCGTGGGCGGCGGTCAGAGTGTGGACGGCGGCGGCGGCTTTGAGATAGGCGGGCGATTCGGGCTCGGGATAGTGTTCGGCCAGCAGTTCGGTGATGCTGAGGTTGAGCAGAAAGGCGGCCTGGTTGGCGTAGCCGATTAAATCGAGACCGGTGCTGCAGCCGGCTTCGGCGATGTCGGTGAAATTGACGTGGGCGGTGAGGTCGGTCAGGCCGGGCAGGAAGAAAGGATCGTGGACGGTGTGGTGGCGGTAGTGGCCGATCAGGGTGCCGTCGTCGCGCTGGGGGTGGTAGTACTGGGCGGCGTCGAAGCCGTAGTCGATCCAAATCATGGCGCCGCGCTCGAGCTTTTGGGCGAGGGTGCGGACAAAGGCGTGCTGGGCGGGATGCAGTTCGCTGGAATAGGGCAAGGCGGGGGGGAAGTATTGGCGGGCAGCGGCGGCCAGGGGGCTGTCGGCGGCAAGCTCGCGTTCGGTATGGACAAAACCTTCGCCGTCGAGGGCGACGCAGCCGCGTTTCAGGCTGCCGTCGGCGCTTTGGCTGATGCGCTCGATGGGCATGGCGTCGAGCACTTCGTTGCCGATGATGATGCCGTCGAAGCGGTCGGGTAGGGTGCTGAGATGATTGACTTTGCCGGCGTGTTCGGGGGCGTGCGCGGCGATGTGTTCGCGCTGGCGTTGGGCGAGATTAGGTGAGACTTCGATGATGCAGTAGCGTTTCAGGCTGCCTGCAAGGCTGTTTAGCAGCTCGGCAGCCAGCGCGCCGGTGCCGGCGCCGAACTCGTACACAGTGCCGCCGGTCTGCGGCAGCAGCGCTTCGATTTGGCGGGCAAGGGTGCGGGCAAACAGGGGGGTGAGCACGGGGGCGGTTACGAAGTCGCCGCCGCTGCCGATTTTGTGGGCGCCGCCGCTGTAATAACCGTATTGCGGCTGGTACAGGGCGAGTTCCATATAGCGCGAAAAGGGGATGGCGCCGCCGGCGGTTTCGATTTCGCGGCGGATGATGTCGTTTAAGGCGCGGCTGGCGGCAAGGGCTTCGGGTGTGGGGTCGGGCAGGGTGTGCATGGGGTTAAATTGTGTAAATCCGTATCGGGCGGCAAATATGCCACAAAACGCTGCGGCGGGGTGGGGTAGGGCGTTTTGCGGGTTGTTTTGGCAGGTGATTTTGTTTTCAGGCTGCTTTTTTCGAGCAATTGTTCGGTGTGGAATTTTGCCCCCACTTGGGAAAGTAGGGTGTTTTTTCTCTTGAAATCAGTCGGTTCAGGCAGCCTGAAAAGCAGATGCGGTTTGACGCTGCGGCGTTTTTTTCTTATAGTTCGGGTTTTGTGGGGCGAAGTGGGGCAAAGTGGTGTTTGGTGGAGAATAAAGTTGTCCGGCACCCGCTTCACGGTTTCCCAATCCGAATTTTTGTAAAGAACCACCTTTCATCTATGTTCCGCGGTAGACACGAATTAAGCATCGATCCCAAAGGACGCTTGGCCATCCCGGCCAAGTTCCGCGATGTGCTGTCGAAAAAATTTGCCGACGAGGACGACGAAGCGCGCTTTGTGGTGTCGCTGGACAACGGCGAGCGCCTGCTGATCTATCCCGAGTGCGAGTGGGAAAAGGTTGAGCAGCAGCTTTTGGATTTGAACGTAAACGGCCGCCCCGAATTGCAGGCCTATCAAAACCTGTTGTTGCACAATGCCGAAACGCTGGAACTGGACAGTGCCGGTCGCGTGCTGATTCCCGCCAACCTGCGCCAGCTGGTGGGTTTGGACAAGGATGTAACGCTGGTCGGCCGCGTCAACCGTTTGGAACTGTGGCGCCGCGAAAGCCAGCAGCAGGGCACGCTCGATGCCATCAATATGGATAAAGACGCGCTCAACGCCGCCCTGAGCGAAACGGATCTGCGCCTATGAGCGCGGCCGGGTATGCCCACGTTACCGTTTTGCTGCACGAAGCGGTCGATGCGCTGGCGGTGCGCCCCGACGGCATTTATGCCGACGGCACTTTCGGCCGAGGCGGCCATTCGCGGCTGATTTTGCAGCGTTTGGGCGCAAACGGCCGGCTGGTGGTGTTCGACAAAGACCCCGCCGCCATTGCCGCCGCCCGCGAGCTGGCAGCGCAGGATGGCCGGGTCAGCGTGATACACGGCGGCTTTGCCGGTTTTCAGGCTGCTTTGGACGAATTGGGCATCGGCAAAATCGACGGCGCGCTTTTCGATTTGGGCATTTCGTCGCCGCAGATAGACGACGGCTCGCGCGGTTTCAGCTTCCGTTTCGACGCCCCCTTGGATATGCGCATGGATACCACCCGCGGCCAGACCGCCGCCCAATGGCTCGCCCATGCCGACGAACAGGAAATACACGAGGTAATCAAAAACTATGGTGAAGAGCGGTTTAGTCGCCAGATTGCGCGCGCCATTGTGTCGCGGCGCCTGGAAAAGCCCATCCTTACAACCGGCGAGCTGGCGCAGATCGCAGCGCAGAGCGTCCGTACTCGCGAGCGCGGCCAAGACCCGGCCACAAGGACCTTTCAGGCCGTTCGCATCTTTATTAACCGCGAACTCGAAGAAATAACAAGCGTCCTGCCGCAGGCCGCAGGCAGCCTGAAAACCGGCGGGCGGCTGGCGGTGATTGCCTTTCATTCGCTGGAAGACCGCATCGTCAAGCAGTTTATGAAAACCCACAGCAGCCACGCGCCCTTGCCCAAATGGGCGGCCGTGCGCGAGGCCGATCTGCCCGAGCCGCCGCTGAAGCTGTGCGGCAAGGCGCAAAAAGCCTCGGCGGCCGAAGTTGCCGCCAATCCCCGCGCCCGCTCGGCGGTGCTGCGGGTGGCCGAACGCACCGCCGGCGCGTTTGCGGCAGCCTGAAAACGGCAACACAGTATCCGAGACACACACAATGAACCGACTCAACATCCTTTTACTCGTGGCAACCGTTGCTTCGGCGCTTTGGACGGTGGAGCTGCAAAGCCACATCCGCCAGCAAATCTATCTGGTCGGCAAAGGGCGCGAAGAAGAAATCCGCCTGAAAAACGAATACGCCGACCTGCAATACAACTACAGCCACGACGTCGATACCCAAGTGGTGGGCGAAACCGCCGCCCGCATGAAAATGCGTCTGCCGCGCGCCGACGAAACGATAAAAGTCAACGATTGAACGGCAGCGCCGTCCGAATCCGAAAAATCCAGAGTTTTAAAGACCGACCCATCATGCTGATCAACAACGAATTCAAACCCTATATGCTCGAGAGCAGCGGCTCTCAAAATGCGCCCAAGCAGAAAAAGCAGAGCCGCATCAGCATCGTGCTGGGGCTGATCGGGCTGGCGTTTACCGGCCTGGCCAGCTTCAGCTTCGGCTATCAGGAGTATTTCAGCGACCAGCTCAACAGTATGAGCGCTAACCGCATCAGACGCAGCATCACCGAACCGGCGCTGCGCGGCACCATTACCGACCGCAACGGCGTGCCGCTGGCGGTGAGCCGCCACAAGCAGGTGGCCACTTTCAATCCACGGCAGATCGCCGCGCCCAAACACAAGGGCGGCGCGCCGAACCTGAACGCCGTCAGCGCGGATCAGATCGCCAAACTCGCGGCGCTGCTGAAGCTGCCTGAAAGCGAAGTGCGCGAAAAACTGGCCGACATCAAAAGCGGCTATCTGCGTTTTCCCACCGAGCTGACGCTGGAAGAAGCGGCAAAAGTCAAAGCGCTGGGCATTCCTACCCTGCGCTTTGAAGCGCGCATCGAACGCAGCTACCCCACCGGCAGCCTGTTTTCGCACATCATCGGCGTGGCCAATACCGAAGGCAAAGGGCTGGAGGGCTTGGAATACGCCTATAACCAAAAACTTTCCGGCACCGACGGCAAACAGCTGGTGCTGCGCGACAAAGACGGCAACATCATCGAAATGCTCGACGACGACCCGGAAAACCGCCCCGCGCAGGAAGGCCAAACCCTGGTGCTGTCGGTGGACGAAACCATCCAGCGTCTCGCACACGAGCAGCTGGCCGCAGCGCTGAAAACCTACAACGCCAAAGCCGGCGGCGTGGTGGTGCTGGATGCGCAAACCGGCGAGATTCTCGCCATGAGCAGCCTGCCCGATTACAACGCCAATTTCTATAACGAATTTCCCGCCGGCAATCTGCGCAACTACGCCGTCGGCGTAACCAACGAACCCGGCTCGGTGATGAAGCCCTTTGTGATTGCCAAAGCGCTCGATGAAGGCAAAATCAGCCGCTACAGCCAGTTCAACACCCAGCCTTACGAATTGAGCGGCAAAACCATCAAAGACACCCACCTGTATCCCTCGCTGAGCACCGAAGGCATTTTGCAAAAATCGTCCAACGTCGGCACCAGCCGCGTGGCGGCGCTGTTTTCCAACGAAGAGCTTTATGACTATTACCGCTCGGTCGGCTTCGGCCGCAAAACCGGTTCCGGCATCAGCGGCGAGCAGTCCGCCCAGCTTAAGCCTGCCGCCAAATGGAGCAAGCTTGACAAAGCAGTGATGTCCTACGGCTATGCGGTAACCGCCAACCTGCTGCAGCTGGCGCAGGGCTACACCGTGTTCACTACCGACGGCCGGCTGCTGCCCGCCACCATTTTCAAGCGCGACGGTAAGGTTGAAGGCGAGCAGATTATCAAGCCCGACACCGCGCGCCAGATGCGCGAGATGATGGTCAGCATCACCGAAAAAGGCGGTACCGGCCAATCCGGCGCCATTCCGGGCTACGATGTGGCCGGCAAAACCGGCACCGCCAAGAAAAACAGCGGCCGCAAAGGCTATGAAGAGCGCTACGTTGCCAGCTTCGTCGGTTTCGCCCCCGCCGAAAACCCGCGCCTGATTGTCGCCGTCAGCATCGACGAGCCGCACGGCAAAGGCTATTACGGCGGCACCGTTGCCGGCCCCGTGTTCCGCGAAGTGATGGCAGGCAGCCTGAAAATTCTCGGCGTCAAGCCCAGCTACGCCGTTGCCGAGCCTGCTGCCGTCCAAACCGCCGCCGCGAAAAAACGCTAGGGTGCGCCGATAATGGATGTCCGCGCCTAACAGCCTGTCTGCACGAAACCGTTTATCGTGCAGGCAGGCTTTTTTCAGGCTGCCTAAACGCAATGCCCAAGCAGCCTGAAAAAACGAAACCCCCGCCGGCCAATCGCTCCGATGCCGGCAGCCTGAAAAGGAATGCACCATGTACAGCACCATCGCCCCGCCCGCCGACACCGCGCTGCCCGCCACCAGCCATCCGCCGCTGGCCGAAAGCGCCCGCCTGTCTGCCGACAGCCGCCAAATCCGCCCGGGCGACGTTTTCATCGCCTGCCAGGGCGAATATGCCGACGGCCGCGACTACATCGCCGCCGCCATCGACAAAGGCGCCGCCTTCGTTTATTGGGACGACGACGGCCGCTTCAAATGGAAGCCCGAATGGCGCGTGCCCAATCAGGGCGTCGCCGACTTGCGCCGCCGCGCCGGCATCCTTGCCGCCGCCGCTTACGGCAACCTTTCAGGCAGCCTGAAAGTCTTCGGCGTAACCGGCACCAACGGCAAAACCTCAGTCAGCCAATGGCTTGCCCAAGCCGTCGATATATTGGAAAACCGCCCGCACGCCTGCGCCATTGTCGGCACCGTCGGCAACGGCTACTGGGGCAGCCTGAACGACAGCACCCACACCACTCCCGATCCCGTTTCCCTGCAAACCCTGCTACACGGTTTTGCCGCCGAAGGCGCGGTGGCCGCCGCCATCGAAGTGTCCAGCCACGGCCTTGACCAATACCGCGTCAACGGCACCCCGTTCAGCAGCGCCGTCTTCACCAATCTCACCCGCGACCATCTCGACTACCACGGCAGCATGGACGCCTACGGCCAAACCAAAGCCCGCCTGTTTTACTGGCACGGTCTCAAACACGCGCTGATCAACAGCGACGACGCTTTCGGCGCCAAACTCGCAGGCAGCCTGAAAGCCGAAAAACCCGAACTGCAAACCTATACCTACGGCTTTAACGATACCGCCGACATCCGCATCAGCCGCTTTCAGGCTGCCTTCGGCGGCGCCGAAATCGCCCTGCACACACCGTGGGGCAGCGGCAGCGTCCGCACCCGCCTGCTCGGCCGCTTCAACGCCCAAAACCTTGCCGCCTGCCTGGGCGTGCTCTGCGCCGAAGGCTACGGCTTTCAGGCTGCCCTAGACGCGCTCGCGCAAATCCGGCCCGCCACCGGCCGCATGGACTGCATCGCCCGCGAAGGCCGCCCGCTGGTGGTGATCGACTACGCCCACACGCCCGACGCCCTGGAAAAAGCCCTGTCCACCCTGCGCGAAATCCTGCCTGCGGGCGGCAAGCTCTGGTGCGTCTTCGGCTGCGGCGGCAACCGCGACCGTGGCAAACGCCCGCTGATGGGCGCCGCCGCCGCCGAGTTTGCCGACCGGGTGGTCATCACCAGCGACAACCCGCGTCTGGAAGAGCCGCAGGGCATCATCGCCGACATCCTGCCCGCCGTGCCGCATCCCGCGCTGGTCGAAGCCGACCGCCGCACCGCCATCGCCGCCGCCGTTGCCCAAGCCGCCGCCGCCGACATCGTGCTGATCGCCGGCAAAGGCCACGAAACCTACCAAGACATTCAGGGTGAAAAACAGCATTTTTCCGATTTTGAAGAAGCCGAAAAAGCGCTGGACAAAGCAGCCTGAAAAGCATCAGGCAGCCTGAAAGCCACACAATCTGCTTTCAGGCTGCCTGCCAAACGATAATAACCACAGAACCGCCATGCCTAAATCCATCCACATCCGCCGTCTGCCGCTGTTTGCAGCCGCCACCCTCTTGGCCGCCTGCTCTGCGCCGAAAAAGCCGGTCGGCGAAATCGCCCGATTGCGCGGGCAGAACCCGCCCGCCGCGCAGAGCCTGATCAATCCGGTTAAAGGGCAGCGTTTTGCCGACACCTGGGGTGCCGCCCGCAGCGGCGGCCGCCGCCACGAAGGCACGGACATTTTCGCGGCTGTCGGCACCCCCGTGCGCAGCACCACCGACGGCGTGGTTACCAAAATCGGCCGCAACCGGCTGGGCGGCAAATTCGTCGGCATCCAAGGCCCGGGCGCGTGGCATTATTACGCCCATCTGCGCAGCCACGCCGGCCTGCGGCTGTACGACAAAGTCCGCACCGGCCAGACCGTCGGCTACGTCGGCAAAACCGGCAACGCCAAAACCACCCCGCCGCACCTGCACTACGGCGTTTATCTGCCGCGCGGCGCGGTCAATCCCTATCCTTTGATTGACCAGAACCGCTGAGCGGCTGTTTCAGGCAGCCTGAAACGCTTTCAGGCTGCCCCAACCGTTTTTTCAACCGCCTTTAAGGAAAAGCCATGATGAATACCCGTATCAAAACCGCCACCCGTTTTTTTGCCGCCGCCGCGCTCGGCCTGCTGCTGGCCGCCTGCTCCGGTGCGTCGTCCAGCCCCGAAAATGCCGCCAAGGCTTTTGTTGAAAAAAGCTATGCCGGCGACGCCGATGCGGTGATGGCGATGGTGTATATCGACGAGAAAGACAAAAAAGACGCCGGCGTCGAAGACATGGTGCGCGGCAAAATCAAATCCGCCGTCGCCAAGCAAAAAGAATTTGCCGAGCAGCACGGCGGCATCGACGAAATCACCGCCCAGGAAGCGGAGCGCAATCCGGCCAACGAGAAAAAAGCCCGCGTGGCGGTGGAAGTGAAATTTAAAGAAGGCGAAACGCGCCGCGAAAACGTGCCGGTAATCGAAACCGACAGCGGCTGGAAAATCGATTTGATGTAAACGGCCTGCCGCTGCGGCAAAACGCCCCAAGGCAGCCTGAAGGCTTTTAGCTTCGCAACTCCGCTTCGCTACGCAGGCTGCCTTTGTCTTGGCAGCCTGCGTTAAATTTCATTAAAATGCCGCGCTGTTTTGCCGGCCGCAGCGGCGCCGTTTTGGCTTCGCAACTCCGCTTCGCTATTCAGGCTGCCTGCGGCGGCGTTTTCACGATATCTTTACCCAAAGGAGCATGCCGTGCTGATCCACCCCGATGTGATGGGCATCGACTCGCTGGCGCAGAAAATCCGCAAGATTCCCAACTGGCCCAAACCCGGCATCCTGTTTCACGACATCACCCCGCTGCTGCAGAGCCCGCAGTATTTCAGGCTGCTGGTCGATCTTCTGACCTACCGCTACATGCAGCAGCAGATCGACGCGGTGGCCGGGCTGGACGCGCGCGGCTTTATTATCGGCGCGGCGCTGGCGTACCAGCTCAATGTCGGCTTCGTGCCCATCCGCAAAAAGGGCAAGTTGCCCTTTGATACCGTGTCGCAAAGCTATGCGCTCGAATACGGCGAAGCGGTGGTCGAAATCCATACCGACGCCATCAAGCCGGGCGACCGCGTGCTGCTGGTGGACGATCTGGTCGCCACCGGCGGCACCATGCAGGCCGGCGTCGAACTGATCCGCAAGCTCGGCGGCAACGTGGTCGAAGCCTGCGCGATTCTCGAATTTACCGATTTGCCCGGCGCCGAAAAAATCCGCGCCAGCAATGTGCCGCTGTTTACCCTGCTGCAAAACAGCGGCTCGATGTAGCCGGCAGGCAGCCTGAAAGGCAAAAAGCAGCGTTTCAGGCTGCCTTTTCATCCGTTTTACGACAAGAAAAAGAAAGAGAGAAAGATGCACGAAATCACCCTAAACGGTTATTACACCCTAATCGCCGCCACACTGGTTTTGCTGGTGGGCAAATTTATGGTGCGGAAAATCAAGTTTCTGCGCGACTTCAGTATTCCCGAGCCGGTGGCCGGTGGGCTGCTGGCAGCGGCGGCTGTGTTGGTGCTGCACAATTTCTACGGCATCGTGTTCAATTTCGAGACCTCGCTGCAAGACGCCTTTATGCTGGTGTTTTTCTCCTCGATCGGTCTGTCGGCCGATTTTTCGCGGCTCAAACAGGGCGGGCTGCCGCTAGTGATTTTTCTGGTGGTGGTCAGCGCGTTTATCGTGCTGCAGAACATGGTGGGCATGGGCATGGCCTATGCGCTCGGTCAGAATCCGCTGATGGGGCTGATTACCGGCTCGATTACCCTGACCGGCGGCCACGGTACCGGCGCCGCCTGGGGCAAGACGCTGGTGGGGCACGGGATTCATAATGCCGTCGATATTGCGCTGGCTTCCGCCACCTTCGGCCTGGTGTCCGGCGGCCTGATCGGCGGTCCGGTCGCCCGCCGCCTGATTGCCAAGATGGGACGCAAGCCGGCTATGGAAGAGCTGGCCGACTGCGATACCGCTGGCGAAGCCTTTAACGACAGTACCTTTGAAGATGCCGACCGCCAGCGCCTGATTACCGCCGATTCCGCCATCGAAACCATGGCGCTGTTTGCCGCCTGCCTGACCGTGTCTTCGGTGATGACCGACTTTATGACCGCGCATTCGAGCTTCAAGCTGCCGCAGTTTGTATGGGCGATTGCCTGCGGCGTGATTCTGCGCAATGTGCTGACCACCTTTTTCAAATTCGATATGTTCGACCGCGCCATCGACGTATTCGGCAATGCCTCGCTGAGCATATTCCTGGCCATCGCGCTGATGAGCATGAAGCTGTGGCAGCTTGCCGATTTGGCTGGGCCGATGATTATTATTCTGCTGGTGCAGACGGTGGTGATGATTCTCTACGCCTATTTCGTTACCGCCCGCGTGATGGGCAGCGATTACGACGCGTCGATACTGGCCGCCGGCCATTGCGGCTTCGGCCTCGGCGCCACGCCCACCGCGGTGGCCAATATGCAGTCGGTTACCGCCGTGTTCGGCCCCTCGCACAAGGCGTTTTTGATTGTGCCGCTGGTGGGCGCCTTCTTTGTCGATTTTATCAACGCGGGCATTTTGGCCTTTATCGTCAATCTGTTCGGCCACTAACCCAAGCAGCCTGAAAAACCAAAGGCAGCCTGAAAAAAGCAGCCTGAAACGCCGTTTGTGCGTTTCAGGCTGCTTTTTGCCTTTCAGGCTGCCTACATTGTGCTGACCAAAGCGTAAACCAGCGAGCCGATGTAGTTGCCGATAATGTAGCCCACGGTGCCGATCACCAGAATCGGGCCGACCAGAGAGCGCCAGCCCTGGCCGATGGCGAGCGCGGCGGCGGTGGTGGGGCCGCCGATATTGGCGTTGCAGGCCAGGGTGATTTCTTCGATGGTGTAGCGCAACAGCTTGCCCGCCGCCATGGTAATCACCAGATTGACCACCGCCACGGTCAGCGTAAACACAAACAACAGCGGCGCCTGCTGCATAATCAGCGGAATCGACGCGGGGATGCCGATGACGACGAAAAACAGATAAATCGCATAAGTGCCCAATTCCTGGCTGCCGTTGAGCACATTGCGGCGGCGGCGCGGCACCAGCAGGATGGCGATAAAGGTCAGGGTGGTGAGCAGCAGGTATTTGTCGGTAATCAGGCCGAACAGCATATCGGTGAAGATGTTGCCGGCTTCGCCCAGCTGCGCTTTGAGCCAGCCTGAAAGGGTGAAGGACAGCGCCACCAGCAGCACCGACAAACCGAGCGACACGGCGATGTTCTGCAGCGAAATTTCTTTGGGACGCCAATAGGCCGCCGCGCCGCTGCTGCCGGTGTTTTCATTGCCGCTGCGCCAGATGCGGCGCACCAGTTTGGACGACGACACCGCAATCAGAATCACGAAATAGCAGGCCATCATCAGGTTGTCGGCCACGATGGTGGCGGCTTTCATGCTGTCGCTCGGCTGCAGCTTGGCCGCCATCGCCGCAAAGTTCACGCCGCCGCCGGTGTAGGACGCGGCAATCATGCCGGTGATTTTGTCCAGCTCGGGAATGTAGTCGCGCAGCATTAAAAAGCCCGCCACCGCGCCCGCCATGGTGCCGGCCGAGCTGATCAGAAACAGCAGCAGCAGCCGTCCGCTCTCTTTAAACACTGCGTGCAAATCGAGCTGGAACAAGAGCAGCGGCACCGCCAGCGGCACCACATAGCCCCACACCGCGTCGTACACCGGCGCATCGGCAGGCACCAGCCCGAAATTGGACGCGGCCAGCGCAATCAGCAGCGCAATCACCGCACCGGGAATCTTCGCCGCCCAGCGCACATTCTGCTCGATCACAATCGCCGCCGCCGCGGCCAGCATCAGAAACGCCCACAGCAAAAGGGTGTTGTCGGCGGCAATCAGGGTGGTTTGCATGGTTTTTCTCCTCTTGGTTTTTGGTTTTCAGGCTGCCTTGGCTTTCAGGCAGCCTGAAAACGAATCCGGCGGCTTTCAGGCTGCCTGCGGATGCTCGGCCGCACCGAAAAACGCTTCGGGCGCGCCGCTGAAAAATGCCCAGTTTTGGTTGCCGTAGTCGAAATGCCACCATTCGCTGGGCAGGTTGGTGAAACCGGCACCGAGCATGGCGTGCACCAGCAGGCGGCGGTTGTGGCGGGCTTGGGTGTAGCGGGGGGCGGTTTCGGCTTCCAGCGCGGCGCTGTACGAAAGGTGGCTGGGTTCGTCAAAGGCGGTGCCCATGTCGAGCGCCTGACGGCCGGCGGTGTCGAACAGCGTCAAATCCACCGAGCCGCCGCTCAGGTGCGGCGGCGACATGTCTTTGCGGTAGGGATTGGCGACGAACTGGTCGAGAGCGGCCTGAATCTGCTCTTCGCCGTATTTGGGATGGCGCGCGACGATGGCGCCGCGAAACTGCTCGCGCAGGGCAGCCTGAACGGATACCGGCCGCCAGCCGTCGAGCACTTCGATGCCGCAGCATTCGGGCAGCGCGTCCAGCGCCGCCAGCAGCCGTTCGATTACCGGCTCGCGCAGCAAAATCTGCTTCATGGCGCCGGCAATGCCCATTTCAAAATAGGCGGCGCGCACGCGCAGGCGCGGGGTTTCGGGCACGGGCAGCAGCGGGGCGCCGCATTCGGCCACCGGCACGGCGGCCAGGCGGTTCCAGTCGGGCATGGGGACGGCGGTCAGGGCGGGGTAGGGCATGGCGCGGGTGCGAATGTTAAATCGTGTGGGGAAAGGTAAAGCAAAGTATGGGGTGCAGTCAATCGCGCCCGGGGTTTTCAGGCTGCCTTCAGCCAGCATCAGGGGCAGCCTGAAAGCGGGGTTTGCGGTATATTCCAATGATTTTAAAGAAAACCGATAAACGCGCCGGCTGCGGCTGATGGCGGGCATCAGCAATGGCGATAGGCAGCCTGAAAACTGTTTTGCCGGTATGCGGGGGCAGAAAAAGGCAGCCTGAAAACTTTTCAGGCTGCCTGAAGCGCGGGTTTGGCGGGAAAACGGCCAGAATCTGCCGCCGGCAGGGCGTTTTTCAGGTAGGATTTTACGAATCACTATCAGTCAAAACAGAATCCGCTATAATCGCGGCATTTTGTAAATTCAGGTAAGTAACGATGAAACTGAAAATCATGGCGGCGATGCTGATGCTGGCCGGGCAGCAGCTGTGGGCGGCGGACGATGCCGAGAGCGAAAAAGACAAGGCGACGACGCTGCAGGAAATCCGCGTAGAAGGCCGCAGCATGCGGCTGGGTGCCTATATCGTTAAGGCCGACGACATCGGGCGCCGGCCGCTGCGCAACGGCACCATCAGCGATCTCCTGCTCAACCACGGCGCGGCGCAGTTTTCCGGTGCCGCCCGCCAGGCGACGCGCGCCGGCGAAATCGCGCCCGAGCCGGTGAGTTTCCACGGCGAGCCGTATTACAACAACGCGCTGGTGCTCGACGGGCTGTCGAACAACGACATTATGAACCCGGGCTACAGCAACGGCGGTTTCCGCACGCCGGAAAAAGACTTCGATACCGCGCCGACCACGCTGTATATCGCCCCGGGCGCGCCGGAGATTTTTCAGGTCGATACTTCGCTGCTGAAAAAACTGACGGTGTACGATGCCAACGCGCCGGCAAAATACAGTCGTTTCACTGGCGGTGTGATCGATGCCGAATTGAAAGACCCCGACATCAAAAAAGCCGGCGGCTCGGTAAGCTGGCGCACCACGCGCTCGTCGTGGATGCACTTTCACTTAAGCGGCGACCAGAGCGAAGAAGAGTTTGAATCGGCCGATGCGGGCAACGATATGCAGCCCAAATTCGTCAAGCATTCCTACAACCTGTCGCTCAACCAGCCGCTGGGAGATCGCGGCGCGGTGCTGCTGGCTTACAGCCGCAAGGAGTCGAAAATCCCCAAATACCACCGCTATCTCGAGCGCTGGCAAAACGGCCGGCGCAGCGCCGAAACCTGGATGGTGAAAGGTTTGTACCGTCCGCACGAAAAACACGCGCTGAGCGCCACGCTGATGTATTCGCCGCACGAGAGCGTGTTCTACCGCAACAACACCAAAGACGGCCGCTACGTCTCTTCCGGCGGCGGCTGGCGCTTCAAGCTCGGCTCCAAGCTCGAAACTTCGTGGGCGGACATCGAATCGGTGCTGGCCTACACCCGCAGCCGCAACCGCATCGGCTACGATTTTGGCGCCGATTCCTACCAGTGGCTCGGCAGCGCCTATGTGCCCGGCTCTTCGCTCGACTGGTGTTCGCAAACCGACCGCCGCGGCTGCGCCCGCGCCTATCAGGGCGGCTTCGGCACTTTGCAGTCCGCCAATTCCACCTGGACGCTGAAGCAGGACTACCGCCTGCGCAATCTTAATTGGGGCGCGTCGCGGCACCGCATTTCCTTCGGCTGGAACATCGACATCGCCCGCGTCCGTTCCGAGCGGCCGCAGGCTTCGCGCTATATGTATGCCTACTTCAACACCGCGCGCAACGGCTATCCCGCCAACATCACCAACGTCAGCCCCAACTGCCGCGACTGTATCCCGGGCGAGCAGTACCAAACCCACATGAGCTATTTCCCCGCTTTCAGCAGCAAAGCGCGCGCCGACAGCTACACGCTTTATCTGAGCGACAGCATCGACTGGAAACGGCTGACCCTGGATGCCGGCCTGAATATCGGCTACGACAGCGTGCTGAAAAATCTCAATATCGCCCCGCGCCTGGCCTTCGATTACGACGCTCTCGGCAACAAACGCCTGTATCTCTTCGGCGGCCTGAACCGCTATTACGGCGGCAACATCCTGGCCTACGAATTGCGCGCCGGCATCCCGAAAAACGAAGCCTACCAGCGCATCAACGACCCCAAAAACGGCGAATCGGGCTGGACCTTCGACAAATACATGAACAACAGCCAAAGCTGGAAGCCCGGCTCGCTCGACACGCCTTACAGCGACGAAGCCAATCTCGGCCTGCGCCGCCGTTTTGCCGGCCAGATGCTGACCTTCCATTGGACGCACCGCAAAAGCCGCGACCAGTTCACCCCCGAGCGCCATGCCGACAGCAGCCACACCGTGGTGAACGGCGGCAGCGGCAATTCCAATCTCTACAGCTTCGACATCCACAACGAAAACCCGCTGCGCCTGGGCATGCTGCGGATAGGCTACCGCGCCGGCGCCCGCTACCACCGCTACCGCACCGACTACAACGGCAATTACGAAGAAGCGCAGGTGGCCGATCTGACCAACAACCGCACGCCCTATTATCTGCTCGACGGCAAGCGCTACGGTTCGATCGCCGAAATGCCGCCCTTTAATTTCAACACTCCGTGGACGGCCTTTCTCGAATTGAAAACCGACATCCCCAAATGGCATTTCAAATGGACGCATATTTTCAGCTACCGCCCCGGCTATAAAAACTACCAGCGCTACAGCGTTTCCCAATGCCGTCTCTCCAGCCAGCCCCAAGCCTGCGGCGACTGGGACGGCGCGGTTTACGACTACCGCCTGAACGAATACCGGCAGGCGCTGATGCTCGATTGGAAGCTGCAATGGGACATTCCGATCAAGCGCAGCCGTCTCGAGCTGAGTCTCGATGTGCTCAATGTGTTTGACAAAAAAGTCAGCAGCGCCAACAGCGGCAGCAATTTTGTTGCCGGCACCGCCAGACAAAGCCCGTCGGGCTATGAAACCGGCCGCCAGTTCTGGCTCGGCGCCGCCTACCGCTGGTAGGCAGCCTGAAAACCGTTTTACGGAACAACACAGCCCAAAGGCAGCCTGAAAACTTTTCAGGCTGCCTTTTTATTGGATTACGGATTGATGATGTTTGCCTGCCGCCCAAACCAAAGCAGCCTGAAAGCCCTTGTCGGGGTTTTCAGGCTGCTTTCAGGCAGCGGGTTGGATTGTTTGGAGATGCGGAATGCAGACGCATCACCCTTCGGCAAAGCCGGCGCACAAATGCTTGCGCATCAGCTGGCAGCGGGCGCTGATACGGCGGTTGAGCGGCATGGCGGCATCGCCGAGCGCGCGGTAGCCGTTGAGCAGGTAAAAAGGAACGGAATTATTGGACGCATACAGGCTGAGCATGCCCAGTCCGGCTTCGGCGGCAAGCGCTTCGGCGCGCTGCAGCAGCGCGGTGCCGAGCCCGCGGCGGTGGACGAAGGGCAGCACATACAGCGCATCGAGCTGGGCTTGGGCAAGATCGAGCTGGAAAAAGCCGTGGATACGCTCGTGCAGCTCGATCACCCACACCGCTTTACTGGATGAGCGGATGGCCGCCGGATAGTGCGCGGGCGAGAGCAGCGCCAGCCAGGCATCCAGGATTTCGCGATCGTAGCTTTCCAGGCAGGTATAGCGCACGGCGTAGCGGTGGACGTTGTAGATATCGTCGCTGTCGGCGGTGCAGGCGGGGCGCAGACGGGTAATCAGTCGCTTCATGGCGGGCAGAACACGGTGGCACAAAAGCGGGCGATTATATAGTGCGCGGCCGGCTTGTTCTAGGTGCGCTTTTTTTCTTTCTTCCCGGCAACGGCACCGCAGCATCGAGAACGCACCCAAGCAGCCTGAAACTTTTTCAGGCTGCCCGGGTGCGGCAAACGCCGCCGTGTACCGCTGCGATAGGCGGCGCGATTTTTGCTATACTTGCGCCCTTTGCCGCGCCGCGCCCTATCGGCAGCCTGAAAAGGCGCGGCGCCCGAAACCAACGCAATACGGAGCGAAACATGTTTGGAAAAGCCGGACTCGGCGGCCTGATGCAGCAGGCGCAGAAAATGCAGGAAAATATGAAAAAGGCGCAGGCAGAACTGGCCGAAACCGAAGTCGAAGGCCAGGCCGGCAACGGTTTGGTCAAAGTGGTGATGACCTGCGGCCATCAGGTGCGCAAACTCGACATCAGCAGCGAGCTGATCGAGCAGGCGGCCGACGACAAAGAACTGCTGGAAGATCTGCTTCTGGCCGCCTTTGCCGATGCCGGCGCCAAAGTGGCGCAAACCACTTCGGACAAAATGTCGAAATTCACCCAGGGCCTGCCGCCGGGCATGGGCGACTTTTTCAAATAAGGCAGGAGCGCCCTTATGGCCAAAATCGGGATTGTGATGGGCAGCAACAGCGACTGGCCCGTTATGCAGTACGCCGCCAACATCCTGCAGGATTTCGGCGTGGACTACGAAGCGCGGGTGGTGTCGGCGCACCGCACGCCGGATCTGATGTTTGAATACGCCAAAACCGCCAAAGGGCGCGGCCTGCGCGCGGTTATCGCCGGTGCCGGCGGTGCCGCCCACCTGCCGGGCATGCTGGCGAGCCAAACGCCGCTGCCGGTACTCGGTGTGCCGGTGCCGAGTAAATACCTGCGCGGCGAAGATTCGCTGCTGTCGATCGTGCAGATGCCCAAAGGCGTACCGGTGGCGACGTTTGCCATCGGCGAAGCCGGCGCCGCCAATGCCGCGCTGTTTGCGGTGTCGCTGCTGGCCGCAGACGATGAAGCGCTGGCGCAAAAGCTCGATGCCTTCCGCCGCCGCCAAACCGAAACCGTGCTGCAGATGGCGCTGCCGGCCGCCGGCGAATAAGCGCCCTGCAGCGGGAAATGTCTGAAGCAGCCTGAAAACCCTGAAACCCGGCCGGTGCGTTTTTCAGGCTGCCTGTTTTGTAAGACGGGGAGAGCAAAATGAGCGTGGAATCGCAAATTGTCCAAATCGTGCTGGCCTTTCTGGTGCTGATCAATCCCTTGAGCGCGCTGCCGCTGTTTTTGGAGCTGACCCACACCTGCAGCCGCCGCGAGCGCCGCCGCGTCGCCCAAATGACCGCCGCCAGCGTGTTCGTTACCATCGTGATTTTTACGTTCAGCGGCAATCTGCTGCTCAAAGTGCTGGGCATCAGCACCGGCTCTTTCCGCGTCGGCGGCGGGATTTTGGTGTTTCTGATTGCGATGTCGATGATGAGCAAGGGCGACAACCACGCCAAACCCGATCTGACCACGCCCGACGACGGCAGCGGCATGCCGGCGGAAAAACGCGAAATCCGGCCGGTGCTCGGCACCATTGCCGTGGTGCCGCTGGCGATTCCGATGATTATGGGGCCCGGCGGCATTTCCACGGTAGTGATTTACGCTTCGTCGGTCAGCAGCTATACCGGCCTGTTTTTGATTACCGCCGCCGGCGCGGTGGTGTCGCTGATTTCCTATCTCAGCCTGCTGGCGGCCGACCGCATCAGCGGCCTGTTGGGCGATACCGGCCTGGCGGTGCTCAACCGCATTATGGGCATTCTGCTGGCGGCGGTGGCGGTGGAGATTATCGTCGCCGGCCTAAGAAGCCTGTTTCCGCAACTGGCAGCCTGAAAATCGTTTCAGGCTGCCTGAAAACCATTTGAACGAATTATGGCAGTCAATACCATCAGTAAAACCGTTTACGCCAACCACAGCGCCGAGCAGATGTTCGAGCTGGTGGACAAGGTGGAAGACTACCCGCGCTTTTTGCCGTGGTACGGCCGCACCGAAGTGCTGTCGCGCCAGGGCAACGAGTTGCGCGCACGCCTGCATATGGATTACATGGGCATGCGCCAGTCTTTCGCCACCCGCAACACCAACGTGCCGGGGCGCGAAATCCGCATGGAGCTGCTGGAAGGCCCTTTCCGCAGCCTGCACGGCATCTGGCAGTTCACGCCGCTGGAAGACGGGCGCTGCAAAGTCGATTTCAGGCTGCAATACGAGCTGGTCGGCCTGCTCAGCCGGCTGATCAGTCCGGTATTTGGCGGCGTGTGCAACCGCCTGGTCGAAGCCTTTGTGCAGGAAGCCGACCGCCGCTATGCCTGAAATCGAAGTGGCCTACGGCACCGCCGATGCCCAAGTGCTGTACCGCCTGAATCTCGCCGACGGCTGCACCGCCCGCGAAGCGGTACGCCTGAGCCCGCTGGCCGCCGATTTCCCCGATGCCGACCTGAACGCACCACTGGGCATTTTCGGCCGCCAGGTTAAAGACGATACCGTGCTGCAAAACGGCGACCGCGTCGAACTCTACCGCCCGCTCAAAGCCGACCCCAAAGAAGCCCGCCGCCGCCGCGTGGCGCAAAAAGGGCAGGGCGGCGCCGGCTGAAACCGCTTAGGCGGTGCAGGCAGCCTGAAAGTGCCGCTGCCGTTTTTCAGGCTGCCTGAAAGATTGCCGGCATCCGATTGGGCAAATCGGCTGCCCGATGCGAAAACGGCACCGCCAATCAGGTTTGCCGCAGGCAGCCTGAAAGCCCGATTCCCAGCGGCAGGCGGCGGTTTTGGGCTATAATCCGCGCCTGTTTCGCTCCGTTTTTGGTTCGTGTTTATGCAGCCTGATTTCCACCGTCCGATACTCGCCGTCGATACAGGCAGCAGCGTGCTGTCGCTGGCCTTGCGCGCCGGCGGCGAAATTCTGTCGTGCCGCATCGACGCCGGCAACCGCCAGTCCGAGCTGATTTTGCCGCAGATTGGCGAAATGTTTGCCCAAGCCGGCATCGGCGCCGCCGATTTGGGCGCGGTGGTGTATGCCAAAGGGCCGGGCGCGTTTACCGGCCTGCGCATCGGCATCGGCGTGGCGCAGGGGCTGGCGGCGCCGTTTGCCACCCCGCTGATCGGCGTGCCGACGCTCGATGCCGCCGCCTATCTGCTGCCGCCGCAGCCTTGCGTGCTGGCTGCCGCCGATGCGCGGATGAACGAAGTGTTTTACGCCTGGTTCGATACCGCGCAGCGCCGTCGGCTGAGCGATTACCAGGTGGGTGCCGCCGCCGCCATCCGGCAGCCTGAAAACGCCGTCGGCACGGCAGCGGGCATCGGCAGCGCCTTTGCTTTGGAGCAGCCGCCGCCGTTTTCAGGCTGCCCCGATATGCCCGAAGCCGCCGATTTTCTGCGTTTGGCGCTGGACAGCGCGTATCCCGCCGTTGCGGCGGCACAGGCGGAACTTTTGTATGTGCGCGACAAAATCGCACTCACCGCCGCCGAGCAGGCCGCCCGCCGCGCAGGAGCTGCCGCATGAAACTCACCCACGAACAGGGCGCCGCCTCGGAGCAGGCGGCTTTGGACTATCTGCTCACCGCCGGCTGTACACTCTTGGAGCGCAACTGGCACTGCCCCTTCGGCGAAATCGACCTGATTATGCAAAGCGGCGATACCGTGCTGTTTGTCGAAGTGCGCTACCGGCGCAGCAGCCGTTTCGGCGGCGCCGCCTACAGCATCACCCCCGCCAAACTGGCCAAGCTGCAAAAAAGCGCCGAGCACTATCTGCAGCAAAAACGGCTCGCCGGCCGTCCCTGCCGCATCGATGCCGTGCTGCTCGAAGGCAGCGCCGCGCCGGTGTGGCTGCACAATATTACCGGTTAAGGAGCATCCGAATGAACAGTCTGCAACAGCGGGTTGCCGCCCATTTTGACGAAAGCATCCGCGCCAAACAAACCGCCGCCGCCGTGCTGGCCGAACCCACCGCCCAAGCAGCGCTGCTGCTGTTTCAGGCGCTGGCCGAAGACGGCAAAATCCTAGTGTGCGGCAACGGCGGTTCGGCGGCCGACGCCCAGCATTTTGCCGCCGAGCTGACCGGCCGCTTCGAAAAAGAGCGCATGGAGCTGGCGGCGGTGGCGCTGACCACCGACACTTCCGCCCTGACCGCCATCGGCAACGACTACGGTTTCGAGCATATTTTCAGCAAGCAGGTACGCGCACTCGGCCGCGCCGGCGACGTGTTGATGGGCATTTCCACTTCCGGCAATTCCGCCAATGTGATCGAAGCGATTAAAGCCGCCCACGAGCGCGATATGAAAGTGGTGGCCTTTACCGGCCGCGACGGCGGCAAAATCGCCGCCATGCTCAAAGAAGGCGATGTGCTGCTGAATGTGCCCTATCCGCGCACCGCCCGCATTCAGGAAGTCCACATCCTGCTGGTGCACGCGCTGTGCGACTGCATCGACACCATGCTCACCGAAGGCATGCCCGCCGACTGAATGCCGCCGTTTTCAGGCAGCCTGAAAAACTGCCAAATCCGGTAAAAAAACGTTAAAATGCGCCGCATCCGGCGCGCTGCCTGCCCAACAATCAATCAGGGCGCGCCCCCAATATCCCAGGAGTCCACCATGAATATGCCCAAGCACCGCCTTGCCGTTCTGATGCTGTCGATTGCCTTTGCCGGTTCGCTGGGCGGCTGTGCCGCCGCGCTGATTGGCGGTGCCGCAGCCGCCGGCGGCGCGTCGATTGCCGACCGCCGCAGCACCGGCGCGCAAACCGACGACGAAGTGATGGAGCAGCGCGTCAAATACCAAGCGCTCCAAGCCGTCCGCAGCGCCAACACCAATCCGCAGTACAAACCGAAAATCGCCGTTGTCAGCTACAACCGCCGCATCCTGCTGCTGGGACATGTCGCTTCCGAAAACGACCGCCAAACTGCCGAAGCCATCGCCCGCAGCGAGAAAAACGCATTGGCCGTGTACAACCACATCCAAGTGGTGCCGATCAACCGCACCTTCGGCCACATCAGCAATGACACCTGGATCACCACCAAGCTGCGCACCCACCTGATCAACGTGCCGGGCGTGTATTTCGGCCACGTCAAAGTCGTTACCTACGACGGCACCGCCTATGTGATGGGCATACTTGCGCCCAATCAGCAGGCCGCCGTAACCGAGCGCGTGCGCACCACCCCGGGCGTGCGCGAAGTCGTTACCCTTTACGAAACCTACCAGCCTGAAACCACCACCAACGCCGCCACCGGCAGCGCCCAGTAAACCCTGCGGCGCAGGCTGCCTTTCAAGGCAGCCTGAAACGGATACCGTGCAATGTCAAACGAACCCCAAGCAAAATCCAAAATCACTTTCGGCAACATCCTGCTGACCCTGCTGGTGATCGGCACCTTTGTCGTCATTGGCCTGATGTACGTTTTGTACCGCGAGATTTCCAAACCCACGGTTATCGACACCGAAACCCGCCAGCAGCCCGCCGCTTCGCGTCCGGTTGAAGCGCTCTCGCCCGACGGCAAACCCGTTTCCCCGACTCCGGTGCGTGATGCCAGCCTGCCGACCGTCGGCGCACCCGACCCGCGCGAAGTGCCCGGCGTTGCGTCCGAGCCGGATGATGCTTTCGACCGCGCCGCGCTAAACACCGGCGCGGCACCGGCCAAGAAAGCGAAAAAAGTCGAGAAAGAAAAGGAAAAAGAGAAAGAAATCCCGCTGGTGCCGATCGCCGGCGGCGGCGACAGCGGCGGCGAAGTCCCGCTCAAGCCGGTAGAAACCGCCCCAACGCCGAAAAAAACACCCCGCCCCGCCCAGCAGAACACGCCGAAAAAATCCACCGGTGGCGACGCCATCGACGAATTGTTCTAAACACCGCTGCGGCAATGACAAAACGGCTTTCAGGCTGCCTGAAAGCCGTTTTTTAATGTTCGCAAAAATGCCGCCTTGCTGCCGTTTTCCGATATTTTCCGAATGGCACAAAGCAGCCTGAAAGCCGATGTGGCTTTCAGGCTGCTTTTGTTAGGCGCGGATGCCGGTTTTAGTATCGTTTCGTGGTCAGGAGGCGAATACTTTGTGGGTGATGATGATTTTGCCGCCGCGTTTTTCGTAGCGGGTTTCGGTGCCGTCGCCGGCCACGCAGTCGTCGCCGCCGCCGCTTTTGACACGGACGCCGCCGTTGTGGCGGGTGATGTGGTAGTAGTAGCGGAAACCACCGCATTCGTTGGGTTCGGTGCCTTCGCGTTTCAGGCTGCGTTTGGGCAGGGTGTGCGGCAGGTATCCGTCTTGGTAGATTTCTTCTTCGCGCACGCCGTCGATTACGGGGGCTTCGTAGCGGTAGCGGCGGGCTTGGAAGTCGGCATAGGCTTGGGCGATGGTGGCGCCGGGGGCTTCGCAGCGGTAGGTGCTTTCGATGCCTTTACTTTGAACGTGGCGGCATTGCATCTGGCTGCGGGCGGCGGCGGGCAGGGACGCGGCGGCAAATACCGCAGCCAGTAGGGCGGGGACAGTGGAATAACGGAGCTTCATACGGAGTTCCTTTAGGTTGGTGGAAAGAAAAAGCAGCCTGAAAGCCAAAAATGCTTTTCAGGCTGCCTCGCATCACTTAAAGGCAGCTTGAAAAAAACAAGACATCAGATTTTGCACGCTCCGCCGGCGCAGCCGTCGTCTTGGATGTCGGTTTGGGTGTCGTCGGCGCCGTCGCGGGTGTGGTGGTAGTAAAGGGTTTTGACGCCGTATTTGTAGGCGGTGAGCAGGTCTTTGAGCATCTGCTTCATCGGTACGCGGCCGCCTTCGAAGCGTTTGGGGTCGTAGCTGGTGTTGGCGGAGATGGCTTGGTCGACGAATTTCTGCATGATGCCGACCAGTTTCAGATAGCCTTCGTTGCCGCCCATCTGCCACAGGGTTTCGTATTGGTTTTTCAGGCGGCCGAATTCGGGCACCACTTGTTTGAGGATGCCGTCTTTGGAGGCTTTGACGGTAACCAGGCCGCGCGGCGGCTCGATGCCGTTGGTGGCGTTGGCAATCTGCGAGCTGGTCTCAGACGGCATGAGCGCGGTAAGGGTGGAGTTGCGCAGACCGTGTTTGACGATGTCGGCGCGCAGGCTTTCCCAATCGAGATGCAGCGGCTCGGCGCAGACGGTGTCGAGGTCTTTTTTGTAGGTGTCGATCGGCAGTTTGCCCTGCGAATAAACGGTTTGATTAAACAACGGGCAGGCGCCGTATTCTTTGGCCAGCTCCACCGAGGCTTTGAGCAGGTAGTACTGCATGGCTTCAAAGGTGCGGTGGGTCAGGGCGTTGGCCGAACCGTCGCTGTATTTCATGCCGTTTTTAGCCAGATAGTAGCCGTAGTTGATCACGCCGATGCCCAGCGAGCGGCGCCCCATGGTGGAGGTGCGGGCGGCTTTGATCGGGTAGTCCTGATAATCCAGCAGGGCATCGAGCGCGCGTACGGCCAAGTCGGACAGGCCTTCGAGTTCGTCCAGATTCTCGATGGCGCCCAGGTTGAAGGCGGACAGGGTGCACAGGGCGATTTCGCCGTTTTCGTCGTTGATGTCATTCAGTGGTTTGGTGGGCAGGGCGATTTCCATGCACAGGTTGGACTGGTGGACAGGGGCGACACGCGGATCAAACGGGCTGTGGGTGTTGCAGTGATCGACGTTTTGGATGTAGATGCGGCCGGTGCCGGCGCGCTCCTGCATCAGGATGGAGAAGAGTTCGGTGGCCGGCAGGCTGCGTTTGCGGATGTTTTCGTCTTGCTCGTAGCGGGTGTAAAGGCGCTCGAATTCGTCTTGGTCAGCGAAAAAGGCTTCATAGAGGCCGGGCACTTCGTTGGGTGAGAACAGGGTGATGTTTTCGCCTTTGATCAGGCGGGTGTAGAGCAGGCGGTTGATTTGCACGCCGTAATCGAGCTGGCGGATGCGGTTGTCTTCCACGCCGCGGTTGTTTTTCAGCACCAGCAGGCTTTCCACTTCCAAATGCCACAGCGGGTAAAACAGCGTGGCCGCCCCGCCGCGCACACCGCCCTGCGAGCAGGATTTGACGGCAGCCTGAAACATTTTGAAGAAGGGGATGCAGCCGGTGTGCTGCGCTTCGCCGCCGCGGATTTCGCTGCCCAGCGCGCGGATGCGGCCGCCGTTGATGCCGATGCCGGCGCGCTGCGAAACGTATTTGACAATCGAGCTGGTGGTGGCGTTGATGGAATCCAGGCTGTCGTCGCACTCGATCAATACGCAGGAGCTGAACTGGCGGGTGGGCGTGCGCACGCCGCTCATAATCGGCGTCGGCAGCGAGATTTTGAAGGTGGAAACCGCGTCGTAAAAGCGTTTTACATAATCCAGGCGGGTGGCTTTCGGGTATTTGGAGAACAGGCACATCGCCACCAGAATGTAGAGAAACTGCGGTGTTTCAAAGATTTGGCGGGTAACGCGGTTTTGCACCAGATACTTGCCTTCCAGCTGTTTGACGGCGGCGTAGGAGAAGGTCAGGTCGCGGTCGTGGTCGATGTGCGCGTTGAGTTCGTCGAATTCTTCGCGGCTGTAATCGGCGAGAATGTGGCGGTCGTAGCGGCCGGCTTCGGTGAGTTTGGCCACATGGTCGTAAAGATGCGGCGGCTCGTAGTCGCCATAGGCGATTTTGCGCAAGTGGAAAATCGCCAGCCGCGCGGCCAGATACTGGTAATCCGGCGTTTCTTCGGAAATCAGGTCGGCCGCGGCCTTGATGATGGTTTCGTGGATGTCGTCGGTGCGGATGCCGTTGTAAAACTGGATGTGCGATTTGAGTTCGACCTGGGAAACCGATACGTTGTCCAAGCCCATTGCCGCCCAAGTTACCACGCGGTGGATTTTGTCCAGATTGATCGCCTCCAATCGGCCGTCGCGTTTGGTAACTTTGAGATTGACTGTCGTATTCATCGGGCTTTCCTTCGCTTTGGGGTTCAAATCGGATGGGTGTTGGCTTGGAGCTTGTTTTCAGACGTTTTTTCAGACTTATACATGTGAAAACGCGCCAAGAAAAACAGCGCGTATGGCGCATGATAATCCATTTTCAGGCAGCCTGAAAAGTGCGTAAACGGGTGCAAAAGTTCTTTAATTTGCAAATGAAAAGGTTATGGCATAAACACACTTTTCCCGCCGCCGGCGCTTGCCCCGCACGGCGGATTTTGCTAGCCGGATGTTTTTGTCGGATAAAAAGGCTTTTGCCAAGAACCATCAAAAATGGCAGCAAAACGCCGCGCTTTCAGGCTGCCGGCAGCGGCTGGGCGGCGCTTTCCCCTTTTAGGCTGCCGCGCCTGACAACACGCCGCTGCGGCAAAGTTTTGATACAATCGCCGCCGTTTTGACTTCAGCAAAGGCAGCCTGAAAATATGGCTTTGGAAACTTGGATCGGCCTGCGTTATATGCGCGCCAAAAAACGCAGCGGCTTTGTGTCGTTTATCTCGGTGATTTCGGTGCTCGGCATTGCGCTGGGCGTGATTGCGTTGATTCTGGTGCTGTCGGTGGTCAACGGCTTTCAGAAGGAAATCCGCGGCCAGCTGCTCAATATCGCCCCGCATGCTGAAATCGGCTATTTCGATGCCGAGGGCGGCAAAACCTGGCGCGATCTACAAAAGCAGTTCGGCACGGGCAAAGGGGTGGTGGCGACCGCACCCTATGTGGCCGGACAGGCGCTGCTGGCCAATTCCGGCGAGGTGCGCGGCGTGCAGCTGCGCGGCGTGCTGCCTGATCAGGAAGCGAAAGTGGCGGAGTTCACCAAAAACGTGGTGGCCGGCCGCCTGGAAGATTTGCAGGCCGACGATTTCGGCATTGTGCTCGGCTCGGAGCTGGCCGATGCGCTGGGCGCGGAATTAGGCAACAAAGTTACCGTGATCACGCCCGAGGGCAATGTTACCCCCGCCGGCGTGGTGCCGCGGCTCAAGCAGTTCAGGGTGGTCGGCATCATCAAGACCGGCGTCGATGAAGCAGACAGCAGCATGGCGATTACCCATTTGGCCGACGCACAGAAACTCTACCGCGTGGACGAGGGCAACGTCGGCCTGCGGCTGCGGCTGGCCGATCCGCAAAACGCGCCGGCGGTGATGGATGCGCTGGTGCCCGAAGCCCTGCAGCAGAGCCAGCAGATTTGGGTGCGCAACTGGACGGACAACAACCGCAGCTACTTCAACGCGGTGGAAATGGAAAAACGCCTGCTGACGCTTTTGCTGACCTGCATCGTCGTCGTTGCCGCCTTTAATCTGGTGTCGTCGCTGGTGATGGCGGTAAAAGAAAAACAGGCCGATATCGCCATTTTGCGCACGCTGGGCATGTCGCCCGGCGGCATTATGCGCATTTTCATCGTGCAGGGCATGGTTGCCGGCACCATCGGCACTTTGGTCGGTACCGTGCTCGGCCTGCTGGCGGCGTGGAAAGTGGGCGACATCGTTGCCTATATCGAAGAGGTGTTCAACGTGCATTTCGTGTCGTCCAAAGTTTATTTCATCAACCATCTGCCCAGCGACATTCAGGCTGCCGACGTGATTACCGTGGTCTGCATCTCGCTGCTGCTTTCTTTCTTGGCGACGCTGTATCCGAGCTGGAGCGCGGCGCGCACCCAACCGGCGGAGGCTTTGCGCTATGAATAATCCCGTACCCCACCCCGCCGCGGAGCCGCAGGCGGTAATCGACTGCCGCGAAGTGAGCAAAAACTACCGCGACGGCAGCCTGAACGTGCAGGTGCTCAACGGCCTGAGCCTGCAAATCGGCGCCGGCGAGAGCGTAAGCATCATCGGCGCTTCGGGCAGCGGCAAATCGACGCTGCTGCACATTCTCGGCGGGCTGGACAGCCCGAGCGCCGGCAGCGTGATGCTGATGGGCGAAAACGTTGCCAAGCTCGGCCAGAAAGCGCTGGGACGGCTGCGCAACCGCAACCTGGGTTTTGTTTACCAGTTCCACCACCTGCTGGCCGAATTTTCGGCGCTGGAAAACGTAATGATGCCGTTGCTGATCAGCGGCGCGCCCAAAGCCGAAGCCCGCGATCGCGCGGCGGCGATGCTCGAGCGCGTGGGGCTGGGCGAGCGCATCCGCCACCGCCCCGCCCAGCTTTCCGGCGGCGAGCGCCAGCGTGCCGCCATCGCCCGCGCGCTGGTCGGCCGCCCGCGCTGCCTGCTGGCCGACGAGCCCACCGGTAATCTCGACCGCGGCAATGCGCGCAAAGTGCTCGATATGATGCTGGAGCTGCAAAGCGAGCTGGATACCGCGCTGGTGGTCGTGACCCACGACGACGATCTGGCCGCCCGTTTCAACCGCGTATTGCGAATGCAAGACGGCAAGCTGGTCAGCGCTTAATTCTTTATTTTTCAGGCAGCCTGAAAGCGGAAAATCCCTTTCAGGCTGCTTTTTTGTCGTCGTTTTAAAATAAACAAATTGAAATCATAGTTGCGATAGCTTTTGTTTAAACATATATTCCGCCCCGCACCGCAGCCACGCTGCATAAACCCAAGCGAAAGGAAAACAAATGTCGATCCAGCAACTGTATGAAAAATGTGAAACCGGCTACGAATACGCCTTCCGCCAAATCGAGCAATCCGCCAAGCAATAAAAGGAAACCATGATGAACAAATGCCCTGTAACCCACCTGACCATGAACAATGGCGCCCCCGTTGCCGACAACCAAAACTCCATGACCGCCGGAGCGCGCGGCCCGCTCTTGGCGCAAGATTTGTGGCTGAACGAAAAACTCGCCAACTTCGTGCGCGAAGTCATCCCCGAGCGGCGCATGCACGCCAAAGGCTCGGGCGCGTTTGGTACGTTTACCGTCACCCACGACATCACAAAATACACCCGCGCCAAAATCTTCAGCGAAATCGGTAAAAAAACCGAAATGTTCGCCCGCTTTACTACCGTTGCCGGTGAGCGCGGCGCGGCCGATGCCGAGCGCGACATCCGCGGCTTTGCGCTGAAGTTTTACACCGAAGAAGGCAATTGGGACATGGTCGGCAATAACACGCCCGTGTTCTTCCTGCGCGACCCGCGCAAATTCCCCGATTTGAACAAAGCGGTCAAACGCGACCCGCGTACCAATATGCGCTCGGCAACGAACAACTGGGATTTCTGGACGCTGCTGCCCGAAGCCTTCCACCAAGTCACCATCGTGATGAGCGATCGCGGCATCCCCGCCAGCTACCGCCACATGCACGGCTTCGGCTCGCACACCTATAGCTTTATCAACGCGCAAAACGAGCGATTCTGGGTGAAATTCCATTTCCGCACCCAGCAGGGCATTAAAAACCTGATCAACGCCGAGGCCGCCGCCATCATCGCCGACGACCGCGAAAGCCACCAGCGCGACCTTTACGAAGCCATCGAGCGCGGCGACTACCCCAAATGGACGATGTACGTGCAAATCATGCCCGAAGCGGACGCCGAAAAAGTGCCGTACCACCCGTTTGACCTGACCAAAGTTTGGCCGAAAAAAGACTATCCGCTGATTGAAGTGGGCGAGTTTGAGCTCAACAAAAATCCGGAAAACTTCTTCGCCGACGTCGAACAATCCGCCTTCGCGCCAAGCAATCTCGTGCCCGGCATCAGCGTTTCGCCCGACCGCATGCTGCAAGCGCGCCTGTTTAACTACGCCGACGCGCAGCGCTACCGCTTGGGCGTGAACCACCACCAGATTCCGGTAAACCGCCCGCGCTGCCCCGTGCACAGCAACGCCCGCGACGGCCAAGGCCGCGCTGACGGCAACTACGGCTCCGCCATCCACTACGAGCCCAACAGCTTCGGCCAATGGCAGGAACAGGCGCAATACGCCGAGCCGCCCTTGAAAATCAACGGCGACGCCGCGCATTGGAACTACCGCGAAGACGACGCCGACTACTTCAGCCAGCCGCGAGCGCTGTTTGAGAAAATGAGCGACGAGCAAAAACAAACCCTGTTCGCCAACACCGCCGCCGCAATGGGCGACGCGCCGGACTTCATTAAATACCGCCACATCCGCAACTGTGCCCGCTGCCATCCGGCCTACGCCGAAGGCGTCGCCCAAGCGCTGGGTCTGAGCGTGGCGGATGCCGAAGCCGCCCACGCCAGCGATCCGGCGCTGGGGCAGCCCGGTTTGCTGTAAACCGCGCCAAGGCAGCCTGAAAACGGTCTGCCGCACACCAAAAGGCAGCCTGAAAACCGAAAAAAGGTTTTTCAGGTTGCCTTTTTACGCACGCGCGACCGCTTCGGCGCGGATACGGGGAACAACGTTTAATTTTGCTATAATCGCCCCCTTTCCCGACCACACAACGGAAACCGCAACCCATGGAAAAAATCTGGCTGGACAGCTACGAAAACGGCGTGGCACACGAGATCGACACCGAACGCTACCAATCGGTGGTGGACGTATTCAAACAAAGCGTCGAACAATTTGCCGACAAACCCGCCTTTCACAGCATGGGCGTAGAAATCAGCTACCGCCAAACCGCCAAGCTGGCGGCCGATTTCGCATCCTATCTGCAAAACGTGCTCAAGCTGCCGCGCGGCGAGCGGGTAGCGGTGATGATGCCCAATCTGCTGCAATACCCGATTGCGGTATTCGGCATCCTGCAAGCCGGGCTGGTGGTGGTCAATACCAACCCGCTCTACACCCCGCGCGAACTCGAACACCAACTCAAAGACAGCGGTGCCACCGCCATCGTGGTGCTGGAAAACTTTGCCAATACGCTGGAAATGGTGCTGCCGCGCACCCAGGTCAAACACGTTATCGTTGCCAGCGTCGGCGATATGCTCGGTTTTTTCAAAGGCGCTTTGGTTAATTTCGTGCTGCGCCGCGTGCGCAAACAAGTGCCGGACTACCGCATCCCGCACGCCGTACCCTTTAAACGCGCGCTGGCGCAGGGCGGCGCCCAAACGCTGCAGGAAGTGCCGCTGGCGCGCGAAGATCTGGCCTTTTTGCAGTACACCGGCGGCACCACCGGCGTGGCCAAAGGTGCGATGCTCACCCACGGCAATATCTGCGCCAACATGATGCAGGGCGCCGAATGGATTAAATGCAAGCTGCAGCCCGGCCACGAAGTCTTTATCGCCGCGCTGCCGCTTTATCATATTTTCGCGCTCACCGTGAACCTGATGATTACCATCCAGGCCGGCTCCAAAGCCGTGCTGATCGCCAATCCGCGCGACATCGACGGCTTTATCGCCGAATTGGGCAAACACCGCATCACCGTGTTTATCGGCGTCAACACCCTGTTTAACGCCCTGCTCAATAAAGACAGCTTCAAACAGCTCGATTTTTCCAGCTGGAAACTCACGCTCAGCGGCGGTATGGCCACCCAGCAGGCCGTGGCCGAGCGCTGGGCGGCGCAAACCGGCCAGGCCATCGTCGAAGCCTACGGCCTGACCGAAGCCAGCCCCGGCGTGTGCGTCAACCCGCTCAACATTCCCGCCTACAGCGGCGGCATCGGCCTGCCGCTGCCCAGCACCGACGTGCAGCTGCGCGACGGCAACGGCGGTTTTGCCGCCATCGGCGAAGCCGGCGAACTGTGGATCAAAGGGCCGCAGGTGATGAAAGGCTACTGGCAGCACCCCGAAGAAACCGCCAAAGTGCTCGATGCCGACGGCTGGCTGGAAACCGGCGACATTGTCGTGATGAACGAACAAGGCTGGCTGCGGATAGTCGACCGCAAAAAAGACCTGATTGTGGTGTCCGGCTTCAACGTCTATCCCAACGAAATCGAAGACGTGGTCGCCCACAACCCCAAAGTGCTGGAAGTGGCCTGTATCGGCGTCAAAAGCGAAAAAACCGGCGAAGCGCTCAAACTCTTCGTGGTGAAAAAAGACCCCAGCCTGACCAAAGACGAGCTGATCGAATTCTGCCGCAGCCAGCTGACCGGCTACAAAGTCCCGCGCGAAATCGAATTCCGCGACGAGCTGCCCAAGTCCAACGTCGGCAAAATCCTGCGCCGCGAGCTGCGCGACAAATAAGCGGATACACACAAAGCAGCCTGAAAACGGTTTTTCGTTTTCAGGCTGCTTTTTTAACTTTCAGGCTGCCTTTAACTTTCAGGCTGCCTTTAACTTTCAGGCTGCCTTTAACTTTCAGGCTGCCTTTAACTTTCAGGCTGCCTTTAACTTTCAGGCTGCCTTTAACTTTCAGGCTGCCTTTAACTTTCAGGCTGCCT